>CAZFHV010000061.1:0-16752 GCA_964519095.1 uncultured Chromatiaceae bacterium | reverse complement strand
GCCAAGTTGCTCGCCGAAACCAGGCTATCTGCGACCTGACACCTTAAAAGGGCTGATTGGGCATCCAACGTAGCCCAGAATCGCCTACCTATTCTTGGGCATTCGCTGTGCTTCCGTGCAGGCGTCCCGGGGATTGCGCTTGAACAGTTCGAGCAAACGGGGGACTGGTTTCCCTGCGCTGACTTCCCGTAACCAAGCCGTTTCCAATTGACTAAGCGAAGAACCGAACACCTCCTCCCAGGGACGTCGGCCATCCTGGGACGAGTGCCAGAACCGCTTCATCTTTTCGGCGCCGTAGGTTCGCAACAAGTAGTCACCAAAGGCCGCCGATTCGGCGTACATGATGTGTTGCCTGGATCGATTGCGCGTGACGGGTACGCCGTTTTCCGTCGTCATGCCCCACTCTTCGTGGTCAGGTCCAAAATCGGCCAAAGGGAGGTAGCTTTGCTGCTGCCGGAATGCGATTACCCAGTCTTCAGCGCGAAAGCCGCACATGGGAAAGCTCAGCGGGTTCCCGAAGCGCATCTCCATGGGAATACCCATCATATTGCGGACAAGCTTGTCGGCACTCGGAAAGGTGGCGTGCGTGAGTTTGTGGGCGACCTGCTGCGGCTCCTCTTCGGCACCGAAAAGGCGCACAACACGCGCCTTGCGTTTGCCTTGACCCTCCATGAGAAAGACTGTGGCATAGACGCCACCACGGGGCTGATCAAACTCAAGGTGGATCTTGCCCATTTGTTCCGTCTTTGATGGCTCCGCGTAGAAACGCAGCACTTGGTCCAGCTGCGTTTGGGCTTGGCGGGTCAAAACCTGCTGACGTTGCTGTGATAGATGCTTGGTGAGATCAGTGACGATGAAGGTATCTGTCTCCAGGGCTTCCAAATTGCAGAAGGGGAGGACAGCCAGTACCAGTAGGGAAAGGATGGTGCTACGGCTTCGCATCGGCTTATTCCTAATGACTTCGGAGGTGCTCAGTCACTATTCCTAAATCCAGGCATTGATCCCCGCGTGCAGTTCCTAGAGTCCGTTGTCTTGCGGTGGTCACCGCCTACGGCGCATCAGTGTCGGTGGGGCCCATGCGCTCGCAACAGGGTTTGGCGGGCGGCGATGTCCCTTTCTAAAGATAGCAGATTGTATGCCCGCGGCCGGTAGAACCCACACAGGGCGTGGGGCACGGCGCAGGACCTTCGGCAAACTGGTCGATGTCTTTCCGGCATCCTGCCGCTTCCTCGACTCGATCACGACGCGGGTGAAACGACAGCATCCGGACCCACCGTTGGCACCCAAGGCGATGCGATCTGTTGTCGGGGGCCGGCGGACCCGAAAGCGGGCAACGCCCCATACCCCCGGTAATTGTTTCGCCGCCCATCTGCTCAGGGGCGGTGACGACGTCCGAACGGTGGAAGAGCGGTAACATAGTGATGTCATAGCAGCGACGCGGCCCCTGTGGAGGCCCATCGACCTTGTCCCAGTGGACCCGAACCCTGCACCAACAGGCCCCGCCACCGCTTCCGGCGAGAAACCGACCCCATGAGCACCAAGATCGCAGTCCGCGTCCTACTGTGCGCCGCCCTCGGCGTGGGGATGTGCCTCAACCTGGCACCGGCGCTGGAGGGCGGCGAGAACGCCAAGGCCACCAGGCGCCTCGACGAGGCGAACAAGGCACCGAAGGATGCCGCGGCCGAGCTCGACCGCGCCCAGAAAGACCTCGAAAGCCTGCCCGATGTGACCCCGGAACAGGTGGCGGATGCCTGCGCGGCCACCTTCGTAAAGCCGGCGCACATCGCCGCCTGCCGCGAAGCGGTGATGGAGCGTGCCACGGGCAAGCCGGGACGCGCCTTGAGCTTCAGTGAGCAGCAGGGCCGCACCCTCGCCTTCACGGAGATGGTTGATGCGGCACCCGCGGGACCGGCACAGCAAGCCCGCCAGACCCCGGCACAGCGCGTGATGTGGGGGATTCTCTACGAGGAAGATGCGCAAGCGATGGAGAAACTCAGCGCCCATCCGGACGCACCACCCACGCCCAGGACGCTCGACCTGCCCCCCTCCGCAACCCAGCAGGGCACCGGAGCCGATCCCCAGAAGGTCCCCTCGGCACCAAGAAATCCAAGCGACTGGGCCAAAGAAGAGGTAGAGCGCCGTGCTGCGGAGCGCAAAGAGGCCCAGAAGAAACTCCTAAAACCCTAGTGGATGCCCAGGGGCGATCCGCGCCCCTCGGCGAGCAAGAGGCGATCGCGGCTTTGGCGTTCGGCGGAACCCGCCAGGGTGCCACCGCGACCCTGACCCAGCGAGACCCCTGGTGCCGACACCCCTGGTGCCGTAGAGCGGATGCCTGTGGCACCCTAGGCTAGAGAACCTCTGGCGGCGGAATCCCGTGAGCATGCGCATCGTTGCACTGATAGCGGCCTACAACGAGGAGCGTTTCCTCGCTTCCTGCCTCGAGCACCTGCTCGGGCAGGGTGTTGACGTCCACGTCATCGACAACGGCTCGACCGATGCAACCGGGGCGATCGCGCGCCGCTTCGCTGGCTCCCGGGTAACGATCGAAGACCTGCCGCGCGACGGAACCTTCCATTTGGAGCGCCTACTTATGTATAAGGAAGCGCTCGCCTCTGAGATCGACGCGACCTGGTTCCTTAACGTCGATGCCGATGAGATCCACCTCGCCCCGGGCGGGCGCGGGACGCTCGCCTCGGCGCTGGCCGCCGCGGACGTCGCCGGCTACACGGCGGCGGAGTCGCTCGAGTTCACCTTCCTGCCCACTGCCGAGTCCCCCGAGCACGACCACAGGGAATACCAGCGGACGATGCTCTGGTACTACCCCTTTGCCCCGCGCCCCCAGCACCTGGTACGGGCGTAGAAGAAGCCGGCGGTGGGCCAGGCAGAATTCGCCTGGTCCGGTGGACACCAGCTACGCCTGCCGCTGTTGCGCATCGCACCGGAGCTCTTTCTTGTGAAGCACTACCTCTGCCTGAGTCGGGAGCACTTCGCGGATAAGTACCTGCAGCGTGCCTTCAACCCCGAGGAGCTGGCACGCGGCTGGCACGGGTGGCGCGCGTGCTTTCGCCCAGAGCTGCTTGCCTTCCCGCCGGAGGGTGAGCTGCACCGCTACGGGGGCGACGATCGCCTCGACCCCTCGCACCCCCGCACCCGCCACTGGTTCGACCAGGTGCTTGCGGCCACAGCCGACCCTGGGCCGGGTCCGGGCGGCTGAGCCGGCCATGCGCGAGGTTCTGCTCGTCGCCGATCGTCCCGGTTGGGCCATCGAGCGCAAGGCGGACAATCTCATCTGCGTCCTTGGCGACCGATTCCGAATGCGCAAGGGCTTCCCGGAGGAGTTGCGCGAGGAGGATCTCGATCGCGCGGACCTCGTCCAGGTCTTCTTCTGGATGCAATTCCAGCGGATGGAGCGGCTGGAGGAGGCGTTCCAGCGCCATGCGGCGAAGCTGCTCGTGGGGGTCTGCGCCCATGTGGACCTCGAGGGGGCGCGGCGCGAGCCCGGCCTCGCCGTGCTCCGGCGGGCACGGGCGGTCTTCGCGAACAACCCTCGGCTCGTCGAGGAGACCCGTCTACTCCTCGGGCGCCCCGTCCAACACACGCCGAACGGCGTGGACACCTCGTTTTTCCGCCCCGGCGAGGCCGCCAGCGTGGGCAACGAGCTGCGCGTCGGCTGGGCCGGGAGCCTCAGCAACCAGGGGCCGGAGCAGCGCGGCTTTCCGAACCTGATCGTCCCCGCCGTCGAGGGATTGCCGGGCGCCCGACTCGTGACCGCGATCCGCGAGGAGCGCTGGCGCACCCTGGCGGAGATGTCGGAGTTTTACCAGGGGATCGACGTGTATCTGTGCGCCAGCCGCAGCGAGGGGACACCCAACCCCTGCCTTGAGGCCGCCGCTTGCGGTGTGCCGCTCGTCACCACCCGAGTCGGCAACATGCCGGAGTTCGTCCGCGACGGGGTGAACGGTTTCTTCGTCGAGCCGTCGGTTGAAGACATCCGCGACCGGCTCGCGCTCCTGGCCGCCGACCCGGAGCTGCGCCTCTCGATGGGACAAGCGGCGCGGGAGACGGCCGAGGGGTGGGACTGGAGCCGGATGGCCGAGTCCTATCGGGCGATGTACGAGTCCGTCGCGCCAGGGCTTCCACCCGCCGTGTCCTGACGCAGTTCGCCTGCGCCGGACGTCGGGACCCCGACACACGCGGGGCAGGAGTTGCCTGGCCGGTCTCAAGGGCCCTGCTCCAACCCCCCATGCGCATCGGCTCGCATCTCCTAACGGACTCTTCCGTAGGCAGCCCAGTGGCGGCGAGGACGCCGCTCCCACGAGAGAAAAGGACCTGGGGACCTGAGGCCAACAGACCTGGCGAGCTCGCGCACACCCAGCGAGCCGGTACAGCGAGCCGGAAAACCCGACGACCGGTCGCAGCAACGGGTCGATAATTGCGATAATGCGAATAGAATCGAATTGAGCAGGTTTTTGCGCCGCAGTCGTCTTTGGATATGGCAAGCGCGGTGCGTTACCGACCCGCCCGGTGCGGAGCGAGGTCAGAGCCATGAGCTATCTTCCGTCGGTTGGCAGCAGTGTGCAGTTGTTCGGCATCGGGTGCCAGGGCTGCGGGCACTTTTCGGGCATCTTTGGCGTCCTGGCGGTCCAGGACGATACGGTAACTTCCCTCGTCGTGGACCCCGAGCTGATCCAGTGTGAAGGCGGGGTGGGAGACTGGAGCTTTAGACCCATGCGCATCGACTGGAACCGGGAGCTCCAGTGCTGGGAGGCCCAGTGCAGCGGTCACCACCTGGTGGTGAAGATCGGTGGCCACTACCGGGGACCAGCTCCCGGCGACCCCCGAGTCTTACCGGTAGCCTACTGAGGCCATTGGGGCGCCAGCCGAGGGGGCGAGGCTCAGCCGCGCCGCTCCACTAAAGCGCGGATGGGTGGGGGAAGCCACCGGCGGACCGCCCCACCGATGCGAGCTTCGTGCCGCTGCCAGAGGATCCCCGCATAGATCACCGCGAGCCCCACCGCCGAGAGCGCGAAGGGAAAGAGCAAGCTGTCGGAGAAGAGACCATAGGCCAGGTACCCCAGGTAACCGGCCACCCCCAGGCCGCCGAATACCGCGAACACCCGCCGCGACACCAGGGCCCCGGTGAAGATCATCCCCAGGTTGATGCCCAGATAGACGAGCTTGCCCAGCTCGCTGTCGGAGCGCAGCAGCGACAGGCCGCCCCAGAAGGCGAGCACCCCGAAGAGGTAGATCCAGAAGGCGAAGTCCTTGTCGGTGCGGTCCCGCAAGTCCACCCAGAGGGCGAACAGGAGCATCAGGAGCCCGAAAACCAGGGAGACCCGCTTGCGCAGCTCCCAGCTCAGATCCTCGTTGCCGAACAGGAAGGGTGCCAGGTCCATGCTCAGGTACCAGAGCGTCACGGCGATGGGCATGAACAGGAACGGCAGCCGGTAGCGCCAGAGCATCAGGGCACCCACCGCCAGGGTGGCGAGCTCCATGAGGATCCAGCGCCAATCGATGAAGATGTGATAGTCGCGGTAGACCCGCCCCTCCGCCCACCAGCCGAGGCCTTCCTGCAGCCCGTAGACGGCGAGCGGCGTCAGCGCCACCACCAGGGCCCCCAGGATCCCCGCCGGGATCGGCAGTCCCTTACGCTCCAGCAGGTACCCGGTCAGCCACAGGGCCCCCAAGCCGTAGGCGAGGGCGATGGCGAAGATCCCCCAGCCGCCAAATGCCTCCCACCCGAGGGTCATGAAGAGGCTCATGGCAGCGATGGCGATGATCCCCCCCAAGTAGTAGAGGATGTGGGTGGTGCGAAAGCTCGGCACATCGCGGTTGCGCTCACCGAGGAACGCCCAGAGGGCCGCGGCCTGCTCGACGCTGATCAGCCCCCGCTCGGCGGCCTCCATCAATTGAGATCGTTTAAGCTCCAACCCTGTCCTCCTCCAGTCGCCCTTGGTCTTGGACCTGAGCTTATACGCCCAGACCAGGGGGCCTCAATCCCTGCCCTTCACGAGGGGACGGGATGGGCCAAGCACCAGAAATACTGGGTTGATTTGTCGGGCCAGCTTGTGAAAAGCTGAAAAATTTGGTCATCCAAGCTGTATCGGACCCCCACATGACGCCCCGACCCGCCCTGCGCAAGACCAAGATCATCGCCACCATCGGACCCGCTTCCCAGTCCCCGGAGGTCCTGCGCGCCATGATCGGTGCGGGAATGAACGTGGCCCGCCTCAATCTGAGCCACGGCACCCTCACGAGCCACCAGGAAACGGTGGCGCGGCTGCGCGCGGTGGCCGCCGAGCTCGGCGCCCACATCGCCATCATGCTCGACACCCGCGGCATCGAGATCCGCACCGGTACCTTGGCGGTCGGCCTGGTGGAGCTGCACCCCGGCGCCGAGTTCAGCCTCTATACCGACGCTCGACCCGGGGACGGGAGCGGGGTGTCCGTCTCCTACCGCCAGCTTCCCCAGGAGGTGGCCCCCGGGACCCTGATCCTGCTCGACGATGGGGCCATCGAGCTCAGCGTCATCGAGGCCTCGGCGGAGACCATCCGCTGCCGCGTGATCCACGGCGGACCCCTCGGGAATCGCAAGAGCATCAACCTGCCCGAGACCCAGCTCTCCATGAGCCTGCTGAGCCCGGAGCATCACGAGGAGGTGGTGCGGGAGATGCGCTTCGCGGCGCGCCTCGGCGTCGACTACATCGCCGCCTCCTTCGTGCAGTCCCCCGAGGACGTGCTGGAGATGCGGCAGATCCTGCGTGAGGAGGGGGTGGACATCCCCATCATCGCCAAGATCGAGAACCGCGCGGGGGTGGACAACCTGGAGGCCATCGTCAAGGTGGCCAACGGCATCATGGTGGCCCGCGGCGACCTGGGGGTGGAGCTGCCCCTCGCCGAGGTGCCGAGCACCCAGAAAAAGATCATTCGCACCACGGTGCTGAACGGCAAACCCGCCATCACCGCCACCCAGATGCTGGCCTCCATGGAGCAAAACCCCCGCCCTACCCGCGCGGAGGCCTCGGATGTGGCCAACGCCATCCTGGATGGCTCCTCCGCGGTGATGCTCTCGGGGGAAACCGCCGCCGGCCGCTACCCAGTGGAGGCGGTGCGCACCCTCCACGAGCTGGCGCTGCGGGCCGAGGCGTCCCTGCGCGAGTACGGGTACCTGCAGAAGATCCTGCCCCACCCGTCCAACGTAGTTACCGAGGCGGTCAGTCAGGCCTCGGTCACCATGGCGGCGCAACTGCAGGCCACGGCCATCTTCAGCCTCACCGAGACCGGCTTCACCTCGCGTCAGATCTCCAAGCACCGTCCCGAGTGCCCCATCCTGGCCGTCACCGCCACCGCCGCGGTGGCCCGGCGCCTGGCCATGAACTGGGGGGTGATCCCGCTGCTCTACTCCGACCCCCGCAGCGACGAGGAGAAGATCGACTTCGGTGTGGATCAAGCGCGGGCGCTCGGCTATGTGCAGGGGGGCGACATCGTTGTAGCCACTGCCGGCTCCAGCCAGCGCGCCGGTGGCACCGACCTGATCCGGGTGATCACCCTCGAGGAATGATCCAGTCCCCTACCCCTGCGCCGACGGCCCCGACGACAGGGCCCACGCGCGGGTGGTGCCGAGCCCCCTGTGCTAGCATTCCCCCACAGGCCATTGGGTTCCACGAGGCAACCAAGGGGTCCCTCGCGATGATCGACTTCCTACCCCACCCCGCCCCCTGCGCCCGCCATCGCCCGCCGACCCGGCGCTGGTCCCATGTCTAAGAAGCTGCTCGTGGTCCACCCCGCCAGGGGGGAGAAGGTGCCCTTCCTCCGCGGTGTCCTGGTCCAGTCCCTCACGGACGTGGGGCTGCCCTTCGAGGACGCCTACGGCATCGCCCAGGACACCCGGGTCGAATTGGAGCGTTCCGAGGAGGTGGCCAGCAAGGAGCTGAGACAGCTGGTGGCCCAGGAGGTGGAGAAGCGTTTCGGGCAGGCCATGCGCGAGGCCTATGAGGCGGGGAGGGACGCCGACAGGGAGATCCTGATCCGCTCCCCCACCCGCGACCGCCCCTTCTCCGTGGGCATACTCAGCCGGCAGCTCCGCGGCTGCGCCATCGCCGGCGAGGAGGCCATGGAGGCCGCGCGCACCGTCCAGGACCTATTGCGCCGCCGGCCCGCCGCGGAGATCGATCATCGGGAGCTGCGCCGGCTGATCTTCGAGACCCTCAAGGAGGAGATCTCCAACCAGGCCGCCGCCCGGTTCCTCGCCCGCTGCCGCTTCGAGGACAGCGGCGAACCCCTCATCCTGCTGATCGGCGGGGCCACGGGGACCGGCAAGAGCACGGTGGCCGCCGAGCTCGCCTATCTCTTGAGCATCACCCGCACCCAGTCCACGGACATCATGCGGGAGATCATCCGCTGCTACCTGGTCCCCCACGTGGCACCCACTTTGGCCTATTCCAGCTTCGAGGCCTGGCGCGGCCTGCCGGAGGTGGAGCCCCTGGTGGGACAGATGATCAGCGACAACCCGGTCATCACCGGCTTCCTGTCCCAGTTCGGCACCGTCAAGGTGGCCCTCGAGGCCACCATCCAGCGGGCGGTGCAGGAGCGCCACCACCTGATCGTGGACGGGGTCCACGTGCTCCCCAGCCGGCTCGACCTGGGCAAGGTCCGCAAGAAGGCGACCCTGGTCTCGGTGGTGCTCGCCGTCACCCCCATCGAGCGCCTGGGACGCCAGATCAGCCATCGGGCCCGAGAGCAGCCCGAGCGCAGCTCCTCGATCCATCGGGATCGCATCGACAGCATCTGGGAGCTGCAGAGTTTCTTCGTCGACCAGGCCGAGCGAGCCGGCGTCCCGGTCATCGCCAACTGGAACGTGGACGAGACCGTGCACCAGGTGGTGCGCCAGGTGATGGCCGAGATCCTCTCCAGACATCCCCCGGACCAGGCCGCGCTGAAGTAAATGATTCGCTGCCAGAGTACACCCCGCGCCGTCCGCCTTGCGGGCCCGCGCCGGCTTGCGCCGAGGCGATGCTGACCCACGACATCCAGCACCGGCTGAGCGGATTGGGGCGCCGGGCGGAGGCCCTGCGCGGGGTCATGGCTGCCCGCTTCGCCGACTGGCTGCGGACCTACGGCCCCCGCATCAGGGCCAAGATCAGCAGCCTGGCCCGCTCGAGCCACGCCCAAGTACTGCTCCTGGCTGCCCTAGGGGTCAGCATCACCCTGGTGGTCGGCTGGCGGGTGACCGCACTGGAGCGTGAGCGTGCCCAGAGCTCGTTCGCCGAGGCCACCCGCGACCGGGTACTGGTGACCGAACGGGCCTTATCCCACGCCCTGGGAGTGCTCCAGGACCTGGCGAGCTTCTTCGACACCTCCGCCCAGGTGGGCCGGCGCCAGTTCCGAGAGTTCGTTGGCCCGGCCCTCAAGCACAGCCCGGGGATCGTATCCCTCGAATGGGTGCCTCGAGTGCTGGAGCGCCAACGCGAGGCCTTCCTCAACCAGGCGCGAATCAGCTTTGCCCGGTTTCGCATCCTCGACACCCTCCCCACCGGCGAGCAGCGGGATGCGGCACCCAGGGCCGAGGCCTATCCGGTCCTCTATCTGCAACCCTACAGCCGCAACAAGCCGCAACTGGGCCTAGACCTGGCGTCCGTCCCCGAAGAGCTGGGCGCGCTGCAGCGGGCCACCGCCTCCGGCCAGCTCCAGGTGTCCTTTCCGCGGACCTACTTTGGTGAGCAAGGACCCGTGACCGGCTTTGCTGCCTACCTGCCCCTCTATGACCGCCCTGAGCAGGCGGAGGGTACCGAGGGCGAGGAGTGGGACGAGCGGCGGGCAGAGGCCGTCAAGGGGGCGCTGCGGGGGTTCGTGATCGGTCGCTTCGCCATCGGCACCCTTATCGAGAACGCCCTCCAGACCCTGACGCCTGCCGGGGTGGAGATGAGCTTCTACGCCCAGGACGGTAGCGGTGAGCCAACCCTCCTCTACACCCACAGATCGCGGCTGGCCGACGCCTCCAGCACCCTGGACGTGACCCCCCATCCCCTCAAAATCGAGACCGACAGCGTCGAAGTCGGTAACCAGGTGCTGCGGGTGATCAGTCGCCCCTTGCCCGGATTCTTTGAGCCGGAGGGCTGGAGCGGCAGCCTGGTGGTGCTGGGGGGACTGGCCTTCATCACCCTGTCCATGTTCTATGTCTTCACCCTCTTCGGGCAGCAGGAGCAGATCAAGCGCCTGGTGGCCCAGCGCACCCGGGAGCTCGAACGCTCCAACGCCGCGCTCAACACCGAGGTGAGCGAGCGGCGGCGGGCGGAGCGGGCCCTGCAGATCCTCAACGCCACCCTCGAGCAGCGCGTCGCCCGGCGCACCGGCGAGGCGGAGCGACGGGCTCGGGAGCTGGAGCAGTTCGCCTATGTGGCCTCCCACGACCTCAAGGCACCCCTGAGGGGCGTCTCCAACCTGGCGGCCTGGCTGGCCGAGGACCTCGAAGGGAAGCTGTCCCCCGAGACGCGGGAGCAGTTGGACCTCCTCCGCGACCGGGTGGCACGCATGCACGCCCTGATCGAGGGCCTCCTCACCTATTCGCGCATCGGCCGTTCGGAGGGCACCATCGAGATGGTCGACACCGCCCAGCTTGTGGCGGACACCGTCGACTCCCTGGCCCCGCCCACGGGGTTTCGGGTCTTGGTGGCCGCCGACATGCCCGTGCTGCCCACCGACCGGCTCCACCTCGGCCAGGTGTTCGCCAACCTGATCAGCAACGGCATCAAGCACCACCACCGCAACAGCGGCACCCTGCGGGTAGCGGGACGCGACCTCAATGGCCACTGCGAGTTCGAGGTCAGCGACGACGGCCCCGGCATACCGGCGGAATACCACGACAAGATCTTCCTGATGTTCCAGACACTCAACGTCAAGGACTACCAGGGCGACACCGGCATCGGGCTCGCCTTGGTCAAGAAACTGGTCGAGGAGCACGGGGGTAGCATCACCCTGGACTCGGCGCCCGGCCAGGGAAGCCGCTTCCGCTTCACCTGGGCCAAGGAATCCCCCGAAACCACTGCCACGACGTACCCCGAAGGGAAGGCGCAGCGATGAACGAGAGCGAGGCGGGCATCTTGTTGATCGAGGATGACCGGGTGGATGTGATGACCGTCCAGCGGGTGCTGAGCAGGCATTGCATCCGCAACCCCCTGCACGTGGCGCGCACCGCTACCGACGCTCTCGGAATGCTGCGGGGTCAGGGATTCCCCCGCATCCGGCCCGCCCTGATCCTCCTCGACCTCAACCTACCGCGGATGAGCGGCATCGAGTTCCTGCAGGAGCTGCGCGCCGACCCGCAGCTGCGCGACCTCAAGGTGATCGTCCTCACCTCTTCCAACGAGCCCAATGACCGGGCCGCCGCCTTTCGCTACGAGGTTGAAGACTACCTGGTGAAGCCCCACTCCTTTCACGACTTCGCCAACGCCATCCGGACCGTGATCCGGTATGCACTTCCGAGTGGATCGGCCGCTGAGTGACCCGCAAGGGGCCGAACTAATGGAAAACCCTTATTGGCGAGGCCCCGGCGTTTGGGTTAGATTCCAGCCCCCCTTGAGGCGCATCGCCTCAGGCACCTATGAGCTGCGCCGAGTGCAGCGCACAGGACACCATGGGTAGCCAAACAGAGTCTTATAGCCCGGAGCGATCCCGCGGGCCCGCTACGCGTATCCTGCTGGTGCGGCATTACCGCACCCTGAGCAACGCCCATCAGCTCATCATGGGCTGGGGCGATGCGCCCCCGGCCGCCAACTGGGAAGAGGATCTCCTCCAGGTCGCCCGCACCCTGCGCCGCCGCCAGATCGCCTTCGATGCCATCTATTCGAGCGCCCTGGGGCGCGCTCAACAGACCGCCTGCTACTACGCCGACCGGTGGGGCCTGGCCCTGACCCATCCCGACCAGGGACTGAACGAGATCAACTATGGGTGCCTGCGGGGGAAGTGCAAAGACTGGGCGATGTCCCATTTCCCCGAGTACAAGACCGATCTCGACTTCGTCTACCCAGAGGGGGAGAGCTTCCGGGAGATGCAGCGGCGCAGCGCCGCCGCCTTCCTGGCTATCGCCGAGCGGCACCCTGGCGAGACCCTGCTGATCGTGGCCCACGCCGGGGTGATCCGCGGGCTGGTCTGCCATTGCCTTGGGCTGGACTTCAGTGTCCACCTCAAGGCGCGGGTCTCACACCGCTACATCGGTGACTTCCTGATCCGCGAGGGCCGCTGCGCGCATTACGACGAGCTGGGCAACCCCTCCGGCTTCGTGCGCGAGGGCGCGATCCACCTCCCCTGGCGTCAGGACGACCCCCCTATCGCCTCCGGCAACAGGGGTGCGGACCCATCCAGCTCCGTTCCCACAGCAGAGTCCGGAGCCGGCCCGACCGCGGAGCTCCTCCAGCCCGCTTAGAATCGCGCCGCCTCGGCGGCGCGACGCTGTACAGTCGGTTTCACACCCTTTCCGTTGGGCCTTCGGCTTGAGTCGGATCCTCCGCGGGGCTTTCTTGGTTGTCGGGGACCTCGTCGTCCGCGAGCAGGGGCCCATCGGCGGGAAGCTCCAACCCCTCCAGCTCGTCCCCATCGCCGCCGGGGAGCGACTCCGGGCCGGGACCCGCCTCCGCCTCCCGCGAGGTCTCCTCGGACGCCGGCTCTCCCTCCCCCGCCGGGGCGGGCTGGTCCTCGGAAACGGGGGCCCCGGCCTCCGGCGCCTCCGTCGGAGGCGATGCCTCGCTATGCGCCGGCCCCCCGCCGGCGAGACGGAGCACGGTCTCCCGGTCTCGCATGTCCTTGATCTCGGCCAAGAAGGAGTACTCGCCGTCGGTGACGGCCCGGGAGGTCTCATCGAGCTCCGTGGCCAGCTCCTGGACGCTGCGCACCACCCGGATCAGCTTCTCGCCGGACTTGGAGACGGACAGCATGTTGTTGAAGCGGGTCTCCTTGATGCGGTTGTGGAGATCGGCGACCTTTCGGGTGAGCTCCGCGGCCGTCTGCGCCAGAGCGTCGCGCTCGACCTCGAGACGCACGTACTCATCGCGCATCTGCTGCACCTGCGCCTGGTGCCCGGCGCTCAGCGTCTCCACCGCCCGCCGGTGCTCCGCCTCGCCCGCCCGCATGGCCTCCGCGTGGGCCTGGCGCAGCGCCTCCAACTCGGCGGCGTGGCGCTCTTTGAGCGCCGTGACCTGCCCCTCGTGCTCCTTCTTCAGGGCGCTGAGGTTGGCGTTGTTGGAATCGTTGAGCCGGCGGACGAGCTCCGCGTGCTCGGCGCCGATGCGCTCGATCTCACCCGCATGGCCCTGCTTGAGCTGGTTGACCTGCTCCGCGTTGTTCATCACCAGGGCATCGAGCTTGCGCTCCTGATGGGTGCGCAGCTCGTTCAGGGCCACCTTGCGGGCCATCTCGGCGTCCGCCAGGGCCGCATCCTTGCGCTTGAGCTCCCGGGACTTCCCCACCCCGTGCCCGATCCCGGCACTCAGGATCACCAGAACGACTGCGAGAACGATGACCGGAACCGTCGACAGCACGGACAGATCCATGGACTACTCCTGAGCAACGTGGGCAAAGACCGAGATCGGCGGGCCCGGACAGGGCCTCGCGACCCCGTCCGCACCCGCCACCGAACAGGCGCGAGGCTGCCCGATTAGTGTAGGCCCAAGGGGGTGCCCCTGTCGCCCCCGCCCCCCGCTTCCCGGGCTGCGTAAAGTTCCCTCAGCCCACCACCTCGGCCTCTGCCACCGACTCGAAGCGCAGCCTCCCCTCCCCCAGATCCACCGCGATGGTGTCCCCCGGGGCGAAGCGCCCGCGCAGGATCTCTTGCGCCAGGGGGTTCTCCAACTGCTGCTGGATGGCCCGCTTGAGGGGACGGGCGCCATACACCGGGTCGAAGCCGGCCTGCCCCAGGTGATCCAGG
Source organism: uncultured Chromatiaceae bacterium (assembly GCA_964519095.1). Taxonomy (GTDB): domain Bacteria; phylum Pseudomonadota; class Gammaproteobacteria; order Chromatiales; family Chromatiaceae; genus JAEHCY01. The sequence goes on along the minus strand of CAZFHV010000061.1, from coordinate 2,834 downwards.
GCCGCGTCGCTCACCTCCAGGCGCATGTCCCGGTCCGCCAGGCGCCGCTGCAGGTAGCGGATCTGGATGCGGGCGATGGCCCGGATCTGCTCCTTTTGCAGCGGATGGAACACCACCAGCTCGTCGAGGCGGTTGATGAACTCCGGCCGGAAGAACTGCCCGACGATCTCGAGCACCGCCGCCTTCATCTCCCCGTAGTGCTCCTCGCCGGCGAGGCGTTGGATCAGATCCGACCCCAGGTTGGAGGTCATGGCCACCACGGCATTGCGGAAGTCCACCGTGCGCCCATGGCCATCGGTGAGGCGGCCGTCGTCGAGCACCTGCAGGAGCACGTTGAAGACGTCCGGATGGGCCTTGTCCACCTCGTCGAGCAGGATCACCGCATAGGGGCGCCGCCGCACCGTCTCGGTGAGGTGGCCACCCTCCTCGTAGCCGATGTAGCCCGGCGGGGCGCCGATGAGACGGGCCACGGAGTGCTTCTCCATGAACTCCGACATGTCGATGCGCACCATGGCCTCCTCGGTGTCGAACAGAAACTCCGCGAGGGCCTTGCACAGCTCGGTCTTGCCCACACCGGTGGGACCGAGGAACAGGAAGGAGCCGATGGGGCGGTTGGGGTCCGCCAGGCCGGCGCGGGAGCGGCGGATGGCATCCGCCACCGCTCGGATGGCCTCGTCCTGGCCCACCACCCGCCGGTGCAGGGCCTCCTCCATGTGCAGGAGCTTGTCCCGCTCCCCCTCCAGCATCTTGGAGACCGGGATGCCGGTCCACTTGGAGACCACCTCGGCAATCTCCTCGTCGGTGACCTTGTTGCGCAGCAGCTTCGTCTCCCGCTGCTCCGCCTCCGCGGCCTGCTCCAGGCGGCGGCGCAGCTCTGGGATGCGCCCGTACTGGAGCTCCGACATACGGGCGAGGTCCCCGGCGCGGCGGGCGGTCTCCATCTCCAAATGCGCCCGCTCCAGCTCCTCCTTGACGTGGGCGGTGCCCTGCAGGGCCGCCTTCTCCGCCTTCCACACCTCCTCCAGGTCGGCCAGTTCCCGCTCCAGCTTGGCAATCTCGCCCTGCAGGTGCTCCAGGCGCTTCCTGGAGGCCTCGTCGGACTCCTTCTTCAGGGCCTCCCGCTCCATCTTGAGCTGGATCAGGCGCCGCTCCAGCCGATCCATCTCCTCGGGCTTGGAATCGATCTCGATGCGGATGCGCGAGGCGGCCTCGTCCACCAAATCGATGGCCTTGTCGGGCAGGTTGCGGTCGGTGATGTAGCGGTGCGAGAGGGTGGCCGCCGCTACGATGGCGGGGTCGGTGATCTCCACCTTGTGGTGCACCTCGTAGCGCTGCTTGAGCCCCCGCAGGATAGCGATGGTGTCCTCCACCGAGGGCTCGTCCACCAGCACCTTCTGGAAACGCCGCTCCAGCGCCGCGTCCTTCTCGAGGTTCTCCCGGTACTCATCGAGGGTGGTAGCCCCCACGCAGTGCAGCTCGCCCCGCGCCAGTGCCGGCTTGAGCATGTTGCCCGCGTCCATGGCCCCCTCGGCCTTGCCGGCCCCCACCATGGTGTGGATCTCGTCGATGAAGAGGATGATCTGACCCTCTTGCTTCTTGAGGTCGTTCAGCACCCCCTTGAGGCGTTCCTCGAAGTCGCCCCGGTACTTGGCCCCGGCGATCAGGGCACCCATGTCGAGCTGCAGGATCCGCTTGCCCCGCAGGCCCTCGGGCACCTCGCCGTTGACGATGCGTTGGGCCAGACCCTCCACGATGGCGGTCTTGCCCACCCCAGGCTCGCCGATCAGCACCGGGTTGTTCTTGGTGCGCCTCTGCAGCACCTGCACGGTGCGGCGGATCTCGTCGTCGCGGCCGATCACGGGGTCCAGCTTGCCCTGCTCGGCCCGCTCGGTAAGGTCGATGGTGAAACGCTCCAGGGCCTGGCGCTGCTCCTCGGCGTTGGGGTCGTTCACCGCCTGCCCCCCGCGCATGCCCTCGATGGCCCGCTCCAGGGCCCCCTTGCTGGCGCCGGCCTGCCGCAGCAGGTTCCCCAGCTCGCCGCGGTCGTCGAGGGCGGCGAGCACGAAGAGCTCCGAGGAGATGTAGGCGTCCTTGCGCTGCTGGGCCAGCTTGTCGGTCTGGTTGAGCAGCCGGTTGAGGTCGTTGGAGACATGCACCTCCCCGGCGGCGGCACCCGACACGGTGGGCAACCGCTCCAGGGCCTCGCCGAGCCGGGAGCGCAGCTGGTTGACGTTCACGTCGGACTGGGTAAGGAGGTGACGCACCGTGCCCCCCTCCTGATCCAAGAGGGCGATCATGAGGTGGACGGGCTCCATGAACGGGTGATCCCGCCCCACCGCCAGGCTCTGGGCGTCCGCCAGGGCCATCTGGAACTTGGTGGTGAGCTTATCCATACGCATGGAAATAACTCCGCTGGCCTTAAGGTTAAGTCAGCAAATGAGGGGGCGAAGGAAAAAATCAACCGTACCCCGAAGAGGTGGCGGCAGCCACGAGCGCGGCTGGCCCTCTGGGGCTCCTTTTGGCGAGCCCAGGGTGACATCGGGCGGCGTCCCCGGAAGTGGGATAAGCGTTGAGGTGATCGGCTCGCCGCCTGTCGGTCGGAGTGTCGGACTGTAGGTCGGACTTCAGTCCGACACTGGAGTTTGTACAGATGTGCTCCGTTACGCAGCCTGTTTCAGGGTTGGGCGTGGGGGGCGTCGGCGCACCCGGGGGCTGGGGGTAGGGGGTGGTAGGGGCAATTGCGGAGATCTCGGCTGTGGGGGGTGGTTTTGCAGCTCGACCCGCAGCGCGTTGACGATATCACCTTGGGAGGGGCGATCATCGGGTCGTTGCGG
>CAZFHV010000060.1:0-16849 GCA_964519095.1 uncultured Chromatiaceae bacterium | reverse complement strand
CCATCATGGGGGCGTCGGTCTTGCCGCGCAGTTCGGCAACCATGCTTGCGGTAATTGCAGCCATTGTGTTTTCTCCGTATTCAGTTCAGTTCAACAGATAAAAAAAGGGGGCTGTTCGAGCCCCACTTTTTTTCGCGCAGTTCAGTGCGCGGGCCGGGGCCTCAGGCAGCGGACTCTTCCACTTCCACGAATTCGTCGGAACCCTCGCCGACAGCTTTCACCACTTCGGCGACAGCGTTGTTACGGCCTTCGACGATGGCGTCGGCGATCGTGCGCACGTACAGCTCCACAGCCTTGGCAGAGTCGTCGTTGCCGGGGATCACGTAGTCAATGCCTTCGGGCGAGTGGTTGGTATCGACCACACCGATCAGCGGAATGCCCAGCTTCTTGGCTTCGGCAATGGCGATCTTGTGGAAGCCCACGTCCACCACAAAGATGGCGTCGGGCAGCGTGGTCATGTCCTGGATGCCGCCGATGTCCTTTTCGAGCTTTTCGATCTCGCGCACGAACATCAGTTGCTCTTTCTTGCTCAGCGAATCCAGCCCTGCTTCCTGCTGGGCCTTCATGTCCTTGAGGCGCTTGATCGAGGTCTTGACGGTCTTGAAGTTGGTCAGCATGCCGCCCAGCCAGCGCTGGTTGACGAAAGGCACGCCAGCGCGTTGCGCTTCAGCGGCCACGATGTCACGGGCCTGGCGCTTGGTGCCGACGATCAGGATGGTGCCGCGGTTGGCCGACAGTTGCTGCGCGAACTTGGCAGCGCCCTGGAGCAGCGGGAGCGACTTCTCCAGGTTGATGATGTGGATCTTGTTGCGATGGCCGAAGATGTAGGGGGCCATCTTCGGGTTCCAGTAGCGGGACTGGTGTCCGAAGTGCACGCCAGCCTCCAGCATCTGGCGCATGGAGATGTCGCTCATGGAAGAAGCTCCTCAGTCGTTAGGGTTAAGCCTCCACGGACCCCATGGAACGACCCGACCCGAGGGGGGTCGAGGCACCCGGTCCCATGTGACGGTACGTGTGCGGAATGAAATATCCGGGGCCGAATCTCGGCACCCTGGGGAAATTGCGAACCATTTGCGATCCGCAGTCGCCTTTTATAGCATGGTGGATCCTTTTTCGGCAATTGCCCTGCGGCCCCGAGGGCAGCGAGATGCCCGTCTCCCCACCATGAGCATCCCCCTCAAGACCCCGGAGGAAGCGGAGAAGATGCGCATCGCCGGGCGCCTCGCCGCCGAGGTGCTGGAGATGATCGTGCCCCACGTGCGGGTCGGGGTCACCACCGACGAGCTCGACCGCCTCTGTCACGACTACATTCGCGAGGTTCAGGGTGCCATCCCCGCCCCCCTCGACTACCGGGGCTTTCCCAAGTCCATCTGCACCTCGGTCAATCATCAGGTCTGCCACGGCATCCCCGGTGGCAAGCGCCTGAAGCGGGGCGACATCGTCAACATCGACATCACCGTGATCAAGGACGGCTATCACGGGGACACCAGCAAGATGTTCCTGGTGGGGGAGGTCTCGGTGCTAGCGCGCCGCCTGGTGGAGGTCACCCGTCAGGCCATGATACGGGGTATCGCCCAGGCGCGTCCCGGGGCCCAGCTCGGTGACATCGGCCACGCCATCCAGTCGTTCGTGGAGTCCCAGGGCTTCTCCGTGGTCCGGGAGTACTGCGGACACGGCATCGGGCGGGAGTTCCACGAGGAACCCCAGGTGCTGCACTACGGCAGCCCAGCCAGTGGACCGACCCTGCAACCGGGGATGTGCTTCACGGTGGAGCCCATGGTCAATGCGGGCAAGCGCTTCATCAAGCTGCTGCCCGACGGCTGGACGGTAGTCACCAAGGACCGCAGCCTCTCCGCCCAATGGGAGCATACCCTGCTCATCACCGAGAGCGGCCACGAGATCCTGACCCTCCGCGCCGAGGAAGAGGACCTCGTCGGCCGCCCATGAACCGCAGGTCCCCGTTCCCCCGCCCCCTGCTCGACAACCAGGACCTCGACCGGCTGCTCAGCGCCTCGCCGGATCCCTTGCAGGGCTTTCGTTCCCTGGTGCGCGCCGGCGCAGAGCGGCTGGAAGCGGCCTTCCTCGCCGGAGAGGACATCGTCGGGCTGGTCCATGCCCGCAGCCAGTTCATCGACCAGGTCCTGATCCGCGCCTGGGATCGCTTCGTTCCCCCGGAGACGACCGCCACCCTGGTGGCGGTGGGTGGTTACGGTCGGGGGGAGCTCCATCCGGGCTCCGACGTGGACATCCTGATCCTGCTGGGTGGCGAGGCGACGCAGGGGACCCGGGAGGTCGCCGGCGAGCTAGTGACCTTTCTGTGGGACATCGGCATCGAGCCCGGCCACAGTGTGCGCACCCTGGAGGAGTGCGTCGCCGAGGCCCGCGGCGACATCACCATCATCACCAACCTGATCGAGGCGCGCCGGATCTGCGGGGATCGCCCCCTGTTCCAGGCCCTGACCCAGGCCACCGGGCCCGAGCATCTCTGGCCCAGCGACGCCTATTTCGCCGCCAAGTGGCAGGAGCAGCAGGCCCGCTGGCACAAGTACGGCGACACCGCCTACAACCTCGAGCCCAACATCAAGGAGAACCCCGGCGGGCTGCGGGACATTCAGATGATCGGCTGGGTGACGGCGAGGCACTTCGGGACCCGCAACCTCCACGACCTGGTGCCCCGCGGCTTTCTCACCGAGGCCGAATACCAGTCCCTGCTCCAGGCCCAGAGCCTCCTGTGGCGCATCCGCTTCGCCCTGCATCGCCTCGCGCGGCGGCGGGAGGACCGGCTCCTGTTCGACTATCAGCGCACCCTGGCCCTGGAGTTCGGCTACCAGGACACCGAGGAGGGCCTGGCGGTGGAGCAGTTCATGCAGGTCTACTACCGGGCGGTGATCCTGCTCAACCGTCTTAACGAGATGCTGCTGCAGCTCTTCCAGGAGGCGATCCTGCTGCGCGACGACCAGGGCCCGCCCGTGCCCATCAACCGCCGCTTCCAGGTGCGCAGCGGGTTCCTCGAGGCCACTAGTCGCACGGTGTTCAAGCGCTCGCCCCTGGCCCTGCTGGAGCTGTTCCTCATCCTCGAGCACCACCCGGAGATCACCGGGGTGCGCGCCAGCACCATCCGCCTGATCCGCCAGTACCGCAATCTCATCGACGAGGGCTTCCGCGCCGACCTGGGCTCACGCAGCCTCTTCATGGAGATCCTGCGCCAGCCCCGGGGCATCACCCACGCCCTGCGGCGCATGCACCGCTACGGCATCCTCTCGCGCTACCTCCCCGCCTTTGCCAACATCGTGGGCCGCATGCAGTACGACCTCTTCCACGTGTACACCGTGGATGAGCACACCCTCTGGGTGATCCGCAACCTGCGCCGCTTCAGCGTGGCCGAGCATGCCCACGAGTTCCCCCTGTGCAGCGCCATCAGCCTCAGCCTCCCCAAGCCCGAGCTGCTCTACCTCGCGGGGCTCTTCCATGACATCGCCAAGGGCCGCGGGGGTGACCACTCGGTGCTGGGGGCCGCCGACGCCTGGGAGTTCTGTCGGGCCCACGGGCTGAGCCAGTTCGACAGCCGGCTGGTGGCCTGGTTGGTGCTGAAGCACCTGCTGATGTCCATCACCGCCCAGCGCCGGGACATCGGGGACCCGGAGGTAGTCCAGGACTTCGCCGCCCAGGTGGGCGACCTGGTACGCCTCGACTACCTCTATCTCCTAACGGTGGCGGACGTGCGGGCCACCAATCCCCAGCGCTGGAACTCCTGGAAGGACGCCCTACTGCGGGATCTCTACCATGCGACCCGGCGGGCCCTGTTGCGGGGACTGGACAATCCCCAGGCCCAGGACGAGTTGATCCAGGAGAAGCAGGCGGAGGCCCTGCGCGTGCTCGCGCGGGCGGGTGTCGTCCCGGAACACTGCACCGCCCTCTGGCGCGGCTTCAACCTCGACTACTTCCTGAGCGCTTCGCCCGATGAGATCAGCTGGCACACCCGGCTGGTGCTGGCGGCCCGCCCCGAGGACCTGCCCCTGGTGGCCATTCGCCCCTTCACCGCACGGGGCAGTACCGAGGTGATGCTGTTCACCCAGGATCGGGACAACCTCTTCGCGCTCTCCACCGCGATCCTCGACAAGCTGTGCCTGAACATCCTCAATGCCCGCATCATGACCACCGACGATGCCAAGGCACTCAACAGCTATCTGGTGCTGGAGCAGGACGGCACCCCCATCAGCGGCCCGGAGCGGCTCGAAGAGATCCGCACCACCCTCGCCGAGGCCCTGTGCGCCCCGGGAACCGCCCCCTTCCGCGTCACCCGGCGCATGCCCCGCCAGAACCGCAACTTCAGCACCCCCACCCAGATCGCCTTCTCCACCGACGAGACCAACCAGCGCACCCTGATGCGCCTGGTCACCCTCGACCGGCCGGGGCTGCTGGCGGACGTGGGCCTGGCCTTCTCGGAGTGTCGCATCCGGGTGCACAACGCCAAGATCACCACCATGGGCGCCGAGGTGGAGGACGTCTTCTTCATCACCGACAGCGAGAACCGGCTGGTATCCCGCCCCGATCAGCTCGAGTGCCTGCGGGAGCGGGTGGTGCATCGGCTCGAGGACTCGGCCTGATCCGCTCAGGGCCCGGCTCCCCGGCCCGCGGGCTTAGTCGAGCACCTGATAGAGGGGGTTGGCGGGACCCCGACGCCGACACACCTGGCAGCGGGTCTCCACATCCTCCTGGGCGTGGAAGAAGGGCACCCCGCAGCTCCGGCAGCGGCGTCGGCCCAGGGGCAGCTCCCGGTCGGAAAGGATGGACCACTGCTCGATCCGGACGGCCTCCTGGGCACAGAGGTCTCGGCACAGCCCGCAGCCGCTGCAGCGATCGGGCTCCACGCACAGGGACCCACTGCCCCGGTCCGCCGCAGTACGGAGCACCAGCACCCCCTGGGGGCAGATGCGCGTGCAGTCCCCACAACCGTTGCAGCGGGCGGGGTCGAGGATCGGTGCCTGTACCAGAGGATCCCCCGGCTGGGAGGGCAGGTACTGGCCCGGCGCCAGGAAGGGGGCGTCGTGCGCGGGAGGCGCCAGCGGCTGGGCCGCTTGGGCGAGGGCGGAGCGCAGGAACTGCCGGCGACTGAGGGGGGGACCGGTTTCGCGCTCCGCCGCGCGGGCGCGCAGCCGCTGCCAGTCGGCGGGGGGGGGTCGTTGGGCCCGCAGGCCCCCTAGACCCCGGTCTCGCAAGAGCCCATTGAGCCGATCCAGAAGCTCGAACAGGGATCGCCGGCCACCGCGGTCGCACCCCTCGCAATCCCCATGGGAAAGTGCCAGCATCCGCACCCCGGCGCGATAGGCCGCCAGCAGGCCCCCGAGGCCCAGGCCGTGCAGACAGGGCAGCACCCCCTCCCCTTCAAGCCCCGCAGCGGCGCGCTCACAGGCGGCCAAGCCAAGCGGTCCTTCTGCGAGGGCCCAGGTCCGGGGCGCAAAGGCCACCCCCAGCGCCCCCTGGGGGCAGGCCGCCCGACAGAGTCCGCAAGCGTCACAGGCGGCCTCGTCCAGGGCCAGGCGCTCCTCGTCGAGGGTCCAGGCCCCCCGGGGACAGACCTCGACACAGGCGCGACAGGAGGCGCGCTGCAGCAGGCTGTGGACGCAGCGCCCGGAGACGACAGTGGGGAGCGGGGACTTAGGACCCCGGCCCTCGGTCAACCTCGCCATCACTCCAGGGGGGTCGCCCGATAGGGCCTCAGCGGCTGGTGAGCCGCCAAAGCAGGGCCCTGGCGCAGCGGTCGTCCCCTTACCAAGAAGGACCAGTACCTGGGACGTAGGGCCCCGGGGCCGCCACGGCCACCGAGCCCTTCGTCCGCATGCGCTCCTCCACCTCCGCGGGGGTGGGTCGCGGCTCGCCCGTCAGACGGACCAGGAGTTCACGGAGCTCATCGAGGTAGGCCGCGGTGAGGACGGCCAGGCCCCCGTAAAAGGGGGTGGCGCAGCCCTTCGCCACCCGCAGGGCAAAACCATCGATCCAGCGCAGCAGGTGCTCGTCGAGGAAGCGCGCCGCGGCGCTGAGGGCCTCAGCCTGCCCCTGACTGATGCGCAGGAGCTGCGCCAAGAACTGGAGCTGGCAGACCAGATGATCATCGGCGCGCTTGCGCCAATCCTCCACCCCCAGCCCATAGGCGCGATACCAGTCCCTGACCTGAAAGGCGGACTCTTGCATCATTAGGCCTTCGGGGTCCGTCCAAACGGACTCGCAGGGCGAGGCGCGCAGGTTGTAGGTGAGGTAGATGGCCGCATAGTCCGCCGCCAGATCGTCCAGGGCCCCCTGATCGGGTTGGGTCGAAAGGGCACCCAGCCCCGCCGCCATGAGGGCCAGTGCCTCCCGCCCGCGATCGCTGGTGAGCCGCAACCCCAGTCCCTCGGGGAAGGCCACGGCGTGCAGCCCGGCGATCAGCTCCCCGTCGAGCTCGCGGTCATGGAGCACCGCGAGCTCGCTCAGGTCTGTGGCGATGGCCTCCTGCCAGGGGATCCCGGACGCCGGATCCGCTCCCGTTAGCGGCCCTTCCGCCCTCATTCCACCTTGCCCCTGGAGTGGGCCACGAACACGATGGAGGGGTTGGTCAGCTCCGGATTGGTGAAGTTCTTCACCGCCCGCACGGGCTTGTCGCCGGGGCCGATGGCCTTGGTCTCGTACTTGTTCTCCCGCAGCAGATCGATGGGACCCACGTCCAGGGTACGCATCATGCAGGCCATCACGCAGTAGGGCTTGCGGCCCGCTAGGATCTCGTCCACGCAGAGGTTGCACTTCTTGACCAGGTTGTCCGTGGGGTCGTATTGGGGTGCCCCGTAGGGACAAGCGGCCTCACAGCGGCGGCAACCGATGCAGAGGGTGGAATCGATGTCCACGATGCCGTTGTCGAGCCGCTTCCAGATCGCCCCGGTGGGACAGGTGGGCAGACAGGCCGGCTCGGCGCAATGGTTGCAAGAGAGGTTGACCTTGTAGGCATAGACGTTGGGATAGGTGCCACCCTCCACGTAGAGCACCCGGCGGAAGCGAGGACCCGGCGGGAGGCCGTTCTTGTCCTTACAAGCGATCTCACAGGCCCGGCAACCGATGCAGTCCACGTTGTTGTGGACGAAACCGAGCTGATTCTCGGGCTTGACGGGGGTATAGACCTCTTTCTTGCGACGCTTGATCGCTTCCTTGATAGCAGTCTTGTCTTGTTCGTTGGCCATGGTCTTCTCCTCGGTGCTCAGAGGTCACGCCGGAACACGTGTGAGCGGGACGTCGCCAGAATGTCCCAGCCGGGGCGGTGCGCCAGTTGGGTCTTCTTGATGTTGCAAAGCACCGTGTTGTAGGCAAAGGCGCCCGCGGGGCTGGGGGCATCCAGGGTCAACATATCCGGGTTGCCGCTGCGGTCGATCCCGTTCTCGTCCAGATCGAGCCAGGCCCCCTCGTGCAGGACCGCCACCCCCGGCATCACCCGCTCCGTGACATAGACCGGTACCACCACCTTGCCCCGGTCGTTCCACACCTCCACCACGTCGCCGGTCTTGATGCCGAGCCGCTTGGCGTCCGCCGCGTTGACCGTCACCTCTTGCTCGTAGGTCTCCCGCAGCCAGGCACAGTTGTTGAAGATGGAGTGGGTGCGCCAGCGCGGGTGGGGCGATACCAGATGGAAAGGAAACTCCTTGGTCTTGGGGCTATTGAGCGACTCCCAGGGCTCGACCCACTTGGGGATGGAAGGGACGTGCTCCCCGTAGCGGGTGCGCTTCCAGTCCGAGATCTTGGCCAGCTCCGTGCAGAGGATCTCGATCTTCCCCGAGGGCGTCGCGAAACCCACCCCCTTCTCGATCTGGTCGCGGAAGGCCACATGGGGTTGGGACAGCTTGAACTTGTAGATGCCGTGGCCCTTGAACTCCTCCCAGGGCATCTCGACGTGCTGGTGGGCCATCACCTTGTCTTCCCACCAGGCGCGCAGATAGGCCTCGTCTACCTCGTCGTTGCGCAGGAAGTAGCTGCGATCGGCCCGCGGGTTGTAGGTCTTTCCGAAGGCCCCGTAGCCCTGGGGGTCGAGATCACCGATGCGGTAGGCCAGCTCGGTGAAGATCTGGAAGTCGGTCTTGGACTCGCCCATGGGCTGGATGACCTTGGGGCGATGGATGTAGTAGTGCCCCTTGTACCAGGGCAGGGCCACGTCGTGGCGCTCGAAGTGGGTGGCCACCGGGAGCAGGACGTCCGCATACAGCCCCGACGGGGTGATGGTGGAGTCCATGCACACCACCAGATCCAGCTTCTTGATCGCCTGGATCTCCTTATTGATGTTGGTGAGCTGGTTGAACCAGTCCGAGCCCTGCCAGAAGATGCCTCGAATGTTCGGCACCACCCCATCCAGCTGGTCGTCCCGGGGCCAGAGCCCCACCTCCTCACGGCTGACCTTGGGGTAGTTGAGGACGATATGGGCCCAGCGGTCGGACTTGATCGACGCAAACCAGATATTGGACCATTGATCGTAGGGATAGGCGACGCCCTCCGCGTGCCAGGCCTTGCCGACCCCCTCGGCGCAGCCCCCAAGCACCCCGATGTTGCCCGTCATCGCCTGTAGGGCCGCGGCCAAGCGGTTGTACTGCTCCCCGTAGGCGTTGCGGCCCGGTGACCAGGAGGCCTTGAGGGCGCCTGGCTTGGTGGTGGCATAGAGCCGGGCGAGCTTCTTGATGTCCTCGGCGGACACCCCGCAGATCTTCGCAGCCCACTCGGGGGTTTTGGGCTGGTTGTCGTACTTGCCCAGGATGTAGTCCTTGAAGTTCTCCTTGCCGTTGGGACTCGACTTCGCCCAGTCGGGCATGGTGCCTTCGTCCATACCCATGCAGAACTTGTCGATGAAGGCCTGGTCGTGCAGCTTCTCGGTGAAGATGGTGTGGGCCATGCCCGCCAGCATGGCGCCATCGGTATTCGGCCTGATAGGGATCCACCAGGCGTCGTAGACAGCCGCCGAGTCGGTGTACTGTGGATCCACCAGCACGAACTTGCAGCCCCGCTGCTTCGCCATCCGCATGTAATAGAAGGTGTTGCCGCCGTGGAAGGTATAGGCGGGGTTCCAGCCCCACATGATGATCAGCTTGGCGTGGGCGAAGGCGTCGTCCTCGTTGCCGTCCTCGATGGTGCCAAAGGTCCAGCGGGAGCTGGTGGTGGTGCCCTGGTAGGACGGCACCGACCAGGAGGAGGTGCGACAGCCGAACATGCCTAGGAAGCGCCCCGTCAGCCCCTCGATCTGGTCCGACTTGTGCAGCACCCCGTAGGAGGCCCCGGCATAGCTCTGATCCACCAGGGCCTGGGGACCGTAGGTGCTCTTGATCTCCAGCATCTTGCGGGCGACGAAGCTCAACGCCTCGTCCCAGGACACCCGCTTGAACTTGCCCTCACCCCGCTCGCCCACCCGCACCATGGGATAGAGCAGCCGCTCGGCCGAATAGAGGCGCTGACGGTAGGAACGGCCCCTGAGGCAGGCCCGCAGCTGGGGCTCTTCCTCGGTGTCCTTGCCGAAGGACCCGTCGCGTTGATAGCGACCGTCGTCGGTGGAGAGGCGGACGATCACGTCCCCCTTCTTGTGGGCCACCAACGCGTGGCGGGAGCCGCAGTTGTGGGCACAGCTGGTCACCACCGTGGTCAGCTCGTCGTCGGTGGGATAGGGCTCATAGGCAAAGGCCTTGGCCTCCCGGGTCTTGACCAGGCCGGTCACGCCGACCGCCGCCGCGCCCGCCGCCGTGGTCTTGAGAAAGGAACGCCGCGTCAGGTTCAGGCGGGCTTCGAGCCAGTCGAGATGGGTGTCATCGCTCATCGATTCGATCTCCTAGGGTCCGCGACGGTTACTTCTTCTCTGCGGCCGGTGCCTTCTGGTCGGGCGCCGGCGCCTTGGCGGCACCCGCCTCAGCCTTGCCGAGCCCTACCTTGAAGCGGGGCTCCGAGTCGGTCGGGCGCCCCTTGGCCCATTCGGGTACGTCCTTGGCCATTCCCGGCCAGGGGTGACGCGGATAGGGGAACTCGATGCGGTACCAGGCGCGCCCGCCGTGGCACCCGTAGCAGACGTCCGAATCCGCCTGCCCTGCCTCCTCGATGACCTTGGGTTTGAGGTAGTTGACCTCGTGACGGGCAGTACGGATCGCGGCGTGGCAGGTGAGACAGTTGTTGGCGAACATCTGCCCCGACTCGCTCCAGGGACTCGGCAATCCCATGACCTTGTAATTGCCCTGGCCGTGGCACATGAGGCAGACCTCGGGGTTCACCAGCTTGCGCAGCCGACCCTGCAGCGTCTGCCCCGCGTTGGCGGAGGCGTGGGCGTTGTCCTCACGGGGATCGTTCCCCTGGTGGCAGGTGGTGCACCTCATGTCCATCACCTTCTTGGAATAGTCCGTCGCCAAGTGCCGCCGGTGCAGGGTCTCCTGGGGCCCCTCATAGGTACCCAGGGTCTGGTACCAGGCGAGGGTCTCCTCGGCCTTCACCCCCGCCGGGGACACCTTGGCCACGCTCGGGGCGAGGACCTCCTTGTGGCACTCCAGGCATTGGGCATCGGTGGCGGTCTCGCTCGCCGGGGCGAAGTGCAAGGGGTCCCAGCGTGCGGCGCCATAATCCCGACCGACCTCTTTGGCCATCGCCGAAGGGGCCAGGAACAACCCTGCCGCTAGGACGCCGATCCAGGGGACTTGCCGTTTCATCTCTTGGGCTCCTGTTGCTGCCGCATCTGCGGATCGAAGACGGGGACACCGTCCTGTGCCCCAACACTCAAGCTGCCTATCTCGCAGGTGTCCTCACCCACCCGGAACGAACCGGGGACGGAGCGCCTCACCGGCGCCCTTTGGCATCACTTGCCCGAGTACCAGCCGCGGATGTCATAACGCCCTGGCATGCCGGGCCGGTTGAAGGGGGTGTACCAGTTCCCCTGATCATCGACAAAACGCAGGCTGGGGGGCCAGGGCTCGCTGACCCCGTGCAGGGCCTTCTGGTACCAGGCGCGATCGTGCTGGACCTCCGTGATCCGGGGAGCACCTTCGGGCCGCTCACTCGGCTTGACCCCGGCGATGGGGTAAGCGAGCACCGTGGAGAAGCCGGCACTCAGGAGCCAAGCGAGAAGGATGGAGATCAGGGTGCGGGTATGGTGCAGCATATGCGGACCCCCTAGAGAAGTCGCCGTCCCGCCTGAGGTTCCTTGGGGACCAGTGATGACAAAGTCGCTCAGCGATCCCTTCCGACGACCCATTTGATGGGGAAGCAAGCTCCGCGCCAAATAGCCACTCAGAGGGCACTGACGGCCCTAACTCCGCGGTTCGGCGCCGAGCAGGAACCGCTCTCCTCCGCCTCAGATGACATCCTGACACCGCACCGGCAGCGCAACAACCAAGGAGCCCAGAGAAACATTGACGCGGATCAACGGATGCCCGCCCTGACGCGGGGCACCCAGGAGTGAAGGCCTCCAGGGCGACAGGATCAGGGATCGCCCGGTCAGGTACGGCGCGGAACGCGCGGCAAGGTCGGCTATCCCTTGACCCGAAATCGGGTCCACGGGGGCTCTACGCTGCCACTCTGTCACCGGCCTCCGGCCGCCGCCCTGCCCTTGCTGGGGACCGGGTGGGGGGTAGGGATGCCCGCTCGCAGGCTGCCCTCGGGACCCCAAGGGCCCGGCCGGGGGACCAGCCTGCCACACTGGCAGGGAAAAAAGCCTCAAAAATGGTTAAAATCAATATATTAACTTTGGGAGATGTCGCCGTGGCCGCAGAGGGGGATTCGATGCACTCAGCAGCTCGCGCCACCGCTCACCTCAACCACCGCTTTGCGCTGGGTACCGCCGCGGGCTTGCTGGCGAGCTCGCTGGTCTTCCTCGTCCTCTATCTGAGCCTCTACCACGAGCAACTCGGCCAGCAACGCCAGGAAACGGTCACCCAGATCAACCGCCTGCTACAGACCTCCCTCGAGAACGCCATGCTCAAGCGGGACATCGAGGGACTGCGGGGCATCGTGGCGCGCCTCGGCAGCCAGCCAGGGATCACCGCCGTCACCATCACCAACGCCTCGGGGCAGGTGCGCTTCTCGAGCCTGCCCGAGCGCTTCGGCACACCCTTCGATCACCCCATCCCGGCGGAGCCGACCACGGCCTTCCTGACAGGGGCCGATGGCACCGAGGTCCTCAGGAGCGCCAACCCCGTCGCCAATCGCGCCGAATGCCAGCCCTGCCATGGCCCCGCGGCCGAGCGCCCCCTCAACGGTGTCCTGTTCGTGGACTACGAGGCGGCGCCCATCCGCCAGCACGCCCGCCAGACCACGCTTCTGTTGCTGGGTGCCGGCTCCCTGATCGTGCTGATCAATCTCGCTGGGGGTTGGTGGTTCATCAACCGCTTCGTCCTGCGACCGGTCGCGGAGCTCAGTCGGGTCAGCGAGCGCCTGCGCCAGGGGGACCTCGACGCCCGCGCCGTCCTCCCGGGCAACGACGAGTTCGCCCACCTGGGGGAGACCTTCAACGCCATGGCGAGGGGGCTCCAGCAGAAGGTCCGCGACCTGGAGGACAAGGAGGCCTTCCTGCAGGGCCTGATCGATGCCGTCCCCGATGGGCTAAGGGTCATCGATTCCGACTTCCAGACCCTCATGGCCAACCGCGCCTTTCGGCACCAGTTGGGACTCGAGACCACGGCACCCCTGGGGCCCTGTTTCGCCACCAGTCACGGCCGCAGCGAGCCCTGCCCCGGGGAGCTCATCAGCTGTCCGGTGCGGGAGCTGGCCCAGGCCCCGCCCACGGAGGCCCTGCGGGTGGTGCACCGTCATCTACACAGCGACGGCTCACCCTTCGACGTGGAAACCTACGCGGCCCCCCTGCAGGTCAGGATCGAGGGGCAACCCAAGGCCCTGGTGGTGGAGTCGATTCGTGACCTCGGCCAGCAGGTGCGCTTCTCCCACGAGCAGAAGCTCTCCGAGCTTGGCCGCCTGGCGGCCGGGGTGGCCCATGAGATCTACAACCCCCTGAGCTCAGTACGCCTCGCCCTCAACGCCTGCCAGCGCCACAGCACCCAAGAGCAGATCCCCCGGGACCAGATTCTGCGTCAGCTGGAGCTGGTCTCCCACGAGGTCGATCAATGCATCGAGGTGACCCAGCGGCTGCTGAGGCTCAGTGCCCCCCCGGCCACGCGGCCCGAGCTGGTCCTGGTGGATGAGGTGGTGGAGGAGACCCTGAGCCTGCTCCGTTGGGAGGCAGAGAAGCAGCAGGTGGCCGTGAGCCTGACCTTTGTCGAGCGGCCCCTTCGGGTCCTGGCCTCCGATGGGGACCTGCGACGCCTGACCCTCAACCTGGTCCAGAACGCCTTCCACGCCATGCCCCAGGGCGGGGAGCTACGGGTAGTGGGCCGCCGGGTCGCGGGTCAGGTGGAGGTCAGCTTCAGCGACACCGGCAGCGGTATCGAGCCGCGCGACCTGCCGCGCATCTTCGAGCCCTTCTTCAGTCGCCGCGCCGACGGCGTCCGCGGCACCGGCCTTGGGCTGGCCATCGCCAAGAACATCGTCGACAACTACCGGGGCAGCCTGAGCGTGGAGAGCACCCCCGGGGCGGGCAGTCGCTTCAGCTTCCGCCTGCCGGATCCCGACGCCAAGAGGGAGGTCTGAGCCGTGCCAAACCAGATTTTGATCGTCGAAGACGACATCGTCCTCAACGAGCTGACCTGCACCTACCTCAAGGAGGTGGGCTACAGCACCCGGGGGGTGAAAACCTGGGCGGAGGCCAAGCGCTTCCTCAATGCCCAGCAGCCGGCCCTGATCATCGCCGATGCCCGCCTGCCCGATGGCGACACCCTCGACCACCTACCCGAGCTGGCGGAGAACCAACCGGTGATCGTGCTCACCGCCTATGGCTCGGTGCGCGATGCGGTCAAAGCCATCAAGGCAGGTGCGGCGGAGTACCTCCTCAAGCCCGTCAACCCCGACGAGCTGGTGCTCATGGTGGAGCGCACCCTCAACAACGCCGCCCTGGTGCGCGAGCACCAGGTGATGCTGCGCCAGCTCCAGGCCCGGGATCAGAAGGCCTCCTACCTGATCGGCCAGAGCGAGGCGCTTCGGCAGGTGAAGGACCTCATTGAGGCCGTGGCACCCACCGACATGACCGTGCTGATCCAGGGCGAGAGCGGCACCGGCAAGGAGCTGGTGGCCCGGGCGGTCCACGACCTCAGCGAGCGGGCCTCCCACAGCTTCATCGCCGTGGACTGCTGCACCCTGCAGGAAAAGCTCTTCGAGTCCGAGCTATTCGGTCACGAGCGCGGTGCCTTCACCGGCGCCGACCGCCAGAAGAAGGGGCTGATCGAGGGGGCGGAGGGCGGCACCCTCTTCCTCGACGAGATCGGCGAGATCGACCTGAGCGTCCAGGCCAAGCTGCTGCGCGTCCTGGAGACCGGCAAGTTCCGCCGCGTGGGCGGCACCCGCGACCTGGATGCCAACGTGCGGGTCGTGGTGGCGTCCAACCGCAACCTCGAGTCCATGAGCCGCAGCGGGGAGTTCCGCCTGGACCTCTTCTACCGCCTCAGCGTCTTCGTCCTCACCACCCCACCGCTGCGGGATCGCCGCAACGACATCCCCTTTCTGGTGGAGCACTTCATCCGCAATCACGACTTCTCTCGGCGCATCAACAAGACCTTTTCGGAAGAGGCCATGCGCAAGCTCACCGAGTACGACTGGCCGGGGAACATCCGGGAGCTCAAGAACGTGGTGGAGCGGGCCATCATCCTGTCCCGAGACAAGAAGCGCATCCGACCCGACCACCTCACCTTCAGTACCCTCGCCAGCACCGGCCGGGCGGCGGTGACCCTCGCCTTCGACCACGACCCCACCCTGGAAGAGATCGAGGCCCGATACCTCAAAATACAACTGGAGAAGCACTCGGGACATCGGGCCAAGGTCGCCGAGGTCCTGGGCATCAGCGAGCGCAGCGTCTACCGCCTCATTCAGCGCTACGAGCTCCCCCAGAGCGGTAGCCCGCCGGCCTGACGCGAAGCACCCGCTCGCGTCGCGGAACCAAACGGCACCAAGGCCGCCTCCCCCCTGGCTCCGCAGAACCAGGGGGATTATGTAAGCAATTCGTTAAATAGTATTATTATGTTGGGCCGATAGACCCGCACCAACCTGAGCCTGACCAGATCCAAGGGCCCTGGGCACCATGCTGAGCGGGGTTGCAACCGATGAGGATCCCACCTGAAGGGTCACCCCCAGCCTTGCGCCGCATCACCGCGTTAGCGGCCTGGGCGGGGCTGTTGGTTTGCCTGCTCGCGGCACCCGGGATCAGTGCCCAGGAAACCGACCAGGACCAGGGCGATGAGGCACCCCCTCAGAGCCCCAGCCCCCGTCCCCAGTGGCTCGACGAGGTCCGCGCCCAGCGCCAGGCCTGGGAGACCCGTCGGGAAGAGGCGCGCAAGGCCATGGATGCCCGCCATCGCTGGATCGACCCCTGGGGTGCGGCCCAGCGTGAGACGCGGGAGCGGGAGATCGAGCAGCGACGCCAGGCCTTCCATGAGCGCATCGAGCAAGAGCGGGAGCAGTTCCGCGCCGGGCGTCCCCCTTTGGGTACCTTTCCCCAGCCGCCATCACCCCCCACACCCGGCTGGCAGACGAACCCACCACCGCCCGCGGAGCCCCAGGGCTGGGACAACCGCTGGTACTACCAGGGTTACTGAGGCGCTCCCTAAAGCCCTTGGGTCGGTGCCTCCACCAACTCCAGGGCATTCCCATCGGGGTCGCGACAGAACAGGGCACGCCGGCCGGACCGGCTGAGGGTAAAGGGGACCCCAGCCGCCGCGAGCCGCCGCGCCGCCTCCCCAAGGTCGCTCACACTGAGGGCCAAGTGCCGATCGAGGCCGCCGTGGCTCGGTCGGCCCAGGGTGGGGTCCGGGCTGGGGAGCTCCAGGAGATGGATCTGCCGCTGCCCGACCCACAGCCAGGCCCCAGGGACACTGAGACTGGGCCGCTCGGGGTCCCGCTCCAGGCCGAGCACCTCGCCGTAGAAGCGGAGTGCTCGCGCCGTATCTGCCACCAGGAGGCTGACGTGATGGAGGTCCTTGATCAGGGCCATGGAAGCTCCGGTAAAGGGCAGAGGGATCACTCTTGCGGGGGTCCGGCCGTGATTGGTGTCCCCGACCCGCTCCCCCTATACTAGCCTGCCCCTGGGCAGGGCTGGGGTCCTGCGGGAGAAGAGACTTGCCTGACCCATGAATCCAGACCTGGCCAGACTCCAGCCCTATCCCTTCGAGAAGCTCGCGGCCCTCAAGGCCGGTGTCACCCCGCCCCAGGATCTCACGCCCATCAGCCTCTCGATCGGGGAGCCCAAGCACCCCACCCCGAGCTTCATCACCGAGGCGGTACGCTCCGGGCTCCACCACCTTGCCACCTACCCCACCACCCGTGGGCTCCTCAGGCTGCGGGAGGCGATCGTCGGTTGGCTGGAGCGGCGCTTTCTGTTGCCCGCGGGAACGCTCGACCCGGAGCGCCAGGTGCTTCCGGTCAATGGGACCCGCGAGGCGCTGTTCGCCTTCGCGCAGGCGGTGATCGACCGCCAGCGCCCGGCCCTGGTGCTGATGCCCAACCCCTTCTACCAGATCTACGAGGGGGCGGCGCTGCTTGCGGGGGCCGAGCCAGTCTATCTCCCCTGCACCCCGGCCACCGGCCTGGTGCCAGACTTCGAAGCCGTCACCCCCGAGACCTGGGACCGCTGCCAGCTGCTGTACCTCTGCTCGCCGGGCAACCCCACAGGGGCGGTGATCCCCCTCGCCACCCTGCAGCGACTGATCCAGCTCGCCGAGCGCCATGTGTAGGACGACAGATGGTATGGCCACCGGGAAGAAACGGGAAGAAACGGGAA
>CAZFHV010000059.1:595-17035 GCA_964519095.1 uncultured Chromatiaceae bacterium | reverse complement strand
GGAGGCAGTAGACCCTGGAGCGTCTGGGCTTGCTCCCACGCCGGAGCGTGGGAGCAAGAGCCAATGGCGGTCGCGGCCCACGGTTGCCTCACGTCGATTCAGGCCCCGGCGGTGGGTGCGGGGTCAGTCGACGCCGGAGCGTCTGGACTTGCTCCCACGCTGGAGCGTGGGAGCGAGAGCGGAAAAGGGTAAAAGAGCTAAAGGCCAAAGCTCACAGGTCCTGGGCGAGCCGGAACCCGATGTAGCCGTAGCGGTAGCCGGCGCCGATCCAGTCGCGGGAGGCCGAACGGAGGATCCACGGTTCGTTGAACCAGGAACCGCCGCGCAGCACCTGGGAGGTACCCTGGCAATTATCGCGCCATTCCGAGCCGTCCGCTGGGGCGCCCTGGTAGTTGTCGTGCCAGCAGTCTTGCACCCACTCCCTCACGTTGCCCGCGGTGTCATAGAGCCCAAAGGGGTTGGGCTTGAAGGACCCCACCCGGGCGGTCTCCTTATTGTCCCAGCGGCTGCCGCAACCATCGCAGTTGGCGTTGCCCTTCGCGATCTCCTTGCCCCACCAGTAGGGGGTCTTGGTCCCGCCGCGGGCGGCGTATTCCCACTCCGCCTCGGTGGGGAGCCGATAGGGCTTGCCGGGGTTGCTGGCGTTCAACCGCTTGAGAAATTCTTGGGCGTCGTTCCAGGAGACCTTCTCCACTGGCCGGTCCTCGCCCTTGAAGCGGGCGGGGTTCTCGCCCATCACCCCCTGCCACTGGGCCTGGGTGACCTCGTATTTCCCGATGCGGAAGGCCTTCACCTGGACCCGGTGGGCGGGCTGCTCGTCGATATAGCATTGTCCGTCACCGGGGCTGCGGCCCATCTGGAATTCCCCGGCGGGGATCTGGATCATGCCCGCGGCGATGGTTTCCAGGGCGGCAGCCCTGCCTTTGGCCTCCGCCTCTGCTTTCGCGCGGGCTTCCGCCTCCGCCTTGGCCTTTGCTTCTGCCTCCGCCTTAGCTTTGGCCTCGGCCTCTGCTTTGGCGCGGGACTCCGCCTCGGCCTTGGCACGCGCCTCCGCCGCCCGCCGCTCCTCCAGCTTGCGCTCGAGGATGCGCTCCGCGGCGCGCAGGTCTTCTTCGGTCCAGGCCAGGGTGGGGCCGGGCGGCAGGGATAGGGCCAAGGCCATTAGGGCGAGGCCGAGCGTCTTGTTCATGGGGTCCCCGCGCTTGCACCTACGGTTGCTGCCTTTGCGTCCAACGCCCGGGTCTGGGGAAATGACGTGAGTACCGAGCATCCTGCCCCAAAAGCATCCCCATCCGCGGCCCGTCACAGGGTCCAGTCTTCGACCACCAGACCAGGGACCTGACTAAAGGCCCGGTCGTTGGTCACCAGCACCGCGCCGACGCCCAGCGCATGGGCGGCGATCAGCAGATCCAGCGGCCCCAGGCCCTTGCCCTGGCGCTCCATCGCGGCGCGCACCGCCCCGTAGCACTCCGCAATGGCGCTGTCCCAGGGCAGCACGTCGAGGCGCTTGCGCAGCGCCCCCACCGCGAGATGGAGCCGCTTGGCATCGGGCCGCTTCGCCAGACCGAAATAGAGCTCCCCCGCGGTGATCGCCGAGATGCACAGGGAGGCCATGGGCGCAGCCACCACCCGTCGGGTGACGGTGGGATGTTGCTTGATCAGGTGGCTCAGGGTGTTGGTGTCGAGCAGGTACCGCGTCATTCCCGCCACCCCTCGAAGGGGTCACGATCCTGCGTGGTTTGCTGGCGCTCCCCCTCGTCGAGGAAGCCTTCCGGCGCCTCGAGGCCATGGAGCGCCGCAAAGAAGTCGTCCCAAGTGGAGGGCTTGCGCGAGAGGATCACATCGCCGGTCTCGGGGTCCTGGCGGATGAAGACCTCTTTGGTATCGAACCGATAAGCGGCGGGCAAGCGCACCGCCTGACTGCGGCCGTTGGTGAACAGCTTGGCGACCTGACTCATGGCGGTGATCTCTCGTCCTGGCAGAGACCTTAGCCTATGCCTGATGAAGGGATAGATCAAGGTATAGGCCGGGATGTGCCCCTCGCCCCTGGAGGGCCATGCTCCAGCGTGGGAGCAGGTCCCGACGCTCCAGCGTCACCAAAACCCCAGGGCATCCCACCTCACCACTGGGTGCTCTCGCTCCCACGCTCCAGCGTGGGAGCAGGTCCCGACGCTCCAGCGTCACCAAACCCCAGCACACCCCACCTCACCATTGGGTGCTCTCGCTCCCACGCTCCAGCGTGGGAGCGGCCATGCTCCGGCGTGGGAGCCCGTCCCGACGCTCCAGCGTCACCAAACCCCAGGGCATCCCGCCTCACCATTGGGTGCTCTCTGCTCGCGCTCCCATGCTCCAGCGTGGGAGCAAGTCCCGACGCTCCAGCGTCATCAAACCCCAGGGCATCCCACCTCACCACTGGGTGCTCTCTGCTCTGGCTCCCACGCTCCGGCGTGGGAGCCGGTCCCGACGCTCCAGCGTCATCAAACCCCGGGGCATCCCGCCTCACCACTGGGTGACCACCTCGATCAACCCCGCCTGCCCGGCATAGTTGCGGGCACTGGAGTAGCGCCAATGCAGCGGATCGTCCACATAGCCGCGGGCCACCGGGTTGCGATGGATGTACTCGAGCTTGGTGAGCATCATCGCCTCACCCTCGATGAGCTCGGGGTGGGAGCCCTCCTGCCAGAGCTGATGGGGCCGGTCCACCTTATGCGGGGCCTTGTGCAAGGCCAGCAGATCGAGCACCGGTGAGTGGTGCTCTGTGAGGCGTTTGATGATCTGGCCCGCGGTGAAGGACTTGAAGCTGGCCAGGGTCTTGGGGAGGTCGGGAGCCGCTGCCAGCAGGTGGCAGTGGTTTTCCAGGATCACGTAGCCGTAGAGCGTCAGGCGCCCTTGACCCTGGAGGTAGCTCAAGGCATCGAAGAGCATCTGGGCGTTGGCTGGCTGGGCAAACAGCGGCAGCTATTCGATCACCGTGCAGGTGAGGAAGTGGGGGGCGGTGCGGTCCAGGAATCGGTAGCGGTCGCGGCCCACGGTTGCCTCACTTCAATTCAGGCCCCGGCGGTGGATGCGGAGTCAGTCGACGCTGGAGCGTCTGGGCTTGCTCCCACGCTGGAGCGTGGGAGCGAGAGCCAATAGCGGTCGCGGCCCACGATTGCCTCACTTCGATTCAGACCCCGCCGGTGGCCGCGGAGGCAGTAGACCCTGGAGCGTCTGGGCTTGCTCCCACGCCGGAGCGTGGGAGCGAGAAGGTAAAAGGCCAAAGCTCAAAGGTCCTGGGCGAGCCGGAACCCGACGCTGACGCTGCGGTAGGCGGCGTAGAACCAGAGGCGGAAGGCCGAACGGAGGCGCACCGGTACGTGGCTCCAGGAACCGCCGCGGACCACCCGGGATGTACCCTGGCAATTATCGCGCCATTCCGAGCCGTCGGTCGGGGCGCCCTGGTAGCTCGGGTGCCAGCAGTCTTGCACCCACTCCCTCACGTTGCCCGCGGTGTCGTAGAGCCCAAAGGGGTTGGGCTTAAAGGACCCCACCGGGGCAGTCTCCTTGCCGTCCCAACGGCTGCCGCAGTCACGGCAGTTGGCGTTGCCTTTCCCGATGTCCTTGCCCCACCAGTAAGGGGTCTTGGTCCCGCCGCGGGCGGCGTATTCCCATTCCGCCTCGGTGGGGAGCCGATAGGGCTTGCCGGGGTTGGCTGCGTTGAGGCGCGCGAGGAAGGTTTGGATGTCGTTCCAGGAGACCTGCTCCACCGGCCGGTCCTCGCCCTTGAAGCGGGCGGGGTTCTCGCCCATCACCGCCTGCCATTGGGCTTGGGTGACCTCGTATTTCCCGATGCGGAAGGCCTTGACCTTCACCGGGTGGGGCGGCTTCTCGTCGCTATCGCATTGTCCGTCACCGGGGCTGCAGCCCATCTGGAATTCCCCGGCGGGGATCGCGACCATCTCCTGTGGAATGGTACCGACCGGGCCTTGACGGGGTGAGGCTGACGCCGGTAGGGGCGCGGCGGCCTCGGCGTTGGCGCGGGCTTCTGCCTCGACCCTGGCTTTGGTTTCTGCCTCAGCCTTGGCTTTGGCCTCAGCCTCCACCTTGGCCCTGATCTCTGCCTCTGCTTTGGCCCTCGCGTCCGCCTCAGCCCTGGCTTTGGTTTCTGCCTCGGCCTTGGCTTTGGCCTCAGCCTCTGCTATTGCGCGGGCCTCCGCTTCGGTCGGGCCCTTGGCCTGTCCGGCGGTACTGGCGCCCTCCCAGCGCTGGGCCTCCGCGGCCGCCAACTCGGCCTTGGGCCCATCACCTCGGGTCCGGGCCTGCTGGGCCAGCTCGCGGTAGAGGGCGGCCTGGTCGCGGGCAAACTCCGCCGCCAAGGCGGGGTCCTGGCCGGCCGCCTGCTTGAGGGCCTGCTCGGCGGCCGCGGTGTCGCCGCGGGCGAGGGCGGCGCGGGCCTGGTCGATCCAGGCAGCGGCGGGCACCTGCGGCGGCTGGGGCGAGCGATTGTTGAGAAAGAAAACCAGCACCAGGGCCAGGGCACCGAAGGCCGCCGCCAGCGGGTGGCGTTGCCACCAGACAGAAGCGCGGGCAAGCCCGCGCCTACCGGGCGGCGGGGGTTGAGCGGTAGGTTGCAGTGGCGGCTGTGGACGCGGCGGGGGTGGTGGCTGGGGTCCGGGTATTGGGGCCGCCCGTGCGGTGGCCGGCAGGGCCTGGCAGGCATGGCAGGGCGCGGGCCCCGGGTAGCGCCAGTGGGCGCCGGCGGCACAACGAACCAGCCGTTGTTGGCTCGCCAACAGGGCCTCGCGCCAGTCCAGGGCGCTGGGGCGGAGCGCCGGGACGCCGTGGCCGCTGACGAAGCAGCGCAGGAACAGCTCGCCCAAGGCCGGGTCCAGGTCCTCCAGGGGCCGGGCGGCGGGGGGCCGGCGCAGGCGCGGGTGGTCGCGCCAGGGGAAGACGCCGTTGCCGATGCACCACTCGTCGATCTTGCCGGGCAGGGAGTCGCGGGGGTCCTTGAGCGCCCCGGTGAAGGGGTGGAAGCCGCCCATGAGCAACTGGAAGACGAGCACGGCGAGCCCGAAGCGGTCGTGCTCCGGGGCGCGGTCGATCCGGTCGAAGGGCTGTCCCTGCAGCTCGCGGGGGGTGTACTCGGGGGTCCCCACCGGGCAGCGGTGGACGGTGCCGTTGGCGCGCACCTGGAAGGAGTCCGTATCCACCAGGGTCACCAGGCCCTGGGCGGTGACCAGGATGTTGCGCGGGTTGAGGTCCCCCACCACGTAGCCCTTCACGTGGAGGGCGTTGAGGGCGGCGCACAGGTTGGCGGCCACCTGGTGCTGGCCGTGCCAATCGAAATTCAGGGCGTCCTTGGCGCGGGGGTTGTAGGCGTTGATGAGGGGGCGGGCGGCGTCGATGCGCTGCATCAGGTAGCCGGCGAAGCGGCCCCCCGCGCGCAGCACCACCAGGGGCCAGGCGATGGCGGCGTGGCCGCGCTCGCGCATCTCGTCGCGGGGCGGGTCGGCG
The DNA here is from genome assembly GCA_964519095.1 of uncultured Chromatiaceae bacterium. GTDB lineage: Bacteria > Pseudomonadota > Gammaproteobacteria > Chromatiales > Chromatiaceae > JAEHCY01. Next base: position 11,539 of record CAZFHV010000059.1, on the reverse strand, counting down.
ACCATGGCGCGCAGCTTGGCCTCGCGGGCGGGGGTGGCCTGTCCGGGCAAATAGAGCTTGGCGACGACGTCCGCCCGACCCTGCAGGCTGAGGATGGCCCCCTCCCCACCCCGGGCCAGCTCGCCCTGGGTGCGGTAGTCTCGGCCATCGCTGCCGCGCAACTGCGGCATGGTCAGAGGGAGGCGGCGGTCCCCGCCACCATCAGGGTCTTGTCGTCGTCGGTGCGGGCGCACACCCGCGGGGTGTCGAGGAAGGCGGCCAGGCGCTCGCCGGTGGTGGTGGGGTCGAAGGGCTCGGCCAGGGCCTCGAAGAAGGGGCCGAAGAAGGGCTCGAAGGGTTCGCCGCTGGCAAGATCCAGCGCCAACGCCTGGAGCCCGTCGCTGAAGAGCGCCAGGGCCTGCAGCGGGGCGGGCCAGACGGCCAGGCGCAGGCGCTCGAGGGCGTCCTCCGCGGTCAGGGGGGTGGTGTCGTTGGCGTACTCGCCGCGCTGGGGTAAGCTCAGGGTCTCCAGCCGCCCGTCGGGCCAGCGCCCGACCAGGGCGCCGTCGCCGATCTGGCCCACCGCGGTCCAGCGACGGGTGGCGATGCCCACCAGCAGGGTAGTGGCATAGTCGCGCGGGGGTGCCTCCCCCGTCGCCTCCACCAGGGCCGCACGGGCGCTGGCGAAGGCGGCGCGGACGGCCCCCTCGATGGCCGCGGGGTCGGGCGTCCCCCAGGCTCGGGGGAGGCTAGTTGTCAGGGCATCGAGCACGGCGGCGACGGCGCGCCGGGCCCCCTCCTCGGCCCGTGGCGCGGAGCCGAGGCCGTCGGCCACGGCGCAGGCGATGCCACCCGGCAGGGGACGCCAGCCGTGGGCGTCCTGGCAGGGCAGCCCGAGACGGACGTGGCCGGTGCCCCGGACCGAGGCCCCGTAGGCGCGCCAGGTCACGCGCTGGCCCAACCGGCGGGACCGCCGATGGGGTTTTGCAGCGGGACCTCCGCATCCACCTCGGCGCGGGAGACGGTGCTCATGCTGCCTGAGAGCCAGAGGAACAGCTCGCGGAACCGCAGCCCATCGAGGGCGACGGGCTGTCGTTTGGGCGAGGCGATCTGGCCGAGCACCCCCATGTTGGCCCCGCCAACCCCCACGGCGAAGAAGGCGACCTTCTTGGCGGCCTCCAGGGCGTGGACGCGCTGGGCCGCCCGTTGCCAGAGGTTGCCATCGGTGGGCTCCCCGTCGGTGATGAGGAACACCCAGGGGCGGTAGTAGCTGATGCGGTTGGCCTTGTAATCCCGCTTGCGCTGCTCGGTAAGGTCCAGGGCCAGCTCGATGGCGGCGCCCATGGGAGTCTGGCCGCTGGCGTCCAGGGTGGGGGGCTGAAACTGGCCGGCGGTGACGAAGTCTTGGACCCGCTCCGCGTGATCGCCAAAGGTGACGACGGCCACTTCCACCCGCAGCAGGGCCAGCTCGTCCTTGCCGAGCTCCTCGCGGAGGGTGACCAGGCCGGCGTTGAGGGCATTGATACGCTCCCCGTCCATGGAGCCCGAGGTGTTCAGCAGCAGGACGCAGGGGCAGCGGGGCTCGGGGTTGTCGGCGAATTCGGCGCGGTCGAAATCGGTGCTCATGGGGACCACCTTGCCTCGGGTGGGGTAGGGGGCAGGCCGACCGGCTGGGGCTGGGGCTGTCGCTCTCGCTCCCAGGTCGGAGCATGGGGGCGAGAGCGAGTAGCGGCCCACGGCTGCCTCGCTGGGGTTCAAACGCTGGCGGTGGGTGCGGATGCAGTCGACGCCGCAGCGTCGGGGCTTGCTCCCACGCCGGAGGGTGGGAGCGAGAGCAAAGTCCAGGGTGTGGGCGTGAGCCCGCGCGCGCTGACCGGTCAGGCGCCTCCAGCGCGGGTGGGTAAGGGGACGTCACGCCCCCCTTCGGCTATCATGCGGCCGCGCCGTCGGAGAGGAGCGGGAAAGGCCCCCATGCACCGGCCGTGCTTTTCTATCCCAACCGGCGCCGGCCGGGGGCGTCTGAAATAGCGGTAAAGGCGTTTAGTAGCCAATCAGGTTGATTCATTGCGAGTCGTCATTCCAGCAGAGCCTGCCCCGGACTCGAGCCGGGGGATTGCCGAAAACCAGGACCCAGGGAGGTGGGGGTTGGCGCTTCCTTGGTCACGGGACCCCGGCACTCCTTGCCGGGGTGACGAGCCAGGGGTGCGTTTCATCTGGGCTGACGACTAGGACGCCATGGTGAGACGCTCGCGACTGCCCACAGAGCCTGTGGAGGTGGCGGTGGAGTCCTTCTCCCACGACGGGCGGGGGGTGGCCCACCTCGGCGGCAAGGCGGTGTTCCTCCAAGGGGCGCTGCCGGGGGAGGCGGTGCGATTTCGCTATACGCGGGTGCAGCGCCGCTACGACGAGGGGATCGTGGAGGCAGTGCTCCGTCCCTCGCCGGATCGGGTGGAGCCCCGCTGCCCCCACTTCGGGGTCTGCGGCGGCTGCAGCCTCCAGCACCTGGACCCCGCGGCCCAGGTGCGGGCCAAGGAGCGGGTGGTGGCGGATGCCCTGGAGCGCATCGGGGGGGTGCGGCCGGGGCGCTGGCTAGCGCCCCTGGTGGCGGAGGTGTGGGGCTACCGGCGCAAGGCCCGGCTCGGGGTCAAATACGTGGCCAAGAAGGGCAAGGTGCTGGTGGGCTTTCGCGAGCGCAGCTCCTCGTTCGTCACCGACCTCTCCGGTTGCCCCATCCTCCACCCCCAGGTGGGGGAGCGAATCCCCGCCCTGGGCGCCCTGGTCGGGTCCCTGAGCATCCGCGATCAGGTACCCCAGATCGAGGTCGCCATGGGGGATGGGCCCTGTGTGCTGCTGTTCCGGGTTCTCGCCCCCCCTAGCGCGGAGGACCGGGAGCGGCTGGCGGCCTTCGGTGAGTCGGAGGGCTTCCACAGCTACCTCCAGCCGGGCGGCCCTGAGACAGTCGAGCCCCTACCAGGCCAGGAGACCGAGCTTAGCTATGCCCTGCCTGACCTGGGGCTGGAGCTGGGCTTCGGCCCCTCGGACTTCACCCAGGTGAACAGCGGCCTGAACCGGCTGATGGTCGGGCAGGCCCTGGAGCTGCTGGCTCCGCCACCCGAGGCGCGGGCCCTGGACCTCTTCTGCGGCCTGGGCAACTTCACCCTGCCTCTGGCCACCCGTTGCGCCTGGGTGATGGGCATTGAAGGGGACCCGGGCCTGGTGGAGCGGGGGCGGGCCAACGCGGCCCGCAACGGCCTCGGCAACGTGGGCTTCGAGGTGGCGGATCTCTATCAGCCCCTGGAGGGTCAGACCTGGATGCGGGACCCCTTCGATCTGGCCCTGCTGGACCCTCCGCGCAGTGGTGCCTGGGAGGTCCTCCCCTGGCTGCCGCGCCTGGGGGTGCGACGGCTCCTCTATGTGTCCTGCTATCCTTCCACCCTGGCCCGGGACAGCGGTCGGCTGGTGAACGATCTCGGCTATCGCCTGGCGGCGGCCGGGGTCATGGACATGTTCCCCCACACCGGCCACCTGGAGGCCATGGCCCTCTTCGAACGACGGGAGTGACGATCAAGCAATGGCATTAGAAATCGAGCATAAGTTCCTGGTCAAAAACGATGATTGGAGAGCATCAGTGCTGTCCGAGACCCCCATCGAGCAGGGCTACCTGCTCACCGGGGCGGGACTCACGGTGCGGGTGCGGCTCAAGGGTGCCCAGGGCTACCTCACGGTGAAGGGCCCCTCCAAGGGGGCGAGCCGCAGCGAGTTCGAGTACCCGATCCCCGCCGAGGACGCCCGCGCCATGCTCAATCTGGAGGGGGCCACCGGGATCATCGCCAAGACCCGCTATCAGGTGCGCGCCGGTGCCCACACCTGGGACCTGGACCGCTTCAGCGGGGACAACGAGGGCCTGGTGATGGCGGAGGTGGAGCTGAGCGAGGAGGGGGAGTCCTTCGAGCGACCCAGTTGGCTGGGGGAGGAGGTTACCGATGACCCCCGCTACTTCAATGTCTACCTGGCCGAGCACCCCTATCGCACCTGGGGGTGAAAGGGTGCCCGCTCTGGGGTCTGGGGTTGCTGGTCCTGCTGGCCGCTTGCGGAAATCCCAATCAAGCCAATGGCATCCGCATGGGACTTGCGAGTCCCCCTCAGAATCTGGACCCCCGCTTCGCCACCGATGCCACCTCCAGCCGGATCAACCGGCTGCTTTACCGCAGCCTGGTGGATTTCGACCCCGAGGGCCGACCGATTCCCGCCCTGGCCAGCTGGGAGCGCCTCGGCCCCGCCCGCTACCGCTTCACCCTGGGTGAGTCGGGGCGGACCTTCAGCGACGGCGGCCAGCTGACGGCCGCGGACGTGGTGGCCACCTTTCGCTCCATCCTCGACCCCGCCACCCGCTCCCCCCACCGGCCGCTCCTGGAGCTGATCACCGCAATGGAGGCCCTGGGGACGGAGCAGATCGACTTCGAGCTCAGCCGGCCCGATCCCCTGTTTCCCGCCTATCTGAGCCTCGGCATCCTGCCGGCGGGGCCGATCGAGGCGGGGCATTCCTTCGAGCGGGCCCCCTTGGGCTCGGGCAGCTTCCGCTTCCTCTCCTGGCCGGAGCAGGGGCGGCTCCTGCTGGAGCGGGTGGCGGATGGGGAGCGCCTCGAGCTGCGGGTGGTGGCAGAGCCCAGCGTGCGGGTGATGAAGCTCCTGCGCGGAGAGATCGACCTCTTGCAGAACGACCTCCCGCCGGAGCTGTTTCGCTGGCTGCGGGGGCGCGGGGAGGTCAGGGTAGAGGATCGACCGGGCAGCAATTTCAACTACCTGGCATTCAATCTTGAGGACCCCCACACGGGCAAGCTGGCCGTGCGCCGCGCGGTGGCCCATGCCATCGACCGCTCCGCCGTCATTCGCTTCGTCTTCGACGGGGCGGCGCGGGAGGCCCAGGCCCTGTTCCCCCCGGATCACTGGGCGGGGACCCCGGGCTTGGTGCCCTATGTCCACGACCCCGACCGGGCACGGGTCCTGCTGGCGGAGGCGGGCTACGATGCAGCCCACCCGCTGCGGCTGGTCTACAAGACCTCCAACGACCCCTTCCGGGTGCGCCTGGCCACCCTGATCCAGGCCCAGCTCGCGGCGGTGGGGATCGAGGTGCGGGTGCAGAGCTACGACTGGGGCACCTTTTATGATGATGTGAAGTCGGGTAGCTTCCAAATGGTGAGCCTCTCCTGGGTGGCGGTGAAGACCCCGGACATCTTCCGCTACGCCTTCCATAGCCAGTCGGTACCCCCCGACGGGGTGAACCGGGGCCGCTACCGTAGCGAGCGCGTGGACGGGGAGCTGGAGGATATCGCCGCCCTGGAGGAGCTGGCAGCCCAGGTACCCCACTACCAGGCCCTGCAGCGCCTGTTGCTGGAGGACCTGCCCTATGTGCCTCTCTGGTACGAGGACCAGCGGCTGGCCCACCGGGCGGAGGTGAGCGGCTACCGGCTGTCCGCCGACGGCAACTACGACGGACTCCAGTGGGTGCGGCGCACCCCCGGCGAAGGGGGAGACCGTGCCCGAGCTCACTGAGTGGCTGCTGGTGGACCTGAGCCGCCAGCGGCTCCAGCTCATGGCCGGTGCGGTCCCCAAGGTCCGGTTCGCCGTCTCCACGGGCCTGCGGGGGGCCGGGGAGGAGCGGGGGAGCGGCTGCACCCCCCGGGGGCGCCACCGCATCCGCATCGCCATCGGGGCGGGGTGTCCCGAGAACACGGTGTTCCTGGGCCGCCGGCCCACCGGCGAGGTCTTCTCACCGGAGCTCGCGGAGCAGTACCCGGAGCGGGACTGGATCCTCACCCGCATCCTTTGGCTCACCGGGCTGGAGCCGGGGCGCAACCGGGGCGGCCGGGTGGATACGCTGCGCCGCTATATCTACATCCACGGCTGCCCGGACGGGGCTCCCCTGGGGGTGGCCTGTTCCCACGGCTGCATCCGCATGCGCAACCGAGACCTGCTGTGGCTGTTCGAGCGGGTAGGGGCGGGGACCCTGGTGGAGATCCGCGAGGGCCTCTGAGGGGTGGCCCGCTTCCTGCTGAGCCGTCTCACCAGCGCCCTGGGGGTGGTGATCGGCGTCTGCACCCTGGTGTTCCTGCTGATCCACCTGGTCCCGGGCGACCCGGTGGAGCTGATGCTGGGGGAGAGCGCCTCCCCGGCGGATCGCACCGCCCTGCGGGCCGCCCTGGGGCTCGACCAGCCCCTGGCGGTGCAGTTCGGCCGCTTCGCCTGGGGGCTGGCGCACCTGGATCTGGGCCAATCGCTCCATTTCCATCGGCCGGTGACGGGGCTGCTGGCGGAACGCCTCCCCGCCACCGGGGAGCTGGCCCTGGCGGCGCTGCTCCTCGCCATCCTCATCGCCCTTCCCCTGGGGCTGATCGCGGCCCGCTACCACGGCGGGCCGGCCGACACGGGCGCCATGCTCTTCTCCCTGCTCGGCCTTTCGGTGCCCAACTTCTGGCTCGGTCCCATGCTGATCCTGGTGTTCGCCCTCTGGCTGGGCTGGGTGCCGGTGAGTGGCCGGGATGCCCCCGGCAGCCTGATCCTGCCGGCCCTGACCCTGGGGACCTCCCTGGCGGCCGTGTTGGCCCGGATGGTGCGCAGTAGCTTGCTGGAGGTCCTGGGAGAGGACCTGGTGCGCACCGCCCGCGCCAAGGGCCTCTCCACCGGCGCCACCCTGATCCGCCACGCCCTCCCGAACGCGGCCCTGCCGGTGGTGACCCTGCTGGGGCTCCAGCTCGGTGCCCTGCTGGGCGGGGCGGTGATCACCGAGACAGTGTTCGCGTGGCCCGGTCTCGGCGGCCTGTTGGTGGAGGCGATCCAGGGTCGGGACTACCCCCTGGTGCAGGGCTGCGTGCTTCTGATCAGCCTGGGCTACGTGGGGATCAACCTGCTGACGGACCTGGCCTACGCCTGGTTGGATCCGCGCATCCGGCTGCACCCCTGATGCGCCTGTGGCTTCCCCTGGGGGTGCTGGGACTCTGGTGCACGCTGGCCCTGCTGGGCCCCTGGTTGCCGATCCATCCCAACCAGATCGATCTCTCCGCCATCCTCGCCCAGCCAGGCCCCGGGGCCTGGCTGGGCCACGACGACCTGGGGCGGCCGGTGCTGGATCGACTGGTGGCGGGGGCCCGGGTCTCGCTCCAGGTGGCCGTGGGGGTGGTGACGGTCTCGGCCCTGATGGGGAGCCTGCTCGGCGGGGCGGCGGCCTATGCGGGGGGCTGGCTGGACCTGCTGCTGGTGCGCCTGGTGGACCTGTTCCTGGCCTTCCCCGGCATCCTGCTCGCCATCGCCCTGGCCGGGGTGATGGGGCCGGGGGTGGACAATCTGATCCTGGCCCTCTCGGCGGTGGGCTGGGTGGGCTATGCGCGGCTGGCGCGCGCCCAGGTGCTGTCGCTGCGGGAGCGGGATCACGTGGCGGCAGCCCGGGTGCTGGGGGTGGGGCGGTGGCGCATCCTCACCCGCCACCTCCTGCCCCTGGCCCTGGCGCCCCTGGTGGTGGAGGCCACCCTGGGGGTTGCGGGGGCGGTGGTGGCGGAGGCGGGGCTCTCCTTTCTCGGCCTGGGGGTACAGCCCCCCGCCGCCTCCTGGGGCAGCCTGATCCGCGACGGCAGCCGCTATCTCCTGGTGGCCCCCCATCTCGCGGCGGTGCCGGGGCTGGCGATCTTCCTGGTGGTGCTTTCGGTCAACCTGCTCGGTGACCGGCTGCGCGACCGCCTCGACGTGCGCCTGCAGCCGTTGGGCCCGCGGCCCCGCTTTGTGGTAAAAGGGCCCGCCGAGGCGAACGAGGAGAGGCTTCCGTGAGACTAGGTCCGGTGATGCTCGATCTGGAGGGGACGACCCTCAGCCCCGCCGAGCGCGAGCTGCTCCGCCACCCGGCCGTGGGGGGGGTGATCCTGTTCCGCCGCAACTTCGAGGACCCCACCCAGGTCAAGGACCTGGTGGCAGAGATCCACGCCCTGCGCGATCCCCACCTGCTGGTGGCCGTGGACCAGGAGGGGGGCCGGGTGCAGCGCTTCCAGAACGGATTCACCCGCCTGCCCCCCGCCGCCTGTTACGGCACCCTCTACGCTGCGGATAGGGAGCGGGCGCGGCGGGTCGCGGGGCTCGCCGGCTGGATCATGGCCGCGGAGCTGCGGGCCGTGGGGGTGGACTTCAGCTTCGCGCCGGTGCTGGACCTGGGCGCCGCCCCCAGCACCGTGATCGGCGATCGGGCCTTCGCCGCGCGCCCCGAGGAGGTGGCGGACCTGGGCCGGGCCTGGATCCGGGGCTGCCAGGCCGCCGGCATGGCAGCGGTTGGCAAGCACTTTCCGGGACATGGCAGTGTGGTGGCCGACTCCCACACCGAGCTCCCGGTGGATCCCCGCCGCTTCCAGGACATCCTGATGGGCGACCTGGTCCCCTTTGAGCGGCTGATCCGCAGCGGGCTGGAGGCGATCATGCCCGCCCATGTGGTCTACCCCCAGGTGGACAGCCGGCCGGCGGGCTTCTCGCCCTTCTGGCTCAAACGGGTACTGCGCCAGCAGCTCGAGTTCCAGGGCCTGATCTTCAGCGACGATCTCGGCATGGCCGCCGCCAATGCAGGCGGCGACTACCCGGCGCGGGCCCGGGCGGCCCTGGAGGCGGGCTGCGACCTGGTGCTGATCTGCAACGACCGGCCGGCAGCGGAGACCATCCTGGCGGCCCTGGAGGATCACGACGACCCCGCCGCCCATCTCCGCTACGTGCGGATGCACGGCCGGGGTGGGGAGCCCCTGCCGCGGCTGCGGCTCGATGCCCGCTGGCATCAGGCGGTGCGCGAGCTGGCCGATCTCCAGCCCGGCGAATCCGGCGACCTCCTGGCCTAGCCAGCCGCGTCCCCAGCAGGCATCCCGGTGCCCACCACGACCGACATCCAAGGGGTACGCTCGCGGGCGGAGCTCCTGGTCCCCGCCGAGCGAGTGGAGCGGGCACTGGACCGACTCGCCGCCCAGATCACCGCCACTCTCGCTGGCCGGGACCCGCTGGTGCTCGCGGTGATGACCGGGGGCCTGGTCATCGCCGGACAGCTCCTCACCCGGCTCGACTTCCCCCTGCGGCTCGACTACGTCCATGCCACCCGCTACCGCGACGCCACCCGCGGGGGAGCGCTCCAGTGGCGTCACCGACCCAGCGCGGCCATCGCCGAACAGCCGGTGCTGATCCTCGACGACATCCTCGACGAGGGGCTGACCCTCGCCGCCGTCGCGGAGGCTTGTTGGGAGGACGGGGCGGCGAGCGTGCACAGCGCGGTGCTGGTGGAGAAGCTGCGCCCGCGGTCGGTGGGCATCCAGGCGGACTTCGTGGGGGTCCGGCTGCCGGATCGCTACCTCTTCGGCTACGGCCTGGACTACCGGGGCTACCTGCGCAACGCAGCGGGGATCTACGCCATCGCGGATCGCGATCTCTAGCCCGCCCTGGTCGGCGCCGGGGTGCTTCGTTGGGCTCCTGGACCCGTCGCAGATCCCTGGGGGGTCGCTTCGGGGGCGGCCAGAACCGCATATAATTATCGGGACTTTGACTCCCTGGGTTTTTGCCTCATTTCATGGTCTATAGAAGAAAGCGTTCGGGGAGCGCCCCCGTGCCGCGAAGATGTTCTCGCAGGCTGCCACCCCGAGGGCGCCTGCACTGCCCGAATCGGCTAGGAGGATGGTGATGCAAACGCTAGAAAATTACCGCTCGACCCACGTCGATCTCAAGGAGATGATCGATGAGCTCCGCACCGTAATGACGGTGGACAACCTCAAGATCCGGCCCAACGCCAGGACCGCCTATCAGCTGATGTGCGAGCTGGCGGAGAAGGTGAAGGAGCACCTCGCGGAGGAGGACAAGGGTCTCTATCCCACGCTCCTCATCCACGAGAACCCCGCGGTGAAGTCCATCGCCTGGGGCTTCATCAGTGGCGAGAAGCCCCTGCGCAAGACCTTCGACGAGTACACCAAGAAGTGGCTCAAGAACTGCGACTTCAACTTCAACGCCGACTTCGTGGCCGAGACCAACGAGATGTTCGACATGCTCTTGGCCCGCATCGACCGGGAAGAGCGGATCCTGTTCCCGAAACTCCAAGAAATCGGGTTATTTGCGCCGGCTGGCTAAGGTCGGCTCTCAACTGAGCGGACGCCTCGCCCTGGGGAATCCGAGACGGGCGCCGAGAGCGCAAACCAGCCGACCGGCCCTCGGGCTCGGTCGGCGTTTCTTTTGGGTCTGGGGCCCAAGCCCGCGGCGGGCCCTCTGAGCCGATTGGGGTCCTGCCATGGGCGCGCCCTTCGCCATCATCGGTGGCTCTGGCTTTGCCCGGATGCCGGAGCTGACCCTCTCGAGGGAGGAGACCCGGGAGACCCCCTACGGCGCGCCCTCGGCGCCCCTCGCCTTCGGTACCCTGGCCGGAGCCGCGGTGGTTTTCCTGCCCCGTCACGGTCAGGGTCACACCGTCCCCCCCCATCGCATCAACTACCGCGCCAATCTCTGGGCCCTGAGGGCAGCAGGATGCCGCAAGGTGATCGCGCTCGCGGCGGTGGGGGGCATCGGGGCGGGATTCCCACCGGGTACCCTGGCGGTGCCCGATCAGCTCATCGATTACACCTTCGGGCGGCGTCATACCTTCTTTGAGCGGGACCTGGACGCGGATCCCCATCTGGAGACCCAGGGAAACGCCGGGGGAGGCATCGCCGTCACCCACGTGGACTTCACTTACCCCTACTCTGAGGCCCTCCGCCAGGCCCTGATTGCCGCTGGCGCGGCCTGTGGGGAGGCGCTGGTGGGGGAGGGGACCTATGCCGCCACCCAGGGGCCGCGGCTGGAGACCGCTGCGGAGATACGCCGCCTGGAGCGGGACGGCTGCCAACTGGTGGGGATGACCGGGATGCCCGAGACGGCCCTCGGCCGGGAACTGGACCTCGATTACGCCTGTCTGGCCATGGGGGTGAACTGGGC
>CAZFHV010000059.1:0-585 GCA_964519095.1 uncultured Chromatiaceae bacterium | reverse complement strand
GAACTGGGCGGCGGGCAAGGGTAAGGGGCCCATCTCCATGACGGAGATCGAGCGCAACCTGGCAGCGATCGCGGCGCGGGCCGAGCGGGTGCTCGCCACCTTTGCTGGCGGCCTCGCCACCTCGGCGGTATCCAAGGGCACTTCTTGATTAGCAAGAAACTCCAGCCGGGCTCACAGAATGAGCCTGTGGGTGGCGCATCCTTGCTCTGCATAACCTGGAGGAGTTGCGCCATGCCCATGAATCCTGTGCAGTATCAGCCCGGTTTGTCCCTGCCGGAGTTCCTTGAGCAGATTGTGAGCGATGAGCAGCGCGAGGTCGCCTTGGAGCGTCTGCGCTGCCCGCACTTCGGGGGAAACCCGCCACGACGTGCTGCGGATCGGATCGGGCAAGGTCTTGCAGTGCGGGGGCCATAAGCACACCTTGTTGATCGCCGGGACGCGGTTTCAGGCGGCCAAGCTGGCCCTGAGGGTCTGGTTCTTGGCCATCTAGTGCTTACATGCGTAGATTCGGGATAGTATTGCGGAGCTGCGACCCCCGTACCTCGCGCTTTCGCCATCGGAAGGGGGTGGCGGTAGGGTTGTAGG
>CAZFHV010000058.1:0-17320 GCA_964519095.1 uncultured Chromatiaceae bacterium | reverse complement strand
GACTGCCCGTATTTTACCCGTTCGAAAAGGGGTGAAGTCCGACAGGCTGCTAGTGTGCGGCAACGGCGAAGGCGAGGCGCACGGTCATCCCCGAGGAGTAGCGCTTGACTGGGGTGTCCATGAACCGGGCCATCTCGGCGAAGTCGATGATCTCGTCGAGCTTGCGGTCCACTTCAGTCCTGGACATCCCGAGGATGGTGCCGTTGAGGTAGATGTTCTCCCGGCCGGTGAGCTTGCCGTGGAAACCGGGGCCCACTTCCAGGAGGCTGCCCACGCGGCCGCGGATCTTGACCCGACCGGAGGTGGGGGCGGTGATGCGGGAGAGGATCTTGAGCAAGGTGCTCTTGCCGGCACCGTTGCGGCAGATGCTGCCGGGAACCTCGCCCTCTCGGACCTCCAGGTTGACGTCGCGCAGGGCCCAAAGCTGGCCGTCCTTGCGGTTGCCGTGGTCGGCCTCACCGATGCGCAGCAGGGGGTCGGGCTGGCCGCGGACCTTCGCCCACCAGCGGCTGAGGTCTTCACGCAGGGTTCCACCGCCAATGAGACCGAGGCGGCCCGGCCATCGGCGATGGGTTAGTGGGGGTCTGCATAGGGCTTCTCTTTGACTGGGGCGCAACACCGTCGCCCCGAGACCTTCATGAAGACAGGTCGGTGGGCAGTACCAGGCTAGGCGAGGCGCTCCCGCTCGGCGGCCACCATAAGGCTGGCCACCTCGGACATGCGGAGCTTGGCCTCCCAGCCCAGCACCGCCCGCGCCTTGGAAGCGTCGCCGGCGTTGTAGGCGATGTCGGAGGGTCGTAACAGGGCGGGATCCCGGTCAACGTGCTCGCGCCAAGCGAGGCCGTTCTCAGCGAATGCCCGCACCACGAAGGCCTCTAGCGAATGGGACTCCCCGGTGGCGATGACGAAATCCTCCGCCCGCTCTTGCTGGAGCATCCGCCACATGGCCTCCACATACTCGGGCGCCCAACCCCAGTCGCGGTAGACCGCCAAGTTGCCGAGCCGCAGCCGTTCGGCGCTGCCCCGGGCAATGCGGCAGGCGGCGCTCACGATCTTGCGGGTCACAAAGCGCTCGGGACGCAGCGGCGATTCGTGATTGAACAGGATGCCGCTACAGGCGAACAGCCCATAGGCCTCACGATAATTGACTACTTCCCAGTAGGCGGTGGCCTTGGCGACCGCGTAGGGGCTCCGCGGATGGAAGGCCGTGGTCTCGTTGGCTCGGGCTCCCCCCGTATCACCAAAGCACTCGCTGGAGCCCGCGTTGTAGATCCGCATCAGCCGCCCCAGAAATCGCACCGCTTCGAGCAGGTTCAGGGTGCCGGTGGCGATGCTCTCGAGCGTCTCCACCGGCTGCTGAAACGACAGGCCCACGGAGCTCTGGCCCGCCAGGTTGTAGATCTCGTCGGGCTCGACCTTGGCCAGGGTCTGGAGGGTGCTGCGAAAGTCGGTAAGCACCATGGACTCCACCCCCACCCGGTCCCGAATCCCGAGCCGCTGGAGGTTGCCGAAGCTGGAGGCCTGGGCATCGCGCGAGGTGCCGACCACGCGGTAGCCCTTCTCCAAGAGCAGTCGCGCCAGGTAGGCGCCGTCCTGGCCGGAGACCCCGCAGATGAGGGCCGTTCTCATGCCTGTTCCGCCCCTGCTGGTCGGATGGCGGTCACCACCTGGGCCAGGCGCTCCCGAAAGCGCGGATAGGCGAAGTAGTCCAGCCCTTGGGGGACCCGACGCGGCTGCCCCAGCGCCTTCAGGATGCCGCAGTAGAGGCTCTCGGGATCATCCGGGTCGGCCAGCAGTCCCAACTGGCCGTCGCGCACCGCCTCCCGGCTGCCGTCGCGGATGCTCGCCACCACTGGCACACCACAGGCCATGGCTTCCAGGAAGACGAAGCCGAAACCCTCGCCCCGCCCCGCCATCACGAAGGCGTCGGCCAGACGGTAGTGATCCGCCTTCTCGGCTTCGGCGATCGCGCCCCCAAAAGTCACCCGCTGGCCCACCCCGAGCCCTTGCGCCTTGGACGCCAGGCGCGGGCGGTCGTCGCCCTCGCCAATCACCAGGTAGTGCAGGTCGGGGACCGCCTCGCGGAGACGCGGCAACAGATCCAGCACCTCATCGATACCCTTGTAGCGCTCCGCCGCCGAGAGCCGCCCGAGGGTCAGCAGGACCCTGCGCCCTCGGAGTCGGTAGCGTTCCACCAGGTAGGCGGGCTTGTCTCCGGGCCCATAGTCCTCCGGGCGGATAGCGTTGGGCAGCAGGAACGAATCCGCGCGATCACCCGCCCAGCGCCGAAAGCGCCCGAGGGTCAGCTCGCTGATGGAAACCAGCCCATCGACCCGCTTCGCGAGCCAGTCCGTGAGTGCGCGCCCGGTGGGGCGCCAGGCATCGATGCCGTAGATGAAGAGCACCAGGGGCGCGCCGAAGCGACGGCGCACCGGCTCCGCCAAGGGCAGCAGGTTGATGTGGCCGCAGATCACCAAGTCGTAGCCCCGCGGGTCACCCAGCAGGCTTAGCCACTCCCGCAGGTAGGCCGCGGCACCCCTCGCGGCCCCCGCGCGAAATTCGAGCCCCTCGGGCAGGGGACCCGGCTCCGCCCGCAGCAGGCGCGGAATGGCGGTGACGCCGCGACACTGGGGCAGCTCGCACAGGGCGGTGAGGAGGTCGCGATTGAAGCAGGCGATCCCGCCGTGACCGCCGAAGGCCTCGCTGACCACGGCCGCAACCCGCACCTCAAGCGGTACCCAGCGCGAAGGCCAGACGCCGTGACCAGTGGCAACCGGATCGCCGCAGCAGGGGCAGGCGGCGCCAGCCGTCCAAAGGCTCGACGCGCATCACCCAGGCCCCGTAGGGCACGCCGAAGCCGGTCTTGGGCCGATCGCGGATCTCGGCGGGTAGCGGCCGCCGAGGGGCTGCAGCCAGGGCCGCCTTGGCAGCGGGGCGGGCGAGCTGCAGTGGGGCCAGTTGCCGCAGCAGGACGGCGTCCACCAGTGGGACGCGGATCTCCAGGGAATGGGCCATGCCAGCCCAATCGGCGTCGCGCAGGAGCTGGTTGCGCATGTAGAGGCTGGCCTCCAGGCTGGCCACCCGACCGAAGGGGGTCCGGGGGTCTGGGGTCATGGCCGCTTCGATCAGGCCTAGGGGATCGAGCCCGGCGAGCCCCTCCCGCGCCCGTTCCGCGCCCAGGATCGCCGGGAGCTCCCAGGGCAGAAACAGCCCCCGGCGCAGCAGGTAGGCACCGGGGTAGGTGCCGCCGTACTGGAGCAGACCCGCGGCCTTGGGGCTGATGCGGCAGAAAGGCAGAGCCCGGTGCCCGGGCCCGCCCCCGAGATCCCCGGGTCCCTTTCCGCAGAGGCGGCTGAGGGCCTCGCAGGCGAGGCGGAAGGCCTGCCCGGCACCGGGGAGGCGAGCGGGCCCCTTGAGCCAGCGCACCCAGCGGGGGATGTCCCGAAAGGAGGGATAGCCGCCGAAGAGCTCGTCCCCGCCGAGACCGGATACCGCCACCTTGAGCCCCTGCTCCCGCGCGGCCTTGGCGACGAACCAGGTGTTGACCCCGTCGATGCTCGGCTGGTCCATGGCGGCGAGGATCCGGGGAAGGTCGGTGCGGAACTCCTGCTCAGCCACCAGCCGGGTGCGGTGGGCGGTGCCGTAGTGACGCGCCACCCCCTCGGCGAGGGGGGCCTCGTCCTGGGGCGTGCCGCGAAACTCGGCGAAGGCCAGGGTGAGGGTGTGCAGGGCCGCCCCCGCGGCGCCATCGGCCCTGCTCCCAGCATCCCCTTCCGTCATCAGCCCCACCAGGGCACTGGAATCGATGCCGGCGGAGAGAAAGGCCCCCACGGGGACGTCCGCCACCTGATGGTGCCGCACCGAATCCGCCAGAGCGGCGCGGATCTGCTCGGCGGTGTCATCCCCGGGGCCGGACTGCGCCTGCTGGGCCGCCTCCCGCCACACCTGGGCGATGGAGAAGTACCTCCGGGGGGTCCCGCGGCCCCTGTGTTCCACCCAGAGGGCGGTCCCCGCCGCCAGGGCCCGCACCGCCCGGAGGATGGTGAAGGGCTCGGGGACACTGCCGAAGAGGTAGAAGCCGGCCTCCGCCGCGGGGTCGCGCTCCGCCGACAGGGCGCCGCCCGCCTGCAAGGCCTTGACCTGGGAGGCGAAGCGCAGGGTACCCCCGTCGTCCGCCAGGTAGAGGGGCTTGATGCCGTAGGGGTCGCGGGCCAGCAGCAAGCCCCCGCGCGCGCCGTCCCACAGGGCGAAGGCGAACATGCCGCGCAGCTCCGCGAGCATGGCCTCGCCCTTCTCCTCGTAGAGTTGGAGCAGGACCTCGGTGTCGGAGTCGGAGCGAAACACCCGGCCGCGCGCCTGGAGCCGCGCCCGCAGCGCCCGGAAGTTGTAGATCTCCCCGTTGAAGCTGATGACCTTCCGGCCGTCCGCGCTCACCATGGGCTGGGCGGCACGCTCGGAGAGGTCAATGATGGAGAGGCGCCGATGCCCGAGCCCCAGACGACCATCCGCGCTATACCACTCCCCCTGGCCATCCGGGCCGCGGGGGACCATCTGGTCGCGGATGCGCCGGAGCTCCGCGCGGTCCACCGGGGGGGACTTGGCCCCGTAGGCGAAGATGCCGGCGATGCCGCACATGGGTGGAAAAGGGTCAGTGCAACCGGGTTCGGACGGACGACCGGGCGGCTAGGCGGGCGCCTTCTCGTCGCCGAAAAGCTGCCTCACCCTCTCGATCACCTGCCCGGCATGATCGGTGGCGGTGGCCGCCTCGGCCCGGGTATAGGCCTCGGCGGGGGTCAGCTCCGCCAGGGCGTCGGGATAGCGGGTGGGGATGTAAAGCTTGTCCAGAGCCAGGGCGATATCCAACAGCCCGTCCAGGAGCGAGCGCTCCGCGGGCGGGAGGTCGTTGATCAGGCGCGCCAGGGAGTGTCCCCAGGCATCCAGGTCGCGGCGGATCCAGAAGGCCTTGAGGGCCTTCGCGCCCGCCTGCTGGGCAAGAAAGGCCGCCTGGGCATACTTCTGGATCGTCCTGGGCCTGGCGCAGCCAGCGGAGCGACTCTTGCCTAAGCCGCTCGACGCTCATAGAGCACCCTCCCCTCTTGGAGCACGCCCCGCAAGAAAGGCCGATCGCGCACCCGCTCGAGCTCGCTCGGCGTGTAAGCCAGCACCTCGACGGGCCAGGGACTGTCGGAGAGCAGACCCAAGCGGTATCCGATGCGATCCATCGGGGGCTGGTCGGTCTCCCAAACCACCAGGAGGTCCAGATCGGAGCGGCGCGTGGCGGTGCCCCGCGCCCGGGAGCCGAAGAGGACCACCAGCTCGGGGTCGAGGGCGCCGCGCAGCCGCTCCACCGCCAGGTCCAACCACTGCTCCGCCTCAGTCACCGGAGTCTGTCACCCGAGCGAGATCTGCCCCTTGTCCGCACCGCGGCCCCGCTCCACCTCGCGGCGGAGCTCGGCGATCTCCCGCTGGATGTGCTCGTGCTCGGCGAGCTTGCGCTGCAGGAAGCGCAGGGTGACCCGCGCCTTCTCCTCGATGCCGCGGGGGGTCAGGAGATAGGCGTAGGCGAGCTTGTTGCGGCTGTTCTTGAAGTTCTGCACCTTCACCCAGCCCTTCTCCACCAGGCCCTGCAGACAGTAGTTCACCTTGCCCAGGCTCACGCCGAGCTCCCGCGACAGATCGCGCTGGGAGAGGTCGGGGTTGTGTTCCAGCAGCTTGAGCAGCCGGTAGTTGAGCTCTTCCGTCATAGGGGTGCTCTCCTAGGGGCGACGGGTTCCAGGGGACGGTGACAGGGCTTCAGGTAGGCTACCGCCCTGCAAGGTACCGGGGGCACCTCGCATGGGGGCGATGGGGATGCGCTCGACCGCCTAGGCGGCGGCGCGGACGATCTGGTCGGTGGCTAGGCGCACCCGATTGGCACGACCCAGGAGATCCAGCAGCAGGATCACCCGCCCCTCCCCACTGGGGGCCTCGAAGATGGCCTGGACGCCAGCGAAGGGACCCGAGACGATGGTCACCGGGTCACCCCGCCGGAACAGGGCCTGCTCCGGCAGGTGAAGGCCCAAGGCGGCATCTTCCTTCACCCTCAGGGCCTCGACCAGCCCCTGAGGGACCAGGGCCGGCTCCAAACCGAAACGCACCAGCCCGGTGACGCCGAGGGTGGAGCGGATCGGGGAGACGTCGTCGAACCCCAGCCTGAGCTGGACGAAGAGGTAGCGCGGGAACAGCGGCTCCACCACCTCCATCCAGTGGCCCCGCCGGTACCTGGGCTGGCGAATCCGAGGCAGGTAGGCGGTGAAGCCCTGCCGCTCCAGGTTCTCGCAGGCTACCCTTTCCTTGCGCGGTTTGGTGAAAACCGCGTACCAATCGTTCATGGCTTGCGCAGGCTAGCTGCGTTCAGATCGTGAACGGCGCAAATTAACCGCGCGGGGGTCAGAAGTCAAACGGCCCGCGGGCCCAGCCGACCAGCGTCGGCACTGGTCCCCGGGGGCAGGCTGGGCTCAGGGCTGGGCGTCGCGGTGCCGCTGGGCCAGGCGCGCGTAGTGCTCGGCGGTGTACACCAGGTACTCGCGCTCCTGATCCGTGAGGGCACGGGCCCGCCGTGCCGGGGAGCCCACCCAGAGGTAGCCGCCCTCCAAGAGCTTGCCGGGGGGCACCAGGGCGCCGGCCCCCACCAGGCTGAAGGGCTCGATCACCACCCCATCGAGCACCCGCGCCCCGATGCCGATCAGGCAGTGGTGGTGGATCTCGCAGCCGTGCAGCACCACCTGGTGGCCCACCGTGACGTGGTCGTGGAGCACCAGGGGATGGCCGCCGGGGACGAAGCGGCTGTCGTGGGAGACGTGCAGGATAGAGCCGTCCTGGATGTTGGTGTCGCTGCCGATCCACACCCGGTGGATGTCACCGCGCAGCACCGCCAGGGGCCAGACCGAGGAGCGGGGGCCGATCTCCACGTCGCCGATCAACAGCGCGCTCTCGTCCACCCAGGCGTCCGCGGCGATGCGCGGGCTGATGCCCTCAAATACCCTGATATTGGCCATCGTTCACTCCCCCAATCGACTGCCAGGCCCAGCGCCCGCTGGCGCCCATTCTGCGTCAGGCCGGTCCGGCGACCAACCCCCACACTGGGGGTGGTTGCTATACTGCCCCCTCGTCGGCTCACTCACGGAGCGATTCATGGAGATCTTCCTGTTCCTGGTGCTCGGCACCCTCGCCCTCGGCCTCGTCTACGGGGTGGTCATCTACAACCAGCTCGTCAACCTCAAGCACGGGGTGTCCAAGGCCTGGGCCAATATCGACGTCCTCCTCAAGCAGCGCCACGACGAGCTGCCCAAGTTGGTGGAGACCTGCAAGCAGTACATGGGCTACGAGCTATCCACCCTGGAGGCGGTGATGCGCGCCCGCTCGGCCGTGTTCGGCGCCAGCGAGCGGGGCGACGTGGCGGCCCTGGGGCCGGCAGAGGGGGCACTGCGCCAGGGACTGGGGCAGTTGTTCGCCCTGGCGGAGGCCTACCCGGACCTCAAGGCTAACCAGAGTTTCCAGCATCTGCAGACGCGCATCTCGGGCCTAGAAGAGGGCATCGCCGACCGCCGCGAGCTCTACAACGAGGCGGTGAACAACAACAACGTGCGGATCGAGCAGTTTCCCGATGTCCTGGTAGCCCGCTACTTCGGTTTCCGCGCCGCCACGCTCCTGGAGTTCAGCGAGGAAGAGAAGCGCGACGTAAACCTCAAGGCCCTGTTCGGCTGATACCCCCGGGGCCTCCTTCGATGGCGGCCCAGCTTCTCGATGCCGCGGATTTCTGGTCCCTGACCCTGATGGCGCTGCTGGTTGCCGGCGGGGCCTTCTTCTTCGCCTTCCGCAACCTCGGGCGCGCCCGGCTGATCGAGGACACCCCCACCGCCCGCATCCGCTCGGCCCCCCAGGGCCATGTGGAGCTGGTGGGGAAGGTGGACTTCAACGGCGAGCCCCTGAGCGCCCCCCTCACCCACAGCCCCTGCTGCTGGTATCACTTCAAGGTGGAGCGGCGCCGCGGCAAGGAGTGGACCACCGAGGCTCAGGGCACCAGCGAGGAGCCCTTCCTGCTCGACGACGGCACGGACTGCTGCCTGGTGTACCCCCGCGGCGCCGAGGTGACCCCCAGCGACCGCAGCCTCTGGTACGGCGAGGACGCGGTGCCGGTGGTCACCGATCCCCCGCGCATCCCCCCGGATCCCCGCACCGCCTGGGTGCGGGCAGTGGCCATCCACGCCCAGGCGGACCTGAGCGCCTCCTACCGCTACAGCGAGGAGCGTTTCTACGCCGGGGACCACCTCTATGCCATCGGGCATTTCCACACCCTCGACGAGCGGGAGCAGGCCGAGGAGTGCCAGGCGCTGCTCCGGGAGCGGCTGAGCGGCTGGAAACGGGACCGCGCGGCCTTGTTGGCCCGCTTCGACGCCAACCGCGACGGCGAGATCGACCTTGAGGAGTGGGAAGGGGTCCGGCAAATGGCATCCGCGGAGATCGAGCAGGAATACGCGCGGGAGCTTGCGGTGCGGGTCCGCCATAGCCTGCGCCGGGGTCCCGACCGCCGCCGTCCCTTCCTTCTCTCAAGCCTGCCCCAGCCCGATCTGGCCCGGCGACATCGGCTCTATGCCGGCATCGCCGCGGCGCTGTTCCTCGCCGCCGGGGCGGCGGCCACCTATGTGCTGTCCAGCCGGTTCTTCTTGCGGTGAGGAGCGGTCTTGGGGATTCGGGTGGCCGAGGACTTGGTCGCACCGTTCCGAGACCCCAAGCGCAGCCGAGCCCGGGCCAACAAACCTTTCGAGAGCTTTTTTGCTAAGCTTCGGCCGGTTCCCCCCCTCTCGACCGGGTTGCACCCCATGTTTCTAGCCTGGATTCCCTTTTTCCTCGTCCTGCTGCCCACCGCCCTCCTCGGCGCCCAGGACATCAAGAAGAATCGCCCCTTCATCGACGAGCCCAGCACCGAGCGCGAGGGCGTCGTGGAGCCCGAGTACTGGAAGGAGCGCGGTTTCGAGCTGCCGCCCTACCCCCAGGAGGCGGACCTGATCGAGCTGCGCCTCGATGCCCCCAGCAGCCGATTCCGCTACTTCATCGACAGCGCGAACCTGCGCATCGGGACCGACCAGGTGGTGCGCTACACCCTGGTGATCCGCTCCCAGACCGGCTCGGAGAACGTGGCCGTGGAGGGGGTGCGCTGCGATAGTCCCCAGTACAAGGTCTATGCCTATGGGGTGCGGGGGGGTTTCAAGGCGGTATCCGGATCGGACTGGCAGCGGATCGGCCCCAGCGATGCGGACGTGGCCCAGCGGGAGCTGCAGCGCTACTACCTCTGCCAGCCCAGCCACTACAAGCCCCGTCCGCCCACCGAGATGATCTTCGCCCTCAAGGGTCAGGTGCATCTGCGCGACACAGGTTTCATACCCGACTGACCGCCCCCACCTTCGTTCCCCAGGAACGAGACCGGTGAGCGCATCTTCTTCTATGACCAATCCGCTGCTTGAGATCGAGGGGCTGCCCCCCTTCTCCCAGATCCAGCCTGACCAGGTGGTCCCGGCCATCACCCAGATCCTGGCGGAGAACCGCGCCCGGGTGGCGGAGCTGACCGCCGATGGGGTGCCCGCCACCTGGTCCGACTTCGTCGAGCCCCTGGAGGAGATCGACGACCGCCTGAGCCGCGCCTGGTCGCCGGTCAGCCACCTCAACGCGGTGATGAACAGCGACGCCCTGCGGGAGGCCTACAACGCCTGTCTGCCGCTGCTGAGCGACTACGCCACCGAGATGGGTCACAACGAGGCCCTGTATCGGAAATATCGGGCGGTGGCGGAGAGCGGGGCGGCCTTCACCCCCGCCCGGCGCAAGCTCCTGGACAACGCCCTGCGGGACTTCCACCTGGCGGGCGTGGATCTCCCCCACGAGAAGAAGGAACGCTTCAAGGCCATCAGCCAGGAGCTCTCCCAGCTCGCCAGCCGCTTCGAGGAAAACCTGCTGGACGCCACCAACGCCTGGAGCAAGCGCATCACCGACGAGGCGGCGCTCGCTGGGCTCCCCGAGACGGCCCGCGCGCTCGCCCGCCAGACCGCCGAGCAGCGGGGCGAGGAGGGCTGGGTGCTGACCCTGGACTTCCCCTCCTACCAGCCGGTCCTGACCTACGCGGACGACCGGGAGTTGCGGCGCGAGCTCTACAGCGCCTACTCGACCCGCGCCTCTGACCAGGGCCCCGACGCCGGCCACTGGGACAACGGGGAGGTGATGGAGCGCACCCTGGCCCTGCGCCACGAGCTGGCGGGGCTCTTGGGCTTTCCCGATTTCTCCGAGCGCTCCCTGGCCACCAAGATGGCCCGCCACCCCGAGCAGGTGCTGGGCTTCCTCAGCGATCTCGGCGCCCGCTCCCTGCCCCAGGCGCGAGAGGAGCTCGCCGAGCTCAGGACCTTCGCCAGCATCGACCAGGGGGCGGAGGCGCTGGAGGCCTGGGACATCCCCTACTACGCGGAGAAGCTACGCCAGCGGCGCTATCAGATCTCCCAGGAGGAGCTGCGGCCCTACTTCCCGGAGACCCGGGTGGTGCCGGGGCTGTTCGCGGTGGCGGAGCGCCTGTTCGACATTCGCATCCAGGAGGTCCAGGCGGTCGAGGTCTGGCACCCGACGGTGCGCTTTTTCGAGGTCCGCGATGGCGCGGGGGAGCGCATCGGCCAGTTCTACCTGGACCTCTACGCCCGGCCCAAGAAGCGCGGCGGGGCCTGGATGGACGAGTGCACCAGCCGCCTGGTCACCGCCCGGTGTCGCCAGCTCCCCACCGCCTACCTGGTGTGCAACTTCTCCCCCCCGGTCGGGGAGCGCCCCGCCCTCTTCACCCACGACGAGGTGCAGACCCTGTTCCACGAGTTCGGCCACGGGCTCCATCACCTGCTCACCCGCATCGACTACCCGCCGGTGGCCGGCGTCAACGGCGTCCCCTGGGACGCGGTGGAGCTACCGAGCCAGTTCCTTGAGAACTGGTGCTGGGAACGCGAGGCCCTGGGGCTCATCGCCGGTCACTGGGAGAGTGGCGAGCCACTGCCAGGTGCCCTCTACGAGCGTATGCTGGCGGCACGCAACTTCCAGTCCGCCATGCAGATGGTGCGCCAGTTGGAGTTCTCGCTCTTCGACTTCCGCATCCACCGGGAATACGACCCGGAGCGGGGCGCGCGCATCTACGAGACCCTCGCGGAGGTGCGGGAGGCGGTCTCGGTGGTGCGGCCCCCGGCCTTCAACCGCTTCGCCCACGGCTTCTCTCACATCTTCGCCGGGGGCTATGCCGCGGGCTACTACAGCTACAAATGGGCGGAGGTGCTCTCGGCGGACGCCTTCTCGCTCTTCGAGGAGCGGGGCATCTTCGATCGGGCCACCGGACGCGCCTTCCGCGAGCAGATCCTGGAGAAGGGGGGCTCGGCGGAGGCCATGGAGCTGTTCGTAGCCTTCCGCGGGAGGGAGCCCCGTATCGACGCCCTGCTGCGCCACAACGGCATCGCCGCCTGAGCCGAGCGCGGCCCCAATCGCCATGCAGTACCGGGATCTCCGCGACTTCATCGCCCAGCTCGAGGCCCGCGGCGAGCTGAAGCGGGTGGGGATCGAGGTGGACCCCTACCTGGAGATCACCGAGATCTGCGACCGCACCCTGCGTGCCGGGGGGCCGGCGCTGCTGTTCGAGCGGGTCAAGGGCTCCCGTTTCCCCTTGCTCGGGAACCTCTTCGGCACCCCCACCCGGGTGGCCCTAGGGATGGGCGAGGAGTCGGTGGCGGCCCTGCGGCAGGTGGGGCGGCTGCTGGCCTTCCTCAAGGAGCCCGAGCCACCCCGGGGGATGAAGGACGCCTGGCAAAAGCTGCCGATCTTCAAGCGGGTGCTGGAGATGGCCCCCAAGGGCGTGCGGGGGGCACCCTGTCAGGCCAAGGTCCTGGAGGGGGATGCGGTGGACCTCTCCCAGCTACCCATCCAGACCTGCTGGCCGGGAGATGCGGGGCCGCTCATCACCTGGGGCCTGGTGGTGACCCGCGGCCCCGAGAAGCCGCGCCAGAACCTCGGGATCTACCGCATGCAGGTGCTCGGCCCCAACCGGGTGATCATGCGCTGGCTGGCCCACCGGGGCGGGGCGCTGGACTTCCGGGACTGGACCCAGCGGCACCCCGGGGAGCCCTTCCCGGTGGCGGTGGCCCTGGGGGCCGACCCCGCCACCATCCTGGCCGCCGTCACCCCGGTGCCGGATAGCCTCTCCGAGTACGCCTTCGCCGGGCTGCTACGGGGCAGCCGCACCGAGGTGACCCGCTGCCTGGGGTCGGATCTCCAGGTGCCGGCCTCCGCCGAATTCGTCCTGGAGGGCCACATCCATCCGGGCGACACGGCCGCCGAGGGCCCCTTTGGCGACCATACCGGCTACTACAACGAGGTGGACCGCTTCCCGGTCTTCAGGATCGAGCGCCTCACCCACCGCCCCGACCCCATCTACCACTCCACCTATACGGGGCGGCCCCCGGACGAGCCTGCGGTGCTTGGTGTGGCGCTCAACGAGGTCTTCGTGCCCATCCTGCAGAAGCAGTTCCCGGAGATCCAGGACTTTTACCTCCCCCCCGAGGGTTGCTCCTACCGGCTCGCGATCGTGAGCCTGAAGAAGCAGTACCCCGGGCATGCCAAGCGGGTGATGCTGGGGGTCTGGTCCTTCCTACGCCAATTCATGTACACCAAGTTCGTGGTGGTGGTGGACGACGACATCGACGCCCGGGACTGGAAGGACGTGATTTGGGCCATGACCACCCGTATGGACCCGGCCCGCGATACAGTAGTGGTGGAAAACACCCCCATCGACTACCTGGACTTCGCCTCCCCGGTCTCGGGGCTGGGGTCCAAGATCGGCTTCGATGCCACCCACAAGTGGAAGGGCGAGACCAACCGCGAATGGGGCCGCCCCATCTCCATGGACCCGGCGGTCAAGGCCAGGGTGGATACGATCTGGGAGCGCTTGTTCGGGGCCTAAAGGGCGACCCGCGCCGCCTCTGTCCGGACCTGGGTGCGCCAAGACAGAGCGGGCAGTGATCCAATCCCGGCTGTGCCTTGTCGCCAAGGCGGGATCTTCGGAATATGGCTGCCGATACGGGTGATCGGCATACAATGGCTCCTCGCTTACCGACAATGAGGTGAGAACCATGGCGAGTCCGCGCGGCTGGGTGCGCTTTGTCTGGCTCTGGCTGTTCATGCTGGTGGTCTACGCACTGGCGAAAAACGCCTTCAACCTGGCAGTGTTCGGCTGGATCGATCTACGCAAGGCAACGCTCCTGGAGGCCCTGGTCGTGCCGACCCTCCAGAGTGTGCTTCTCTGGTTTGCGTTTCGGCTCGACCGGCCCCGTCAATAGGGCCGGCGAGCCCGGCGGAGCACCCCCTAAGCGGACACGTGCCGGCGGGTAATACGCACAGCGGCGAGTAGCAGCCCGAAGGTCAGCAGCAGCATGCCATACTGCGGGAGGGTGGGGATGGGGATGGGCCGAGGACCGGGTCCCCCCGCCAAGCGGGCCCCGCATGCGTTGTTGACGGAGCCCCCGCCGATCAGTTGACCCGTCGATGCATTCCTTACCGTGATAGCGCCGCCCATGCCGCCCATGCCGCCCATGCCGCCCATGCCGCCCATGCTGTCCACCATGGGGACGTGTATCTTGAACGAAATACCCTGGTGGAAGCCTGGAATATGGAGCGAATTGTCACCGACGAATTCATCCACCAGTACTGGCGGACTCGACTCGATCAGCACCGCTGGCCCTTGTTCATCTTGGAGGAGCCGTCCGCCACCGAGTGCGCCCTCTTTGACGGTCAGCCGGTTCAGGCAGCCGCTCAAGGGCACCGTGGAGGACAGCACCACGTCGAAACTCCTGCTGTTTTGTGCAGATTCGCCTGCGCACTCCGTCGCTGAAGCAATCGCCAGACCGCCTCCTGAAGGGTTCGCTTTGAACGGAATCAAAGAAGAGAAAGGAGCGCCGGCAACCGCTAGATAGCAGTTCTGGGCCGGATTGAAGCAGATGAAGATGCTGCCCTCTTCCTGGCAAACATCGGCAGTGATAATGGGCGAGCCGGCAGCGATAATGGGCGAGCAGGACACATCCGCTGTATACGGGGCTGAGGTCTTACCCGATACCTCCATGGTCTGCCAACCGGGTCCCAGATCGCCACAATTCTCAGGAAGCGTCTGCTGGCCCTCAGCCCCCCAATACCACACCAGGCTGGCCGCCGCCGTAAGGGTCACCGCCACCTGCCGGACCTTGTTAACGCCCATGTTTTTGTCCCCCGTTGTTGACTTCTACGAAAAATACACCAAAACCAGCAAACTGCAATCAGTATCTCCGGAGGGGATCCGCTTCTAACCAGGGGTGCTCCCCGGCACGCCCAGCGTCTTGGTTAGCGGACCAGGGTAGAGGGAAGCAAAGCAGCCTCACCGGCACAGCTCCCCGGCACGCCGGTTGAGCCCATCAATGCCCTCTTCCAGGGTGCGAGCGAGCCGTTCGAGGTCATCGGGGGCCGCATCCCTGGGTACCCACACGGCCTGGGCGGCAATGGCCACCACCCGCGAGAAGGGCAGGGGAAGCAGGAACTCATCCCATCCGCTTTGCAGCCGCACCTTCCAGGCCGCATCGAGCCCGATGGGGAGGATCGGACACCCCACCTGGCGGGCCAGTATCAGGGGACCGAGCTTCATCCGGCGGGCGGGACCCGAGGGCCCATCGGGGAACAGGCCCAGTTCCTGGCCCTCCCGCAGCAGCCTCGCGAGCTGGCGCAGGGCGGCGGTGCCCCGGTAGCGGGCATCCCCCGTCACCGACGCCACGCCCAGGTACTGGGCTACCCGGGCGCCGATCTGCCCGTCCCGGGTGGGGCTCGCGAGGCTGGTCACACCGAACACCCGGGCCGGCAGTATGGCGAGCAGGAGACGGGAGTGCCAGGTCACCACGATGAGGGGCTGGTGCTGGTCCCGATAGCGGGTGAACTCCTCCGGATTGACCATGTGGAGCCGCAGGGTCGCGAGCAGCAGCCTGCCCACCCCGCCGAGGAGGCCGATGAGCAGGCGATCCCACCGACTCAAGGCGGGGGGGCTGGGGCGGGGTGCGGTCAAGGGCCTGGCCGTTTCGATGGCTTGAAGGGGAGGGATTATCCATAATGGCCGCCCCGACTTCGACGCCGCGACCCCTCGCCTTGACCTGCCCCCTGCCCGCCTATCCACCCCGACCGGCGCGACCCCTGAGCGCGCTCGGCTGGTTCTCGGCGGGGGGGGACAACGCGCTATCGCTCTGGCACCAGGGCGCCTATGTGGAGACCCTGATGCAGCGACGGCTGCCGGGCCGCGAGCTGTTCGTCATCAACAGTCCCTCCGCCGCCCGTCAGGTCCTGGTCGAGCACGCGGAGCGCTACACCAAGAGTCGCGACACCCGCCGCGCCCTCTGCCCCCTGCTCGGGGAGTCCCTCCTGGTCAGCGAGGGGGAGCTGTGGCGGCGCCAGCGCCGGCTGATCGCCCCGGTGCTGATCAGCCGGGTACGGCTCGCGCGATACGCCGAGGTGATGGTGGCGACCATCGCCGAGGTCCTGGATCGCTGGGGCGAGGCCGCGGACGGGGAGATCGAGATGACCCTCGAGGCCACCCGGCTGGCGGCGGAGGTGGTGAGCCGAGCCCTGTTCTCCTTCCCCCTGGGCCCCCACGCGGACCGCATCTTCCACGCTTTCGTCCAGTATCAGGACAGCCTGGGGCGGCTGGACGTGCTGGGGCTGCTCGGGCTGCCCGACTGGTTCCCGCGCCCGGGTCAGGGCGTCGCCCAGGGGGCGGTGCGGGCCCTCGAAAAAGTCGTGGATGCCATCCTTGAGGTCCACCGCCGAGGCGAGGCACCGCGCGGGGATTTCGTGAACCTCTTGACGGGTGCACGGGAGCTGGGTGGTGCCGAAGCGGCGCCCCGGCGGGTGCGCGACGAGTTCATGTTGGCCCTGCTCGCGGGCCACGAGACCACGGCGAACGCCCTCTGCTGGTCCTTCTATCTCCTCTCCCTCTGCCCCTCCGCCCGCCGACGGCTGGAGGAGGAGGTGGATCGGGTGCTCGCCGGCCGCACGCCGGGTCTCGAAGACCTGGCCGCCCTTCCCTACACCCGGGCAGTGGTCGAAGAGGCCCTGCGCCTCTACCCGCCGATCTACCAGTTCACCCGCGAGGCGGTGGTCCCCGACGAGATCGCCGGCCGGCGGGTGCCACCGGGGAGCCTGCTCCTGATCTCGCCCTGGCTGCTGCAGCGACATCACCGCTTCTGGAAGGACCCCGACGCCTTCCAGCCGGAGCGCTTCTTGACGCCCCTGACCCCACGCCACAAGCGCTGCCACCTCCCCTTCGGCGCCGGACCGCGGGGCTGCCCGGGGGCGGGCTTCGCCCGCACCGAACTGGCCCTGGCCCTGGCTATGACCAGCCAGCGCTATCGCCTGGATCTCCGTCCCGGTCATGCCGTCGAGCCCCTGGGGCGCCTCACCCTGCGCCCCCGCCAGGGGCTGCCCCTGCGGGTCGAGCGGCGCTGAGGGATCAGCCCCCGATGAGCGCCAGGATGGCGTCCGCGGCCCGCTCCGCCGCCCCCGGCCCTCCCAGTGTTTCCCGCAGCCGCGCGTAGCCAAGCAGCTGATCCACCCGGGCCGGACCGTCCCCATCCAGGAGGGCGAGCGCGGCCCGGGCGATGGGGCCCGGATGGGCGTCGTGCTGTTTGAATTCGGGCACCACTTCCTCGCCGAGGATGAAGTTGGGCAGGGCCATGCGGGGGAAGTCCCGCTCCGACAGACCCAGCCAGCGCCGGCCGATCCACTCGGTCACCCGGTCCACCCGGTAGACCATCACCTGGGGAATCCCCCGAAGCCCCAGCTCCAGGGTGACGCTGCCCGCCTTGGTGAGGGCCAGGTCCGCCGCGGCCATGGCCAGATCCGCCGGCCCGGCACCCCCCACCGACGCATCCACCAGGTTGAGACGCCCCGCGAGCCCGGGGTGGTCCGCTTTGGCCTGATCCAGGGCCCGCCCCAGGGCGGATCGCAGATGCTCGCCGGCCAAGGGGATCAGGAAGCGCAGATCGCCGCGCTGGCGCAGCATCTCCGCGGCGGTCTCGGCCAGCAGGGGCCACAGCAGACCGAGCTCGAGGCGGCGGGAGGCGGGGAAGATCGCCACCAGGGGCCCGGAATGGCTGGGGGCCAACAGGGCCCGGGCGCGCTCCGCGTTGCCGGGGCGGGCCAAGTCGAGCAGGGGGTGGCCGACGCGCGACACCCGGCACCCCTGCTCGCGGTAGAACGCCGTGTCCTG
>CAZFHV010000057.1:0-17828 GCA_964519095.1 uncultured Chromatiaceae bacterium | reverse complement strand
CGATCCACAGGGGCTTGTCCGCATCGCCGAGCCGATAGCCGCTGGGCCAGAGTCGTCGTGCGCTAGGTGTCAGCCGTAGCGCACCAAAGGGGTGTTCTTCGAACCGCCGCCGAGGCGGTCCGGCGTGGCGAACCATCGCGGCCAAGGCCGCGCCGACCGCTGTAGGCCCTGGCCTGCCAGCTCGGTAGTGTACGCGGCGCGTACTATCCCCAGGGCTTGTTGGCCGATAGCTTGGGGAATGGCAGGCGGTGCCCGCCCGATGCCTCGCCCCAGGGGCTCTTGCATCCTGCCCATCCTGTGCTATGTTGTATATGCACATCAGAATATTTGATGTGCAACCCAAACCGACAAGACCCTACAAGAGCTATCGCCAAAGGAAGTTGGAGGAATCGCATGACCGATCGGAGCCTCACCAGCGCGGCACGCCACGACGGCCCTGTCCTCGAGTTCGACGAGGATGGCTTTCTGCTGGATGCCCAGCGCTGGAGCAAGCAGACCGCGCGCATGATTGCCGAGATGGATGGGATCGGGCCCTTGGGACCGGACCACTGGGCCATCCTGTTCTATCTGCGCGAGCACCACCTGACCTATGGCTCTCTCCCCCCCATGTCACAGGTGTGCCGCACCCACCATCTCGACCGGAACGCGGTGGTGCGTCTGTTTGGCGGTTGCCGCCAGGCGTGGCGCATCGCGGGCCTCCCCAATCCGGGGGAAGAGGCGAAGGCCTACATGCAGTGACCTCCAGGCGGCCCTGAGGGGCCGCTTTTTTGTCTGCTTCCGGCAGTTGGCCTGGCCAACTGCCGGATTTTTTCGTCCCGCCGTTCTAGGTGTTGGTACCTCTACCGGTCTGATTCCGAAGGCGTTCTTGCCTGGGAGCGGCGCCCTCGCGCTGGAGCCGCGCGCCTGCGACGGGCCTGACAACGGCATCGCCAGCACCCAAGGGCGGACCGGTGGCTAATCCCGACCGAGCCCTATCCCTTCCGCTCCAGCTCGCAGCGCTCAACCCGTTGGAAACCCCGCGGCAAGAGCTTGCCGCGCAGGCCCCGCTCGCCTTGGAAGAGGTCCAGGTCGCTGGGCTTGAGGGTGAAATGGCGCTTGCCCGAGTGGAGGACCAGGCTGGCGCCGGGGGGCACCACCGCAAGCTGGGCAAGGAATTCTTCGCGTGCCGCCAGCCGTTTGGGGGGGATCTGGAGGATCTTGTTGCCCTTGCCACGGGCCAGCTCCGGTAGCTGGGCCACCGGAAAGACCAGGATGTGGCCGATGTTGGAGATGGCCACCAGACGGTCTCGCTCCAGGTCCCCCACCGGCACCGGCGCCATCACCTGGGCCCCGGCGGGGAGGCTCAGCACCAGCTTGCCTGCCTTGTTGCGGCTGGGTAGCTCCCGGAAGGGGATTACGAAGCCGTAGCCGGCGTCGGAGGCGAGCAGTAGACGCTGCTCGGGTTCCCCACCCAGAACCGCCACGAACAGGGCACCCGGGGGCGGGGTGAAGCGGCCGGTGAGGGGCTCCCCCTGACCACGGGCGGAGGGGAGGGTATGGGTGGCGAGGGAGTAGCTGCGGCCGGTGGAGTCGAGGAACACGGTGGTCTGGCTGCTGCGCAGGAAGGCGCTGGCCAGGTGGCGGTCGCCGGACTTGTAGCTCAGGCTGGTGGGGTCGATCTCGTGGCCCTTGGCCAGGCGTACCCAGCCCTTCTCGGAGAGCACCACGGTGACCGGCTCGTTGGGGGTCACCTCGGTCTCGGAGAGGGCCACCGGGGCGCTGCGGGCCACCAGCGGGGAGCGGCGCTCATCGCCGTAGCGCTCCGCGTCCGCCTCGATCTCCTGGCGGATCAGCCCCTTGAGGGCTTGCTCCGAGCCCAGGGTCCCCTCCAGCCAGGCCCGCTCCTGGGCCAGGGCCGCCTGCTCGCCGCGGATCTTCAGCTCTTCGAGTCGGGCAAGCTGGCGCAGGCGGGTGTTGAGGACGTACTCCGCCTGGGCGTCGCTCAGCCCGAAGCGGGTCATGAGCGCCGGCTTGGGCTCGTCCTCGGTGCGGATGATGCGGATCACCTCGTCGATGTTGAGGAAAGCGATCAGCAGGCCATCGAGCAGGTGCAGCCGCTCCAGCACCTTGGCGAGGCGGTGCTCCAGGCGGCGACGCACGGTGCGGGTGCGGTACTCCAGCCACTCGAGCAGGATCTCCCGCAGGCCCATCACCCGCGGGCGGCCGTTGAGGCCGATCAGGTTGAGGTTGACCCGGTAGGTGCGCTCCAGATCGGTGGTGGCAAATAGGTGGGACATGAGCCGCTCCACGTCCACCCGATTGGAGCGGGGCACGATCACCAGACGGGTCGGATTCGCATGATCGGACTCGTCGCGCAGGTCCTCGATCATGGGCAGCTTCTTCTGCTGCATCTGGGCGGCGATCTGCTCCAGGACCCGGTTGCCGGAGACTTGGTAGGGGAGGGCGGTGAGCACGATGTCGCCCTGGTCCAGCTCGTAGCGGGCCCTCAGCCGGATGGTTCCGTTGCCCGTCTCGTAGAGCCGCCGCAGCTCCGCCGCGGGGGTGATGATCTCCGCCTCGGTGGGGAAGTCCGGGGCGGGCACATGCATGAGGAGCTCCGCCAGGCTGGCGTCGGGGTACTCCAGGAGATGCACGCAGGCGCTGGCCACCTCCCGGAGGTTGTGGGAGGGGATGTCCGTGGCCATGCCCACCGCGATGCCCGTGGCTCCGTTGAGCAGCACATTGGGCAGGCGCGCCGGCAGCAGCCGGGGTTCCTCCAGGGTGCCGTCGAAGTTGGGCACCCAGTCCACCGTGCCCTGATCCACCTCGCTCAGAAGCACCTCCGCGTAGCGGGCCAGGCGCGCCTCCGTGTAGCGCATGGCGGCGAAGGACTTGGGCTCGTCCGCGGAGCCCCAGTTGCCCTGGCCCTCGATGAGGGGGTAGCGGTAGGAGAAGTCCTGGGCCATGAGCACCATGGCCTCGTAGCAGGCGGTGTCGCCGTGGGGGTGGAACTTGCCGAGCACATCACCCACGGTGCGGGCGGATTTCTTGAACTTGGTGGTGGCGGAGAGCCCCAGCTCCGACATGGCGTAGAGGATGCGCCGCTGCACCGGCTTCAGCCCGTCGCCCACGTGGGGCAGGGCCCGGTCCAGGATGACGTACATGGAGTAGTCCAGATAGGCCTTCTCGGCGAAGACCCGCAGCGGCATGCTCTCCCAGCCGGCCTGGCCGTTGCCGTTTCGTTCCCCCTGCTCGCTCACCTCAACGACTCCTCCTCATCGAACCGTCCCACCACTACCCGGCCCCTCAGCCGAGCCACCTCGCCAGCCCTTGCAGCACCGCCCAGGCGCACAGGCCGGCCAGCACGTCATCCAACATGATGCCCCGGCCTCCCTCGAGCCGGCGATCGATGGCACCGATCGGCCAGGGCTTGAGGATGTCGAAGACGCGAAAGAGCACCACCCCTGCCGCGACCCAGCGCCAGCCCGCAGGGGCGGCGGTCAGGGTGACCAGCAGTCCCACAATTTCGTCCCACACCACCGCGCTGGGGTCCCCCTCGCCCAGCTCCGCCGCGGCCTTGTCACAGGCCCAGACCCCGATGAGCCCGAGCCCGGCAACGGCTGCCAGATAGCCGCTCAGGGGCAAGGGGGCGAGCAGGAGGTAGATGGGGACCCCGACCAGGGTCCCGGCGGTGCCGGGCGCCCAGGGTGCCAGCCCCGCACCGAAGCCGAAGGCCAGCCACTGGTGGGGCCGGCGGGGGTCGAGTCTAACCCTGGGCATGGGTGCCGTTCCGAAAGTGCTCATAGCCCGCCCGCCTGGGCTGCCAGGGCCGGCCGTCCGGGGCGATCAGGCGCAGCCCCTGACCCGGGACCACCCGGCCGATCTCGGCAATGCCCACATCCCAGGCCGGGGCGGCTTCCAGCAGGGCGTCGAGCCGCTCGGGTGGGACGGTGAAGCAGAGCTCGTAGTCGTCGCCGGCGCCGAGCACCAGGTCCCAGTCCCCGCTCGCCGCCACCTGGGCGGCCACCGCGGGGGACAGGGGCAGGTCGGTGAGCGACAGCTCCGCCGCCACCCCACTCGCCGCGAGGACGTGGCCCAGGTCGGCGGCCAGGCCGTCGGAGAGGTCGATGGCGGCGCTGGCGATGCCCCGCAGCCCCAGGCCCACGCCCACCCGGGGCTCGGGGCGCTCCAGCCGGTCCCTGAGCCCCGCGGGCGGCTCCTCGCTCCGCAGCAGCTCCCGCAGCGCCAGGCCCGCATCCCCCAGGGTGCCGGTGACGACGACCCGATCCCCCGCCCGCGCCCCGGAGCGTCTCAGGGCCACCCCCAACGGGACGAAGCCCTGGAGCTGGAGGCTCAGGCAGAGGGGGCCGCGGGTGGTGTCGCCGCCCACCAGTTGCACCCCGAAGCGCCGCGCGAGCGCGCACAAGCCGCGGCTGAAGGCGCCGAGCCAGTCGGGGTCCGCCGCCGGTAGGGTCAGGCCCAGGGTGGCCCAGGCGGGCTCCGCTCCCATGGCCGCCAGGTCGCTCAGGTTGACGGCAAGGGCCTTGTGGCCCAGGGCCTCGGGATCGACGTTGGGCAGGAAGTGCACCCCGGAGACCAGGGTGTCGAGGGTGGTCACCAGGGCCTGGCCTGGCGGTACCAGGAGCAGGGCGGCGTCGTCCCCCACGCCGAGGGGGACGTCGGGGCGCTCGGCCCCGCAGCGGCCGAAGTAGTCGCGGATCAGGGAGAACTCGGAGAGGGGCATACCCCGATCCCCCGACGGTCGGGTCAGGTCTCCGCGCCGCGGATGCGCCG
The DNA here is from genome assembly GCA_964519095.1 of uncultured Chromatiaceae bacterium. Taxonomy (GTDB): domain Bacteria; phylum Pseudomonadota; class Gammaproteobacteria; order Chromatiales; family Chromatiaceae; genus JAEHCY01. The sequence continues at coordinate 13,055 of CAZFHV010000057.1, read as the reverse complement.
GGCCAGCCGATCCAGCACGCCGTTCACGTAGCGATGGCCCTGCTCGGCGCCGAACAGCTTGGCCAGCTCCACCGCCTCGTTGATGACCACCCGGTAGGGGATCTCCGGGCTGAAGCGCAGCTCGAAGGCGCCCAGGCGCAGGATGGCCCGCTCCACCGGGTCCACCGCCTCGATGGGGCGATCCAGGAGCGGTCCGAGGTCCTCGTCGAGCTCCGCCCGATGGGCCGGGACCCCGTGGAGAAGCTCATGGAACAGGGTGACCTCGATCTCGCTCGGGTCCTGGTCCTCCAGGAACTGGCGCTCGATCTCCGCCGGGGATTGCCGGGTGACCTGCCACTGGTACAGGGCCTGGAGGGCGAACTGGCGGGCGTTGCTGCGTTTGCCCGCCATCTCAGTCCAATTGGCCGAGCAGGCTCACCATCTCGATGGCGGAGAGGGCCGCCTCCGCCCCCTTGTTGCCGGCCTTGGTGCCGGCGCGCTCGATGGCCTGCTCGATGCTGTCCACCGTCAGCACGCCGAAACCCACCGGCACCCCGTGGCGCAGGCTCACCTGGGCGAGCCCCTTGGTGCACTCGCTGGCCACGTACTCGAAGTGGGGGGTGCCGCCGCGGATCACCGCCGCCAGGGCGATGATGGCCTCGTGGGCCTTGCGCGCGGCGATGCGCTCCACCACCAGGGGCATCTCGAAGGCGCCGGGGACCCGCACCAGCGTGAGGTCCTCCTCCCGTGCGCCGTGGCGCTTGAGGGTGTCGAGGGCACCGGCCAGCAGGCTCTCCACTACGAAGCTGTTGAAACGGGCCACCACCAGGCAGAAGCGGGCCCCGTCCACCCGCAAGGCCCCTTCAAGTGTCTTGATCGTCATCGTCTCTCCCTCTCAAAGCCTGTCCAGGAAACCCGGTAGGGGTCCGTCCGCCAAGACCCCCAACCCGACCGACCTCAGCTCGTCTCCACCCCGTCGCTGCCGACGTAGCCGACCACCTCCAGATCGAAACCCGAGATGCCGTGCATGCTCTTGGGGGCGCTCATCACCCGCATGCGCCGCACTCCCAGGTCCGCCAGGATCTGGGCCCCGATGCCATAGGTGCGCAGCTCCGTGCGATCATGGGGCGCGCGGCGGACCGGTACCACATCATCCGCCCCGTGGAGCTGGAAGTCCCGCACCCGTTGCAGCACGTCCTGGGGCTCGTCGCGGTTCCTGAGCACGACGATAATGCCGCTCCCCGCCTGGGCCACGAAGCGCATGGCGGCCCGCAGGGGCCAGCCGCAGCCCCGGTGCAGGGTACCGAAGAGGTCGCAGAGGCTGTTCTGCAGATGCACCCGCACCAGGGTGGGCACCTGGGGGTCGATGGTGCCGCGGACGAGCGCCAGGTGTAGCTCCCGATCGATGCTGTCCTGATAGGCCACCAGGCGGAACTCGCCCTGCTCGGTGGGCAGGTCGCACTCGGCGATGCGCTCCACCGAACGCTCGTGGCGCACCCGGTAGTGGATGAGGTCCGCGATGATGCCGATCTTCAGGCCATGCTCCGCGGCGAAGCGTTCCAGGTCGGAGCGCCGCGCCATGGTGCCGTCCTCGTTGAGGATCTCCACGATCACCGCCGCCGGCTCCAGCCCCGCCAGGCGCGCCAGATCGCAGCCCGCCTCCGTGTGGCCGGCCCGCACCAGCACCCCGCCCGGTTGGGCCATCAGGGGGAAGACATGCCCCGGCTGTACCACGTCCTGGGGACGGGCATCGGCGGCCACCGCCGCGCGGATGGTGGTGGCCCGATCCGCCGCCGAGATCCCGGTGGTCACCCCCTCCGCGGCCTCGATGGAGACGGTGAAGGCGGTGCCCAGGGCCGAGCCGCTCTCGCTCACCATCAGCGGGAGGCGCAGCCGCTCGCAGCGCTCCGTGGTCAGGGTCAGGCAGATGAGCCCCCGGCCGTACTTGGCCATGAAGTTCACCGCCTCGGGGGTCACCTTCTCCGCCGCTAGCAGGAGATCGCCCTCGTTCTCCCGGTCCTCGTCGTCCATGATGATCACCATGCGGCCCTCGCGCAGGTCCTGGATGATCTCTTCGGTGGGGTTGATGCACATGAGGTGCCAAGGCTCGCCATTCGGGAAAACCCGCGGAGTGTAGCAAAGTCGGCTAGATTGCCGCGACCCGACGCGCCCCGCTCGCCAGCGACCGGAGCCGCCCTGGGGTCCGGTGCCCTTCTGCGGCAGGAGATCTGGCGGTAGGATGCCCGAGGAGCGAGGTGGGTCGGGCATGATGTTCATGCCCGACGATTGGTTGGGCGTTATGTCGTCGGGCAACGCAGCGTTTTTGCCCGAGCTACGGCTACTGACCGGTCCGCCGCGATCCTGCAACCAGCGAGGGAGGTCAATTGAGTCCATGTTCACCGGCATCATCCAGGCCGTCGGTACCCTGGAGCGCATCGAGCCCCGCGGGGGTGACGTGCGTCTGGGCATCGCCACCGGCAAGCTCGATCTCAGCCGCACCCAGCTCGGCGACAGCATCGCCGTCAACGGCGTCTGCCTCACCGCCATCGAGCTGGGCCCCGGCCGCTTCGCCGCCGATGTCTCCCGCGAGACCCTCTCGCTAACCACGCTCGGGGAGCTGCAACCCGGCAGCCCCGTCAACCTGGAGCAGGCCCTCACCCTGAGCACCCCCCTGGGCGGGCACCTGGTGAGCGGTCACGTGGATGGGGTAGGGCGGGTACTCGGGCGCCAGGACGACGCCCGCTCGGTGCGGCTGCGCCTCGAGGCCCCCAGGGAGCTGGCCCGCTACATCGCACCCAAGGGCTCCGTCGCCGTGGACGGTACCAGTCTCACGGTGAACCGGGTGGAGGGTGCGAGCTTCGAGCTCAACATCGTCCCCCACACCCTGGAGGAGACGACCATCGGCCGCTATCGCGAAGGGACCCGGGTGAATCTGGAGGTGGACCTCATCGCCCGCTACCTGGAGCGACTGCTGCTCGGCGATCGGGCCGCCGAGCCCGGCAGCGGGGGCGTCACCCGGGAGCTCCTGGAGCGGCGGGGTTTCATCTGAGGGGCCAGAAGCCGGGACCCGACGACTCCCGGCAGCCCCGCCCTGAGCCCTCAGAGCAGCACCCGCTCGATCCCCCCGGCGCGCACCTCATCGAGGAAGCGGCCCTGCCAGCCCGGGCCGAGGAGCCGGTTGGCCAGCTCCATGACGATGTAGTCGGTCTGCAGCCCGGTGGCGTCGGCGTACTTGGCGAGGCCCTGCTGACAGGCGGGGCAGGCCGTGAGGAGCCGCACCTCCCCGCCGGTCACCCGCTCCGAGCCGGTGAGGGCGCGGATGCCGCGGGTCAGCTCCTCCTCCTTGCGGAAGCGGAGCTGGTTCGCCACGTCGGGCCGAGAGGTGCCGAGCGTCCCCGCCTCGCCGCAGCAGCGATCCGAGAGCAGCACCTCCTTTCCCACCAGGGTCGAGGCCACCTTCAGCGGCGCATAGCGCTTCATGGGGGTGTGGCAGGGGTCGTGGTAGAGGTAGCGGGTCTCCTGGGTTCCCTCCAGGCACAGACCCTTCTCCATGAGGTACTCGTGGATGTCGAGCAACCGGCAGCCGGGGAAGATCTGCCCGAACTCGTAGGTGAGGAGCTGATCCATGCAGGTGCCGCAGGAGACCAGCACGGTGCGGATGTCCAGGTAGTTGAGGGTGTTGGCCACCCGGTGGAACAGCACCCGGTTCTCCATGCTGATACGGCTGCCGCGCTCGGCGAGGCCGGCAGAGGTCTGGGGGTAGCCGCAGCAGAGATAGCCCGGTGGCAGCACCACCTGGGCGCCGGTGCGGTAGAGCATGGCCAGGGTGGCGAGGCCCACGTCGCTGAACAGGCGCTCGGAACCGCAGCCCGGGAAGTAGAACAGGGCATCGGACTCGGGGGTGAGCTTGGCGGGGTCCCGCAGGATGGGGATCTGGGTGCGGTCCTCGAGCCCGAGCTCCTGGCGGAAGGTGCGCCGGGGCAGCTCCACCCGGATGGGGCGGCGCACCAGCTCGATCAATTGGCGCTCCAGGCGCGGGGGGGCACTGGTGGCGGCCGGCAGCGCCCCCTTGGGACCGAGCAGGCCCAGGCGTCGGGCCGCCTGATGGGCCAGGTTGATGCCGCGGAAGCCCCACACCGCGAGTGCCTGGCGCAGCAGACGCACGCTGCGCGGCTCGGTGGTGTTGAGAAAGCCCAGGGCGGCCCAGCTGCCGAGGTTGAAGCGCTTCTTGCGCCGCTGGGAGAGGATACGCCGCATCCGCGTGGTGACCGCCCCGAAGTCGATGTCCACCGGGCAGGGGCTCTGGCACTTGTGGCAGATGGTGCAGTGGTCCGCCACGTCGTTCATCTCCGTGAAGTGGCGGGCGCTGCGGCCCCGACGGGTCTGCTCCTCGTAGAGGAAGGCCTCGATGATGAGCCCCGCGGCCAGTATCTTGTTGCGCGGGGAGTAGAGCAGCCCCGCCCGGGGGACGTGGGTCATGCACACCGCCTTGCACTTGCCGCAGCGCAGGCAATGGCGGATATCGTCGTTGAGGGCCCCGAGCTCGGTCTCCTCCAGGATGATGGCCTCCTGCTGCACCAGCCGCAGCGAGGGGGTGTAGGCACCCTCCAGCCCGGAACCGGCGAGCAGCTTGCCGCGGTTGAAGTGTCCCTGGGGATCGATGCGCGCCTTGTAGGCGGCGAACGCCTCGAGTATCCCGGGGTCCAGGTAGCGGACCTTGGTCAGCCCGATGCCGTGCTCCCCGGAGATCACCCCCCCCAGGGACTGGGCGAGCCCCATGATCCGCTCGACGATCCGCTCCGCCTCCTGCAGCATCCGGTAGTTGGCAGAATGCACCGGGATGTTGGTGTGTACGTTCCCGTCCCCCGCGTGCATGTGCAGGGCGACGAAGAGGCGGGCATCGCGGATCTCCCCGTGGATGGCCCGCAGCCGCTGGCGCACCCCCTCCAGGTCCTGCCCACCGAAGATCTGCTCCAGGCGGGCGGCTACCTCCTGTCGGTAGGACTGGCGCAGATCGCGCCGCAGCATCAGCTCCAGCAGGCTGTCGCCGGGGCGCATCGCGCGCGAGGCCCGGTCGTCGAGCAGGTCCCGATGGGCCTCGGCGGGGGCATCCAGGTGGGCGAGGATGGCGCCCCAGCGGGCCCGGGCGCCCTGCACCAGGGCACGGCCGGCCTCCTGCTTGGCCCCCAGGATGGCCCCGGCCTCCGCCGAGTCCTCGAACCCCTCTGCCTGGCGCGCCTCCGGCAGGTCCCCCGAGAGGTAGGCGAGCACCGCCTCCAGGATGGTGAGCTTGTTGCCGATGGACTGCTCGATGTTGATGCGCTCGATGCCGCGGCTGTAGTCCGCCAGCCGCTCCAGGGGGATCACCACGTCCTCGTTGATCTTGAAGGCGTTGGTGTGGGCGGAGATGGCCGCGGTGCGGGCCCGGTCGAGCCAGAAGCGCCGCCGGGCCTCGGGGCTCACCGCGATGAAGCCCTCCGCCCCCCGGGCCTGGGCGAGGCGTAGCACCACCTCCGCCGCCTCGTTGAGGGCTGCCTCGTCGTCCGAGACCAGGTCGGCGAGCAGGACCATCTTGGGCAGCTCCCGCCGGGAGGCCTTGGTGGAGTACTTCACCGCCCGCAGGTAGCGCTCGTCGAGGTGCTCCAGGCCGGCGATCTGCACCTGGCTCAGGGCATCGATGCGGGCCTTGATCTCCAGGATGGCCGGCACGGCCAGGGAGAGATCGCTGCCGTAGAACTCCAGACAGAGGGTGCGCACCTCGCTGGGCATCCGGTGCAGCAGGACGCAGGCGGAGGTGATCAGGCCGTCGCAGCCCTCCTTCTGCACCCCCGGCAGACCGGCGAGGAACTTGTCGGTCACGTCCTTACCGAGGCCGGCCTTACGGAAGCTGCCCCCCGGCATCCTCAGGGTCTCGGGCGGCGCCAAAGGGCTTCGGCCATCGGGGCCGTAGCGGGTGAGCCGGAAGGACACCTCCGCCTGCTCCTGGATCTTGCCCAGGTTGTGGCCGATGCGCTCCACCTCCAGCCAATCGCCCTGGGGGGTGACCAGGCGCCAGGACACCAGGTTGTCGAGGGTGGTCCCCCAGAGCACCGCCTTCTTGCCCCCGGCATTCATGGCGATGTTGCCCCCGATGGTGGAGGCGTCCTGGGAGGTGGGGTCCACGGCGAAAGCCAGACCCTGGCGCTCGGCGACCTCCGCCACCCGGCGCGTCACCACCCCGGCCCCGCAGCGCACCGTGGGATAGCGGCCCTCGAGTCCCGGCAGCTCCCGGTGCTCGACCTCTGAGAGGCTGTCCAGCTTCTCGGTGTTGATCACGGCCGAGCGGGTATCCAGGGGCACCGCCGAGCCGGTGTAACCGGTTCCGCCGCCCCGGGGGATGATCGTCAGGCCGCAGTCGATGCAGGCTCGTACCAGGGGGGCGACCTCCGCCTCGCTGTCGGGGGTGATGACCAGGAAGGGGATCTCCACCCGCCAGTCGGTGGCATCGGTGGCGTGGGACACCCGCGCCAAGCCGCCGAAGTCCAGGTTGTCGCGCCGGGTGTGCCTTGATAGGGCCTCGCGCACTTGCTTGCGCAGGGCCTTCTGCTCCTCGAGCCACGCGGCGAAGCGGCCCACCGCCTCGCGGGCGGCGGCGAGGAGCTGCGCCGCCTTGGCGTTGTCGTTGAGGCGGGCCTCGAACTGGTCGAGCCGGTGCCACAGGGCCCCGATGAGGGCCTCCCGGCGCTCCCGGCTCTCTAGCATGTCGTCCTGCAGGTAGGGGTTGCGGGTGATCACCCACATGTCCCCCAGCACCTCGAAGAGCATGCGCGCGGAGCGGCCGGTGCGCCGCGAGCCCCGCAGCTCCTCGATGAGCCGCCACAGGGGCTCGCCGAGGAAGCGGATCACGATCTCGCGGTCCGAGAACGAGGTGTAGTTATAGGGGATCTCGCGGATCCGCGGCGCGGGGTTGGTCATGGGAGGCGAGGCGGGGGCTTGTGTGCGGCGCACAAAATGATAGCGCAGCGCCCGTCGGCGCCGACAGCCGGGGCGGACTGGTGGTGCGGGTCCTGGTGCGGGGTCGCGCCTTCAGGATCGGCCCTTCCAAGATAGGCGGGGCCGACAGGCGCGGGGGAAAAGCAGTGGCAGCGGGACCGAGCGGGGGAGTCTGGTGCTGGCCCCAGGCTCCGGGGCCAGCACCGGGTGGATCAGTCTTCGACGCCGATCTCTTCCTGGACCGTACGCACGACGCGCCGGTCGATGGTGAGGAGCTCGGAGCGCTTCCCCGGGTAGTCGATCTGGGCGAGCAGAAAGCGCATGGCGTTGAGGCGGGCGCGCTTCTTGTCGTCGGACTTGAAGATGGTCCAGGGGGAGTCCGCGGTGGAGGTGAAGAAGAACATATCCTCCTTGGCGCGGGTGTAGTCGTCCCACTTGTCCTGGGACTCCTGGTCCACGGGGCTGAGCTTCCACTGCTTGAGCGGGTCGTCGATGCGGCTCGCGAAGCGGCGCGCCTGCTCCTTCTTGCTCACGGAGTAGTAGAACTTGAGCAGGATGATGCCGGAGCGGATCAGCATGCGCTCCAGCTCGGGCACCGAGCGCAGGAACTCCTTGACCTCGTGGGGGGCGCAGAAGCCCATCACCCGCTCCACCATGGAGCGGTTGTACCAGCTGCGGTCCATGAGGACGATCTCCCCCGCACAGGGCAGGTGGGCGATGTAGCGCTGGAAGTACCACTGGGTGCGCTCGCGGTCGCTCGGCTTGTCGAGGGCCACCACCCGTGCCCCGCGGGGGTTCATGTGCTCGATGAAGCGCTTGATGGTGCCGCCCTTGCCGGCCGCATCGCGCCCCTCGTTGATCAGCAGCACCCGCAGGCCCCGCTCCCTGACGTAGTTCTGCATCTTCAGCAGCTCCACGTGCAGGGGCATGATCAGGCGCAGATAGTCGGCGGTCTTCAGGGTCTTGAGGGGGCCTTCGAGATCGCTCGGCACCGCCTCATCGCCCTTCTCCTGCATCACCAGCTTGAGCTTGTAGCCCTCCGCATCGGGGCCGGTCGGGGCGATCTCCGGCATCTCCAGGATGCGCGCCTTCTTGCCCCCTTCGCCTTCATCGCTCTTGGCCTCGACCGCGGCGGGCTGCTCGGCGGGGGCCTCCTTGCCGCGTTTCTTGGAAGGCTCGTCGGTATCGACGCCGATGGACTCACTCTCGAGCAGCATGTCCTCCCGCGTGTCCTGGTCCACGCGCTGCGCCTTGGTGGTCGCCCCCGAGGACCGGGTTGACCGCTTTCTCGTTGTGGTTGTAGCCATGGTTACCCCTTGGTTATGTTAGTCTTTTCGCACCGCAACAATCCCCTCGGGGCACCGATCGGTGGCCGGTAGACGGGGGATGCCCGTGACGGCGGAGCGTCAACTTTATTACACACCTTAGGATTTCGAGCAACATGTACCCGGCAGTCACCCAACAGACACCCGAGTATTTCTTCAGACAATCGGCCGTGATCCCCTATCGCCAAGGCTCCCAGGGGATCGAGGTGCTGCTAGTCACCAATCGTCGCCGCCAGCGCTGGATCGTCCCCAAGGGGGTGGTGGAGCCCTTCATGTCCGCGGCCGAGTCGGCCCGCAAGGAGGCCATCGAGGAGGCCGGGGTGGAGGGCGAGGTGGACGGTGCCCCGCTCGGCAGTTACCAGTACCTCAAGTGGGGTGGGACCTGTACCGTGGAGGTCTTCCCCATGCGGGTCACCAACCAGTTTCCCACCTGGGAGGAGAGCTTTCGCGATCGCCGCTGGTTCTCCGTGGCCGAGGCGGCCGCCGTGCTGCGGGAGCCCGAGCTCCAGGAGCTGGTGCGGCAGCTTGGCCGTACCAGGCCCGCCACCCAGGGCGGATGAGGCGGCTGTCGCCCCCGAGCCCCCGCTTGCATCCGCCCCGGGGCGCCCATAGCTTGAGTCCCTCGCCCGGACCACGGGCCCTTCGGGAGGATGTTCAGATGCCCCAGCCCCCTCGCACCCTCAGCGCCCTGCTCCTTCTGGGCGCGCTCGCCCAACCGGCCCTGGCCGCCGAGTCTGCCAAGGAACGGGCCATCGAGTATCGGCAGGGGCTGATGGAGGTGCTCGGCTGGAACCTCAAGGCCATGGCCGAGGTGGTCAAGGGGGAGGCCCCCTACGACAAGGCGGCCTTCGCGCGCCATGCCCGCGACCTGGCCAGCGCGGCCCAGCTCGATCTGCTGAAGGGCTTTCCCGAGGACTCGGTGAGCGACGAGAGCGATGCCAAGGACGAGATCTGGCTCCAGTGGCAGGCGTTCAGCGACCGATTCCGTACCCTCCAGGAGGAGAGCGGCAAGCTCGCCGCCCTCTCCGCCTCCGGGGACCTGGAGAAGATTCGGCCCCAGTTCCAGGAGACCGCGGCGGCCTGCAAGGGCTGTCATCAGGAATTCAAGAAGTAGGGCGGTCCCAGCCATGACCGAGCGCCTGGGGGTCGTCCTCGACCTGGCGACCATCGACCGGGGAGACATCGACCTCGGTCCCCTGCTGCGCACCTGCCCCCGTTGGGAGCTCCATGAGCGGAGCGGGCCCGCCGAGCGGGCCGCGCGCATCGCCGCGGCCGAGGTGGTGGTCACCAACAAGGTGGTGCTGGACCGGGATGCCATCGCCGGGGCCAAGGGGCTGCGGCTCATCGCGGTGGCTGCCACCGGGACCAACAACCTCGACTTGGCGGCGGCGCGGGAGCGGGGGATCGCCGTGTGCAACGTCCGCGGCTATGCCACACCCGCCGTCGCCCAGCATGTCTTCGGGCTGATCTTGGCCCTCACCACCCGGCTCCTCGACTACCGCCGGGCGGTGGCGGAGGGGGCCTGGGAGCGGAGCGGCCAGTTCTGCCTGCTGGATTTCCCGATCCGTGAGCTTGGGGGTCGGACCCTGGTGATTCTGGGTTTCGGGGAGCTCGGCCGCGGGGTGGCGCGGCTGGGGGAGGCCTTCGGCATGGAGGTCAAAGTGGCCCAGCGCCCTGGTGGAGAGCCCCGCCCCGGGCGCCTTCCCCTGCCGGAGCTCCTGGCGATCGCGGACGTGCTCAGCATCCATACCCCCCTCACGGAGGCCACCCACAATTCGATCGGGGAGCGGGAGCTCGGCCTGATGAAGCCCGACGCCATCCTGATCAACACCGCCCGCGGCGGGATCGTGGATGAGCAAGCCCTCGCGGAGGCCCTGCGGGCCGGCCGGCTGGGCGGGGCGGGGGTCGACGTCCTCACCCAGGAGCCACCCCCGGCGGATCAGCCCCTGCTGGACCCGAGCATCCCCAACCTGATCCTCACCCCCCATGTGGCCTGGGCCAGCCGCGAGTCCCGCCAGCGTCTGGTCGGTGAGATCGGGCGCAACATCGAGGCCTTCTACGCCGGGGAGTCCCGCAACCGGGTGGTGTGACGGCGGCGGGGGTGCGGCGCGGTCAGCCCCCGATCAGCCTGCCGCCTTCCACCCCGCCAGGATCTCCATGCAGAGGCGGTTCATCGCCTGGGCCCGCACCAGGCTGTCCGCCTCGGTATAGGCCCGCAGCTCGGGGGCATTCCCCGAGGGCCTGAGATGGGCGATCTCCCCGCTCTCGAAGGTCACCCGGATCCCGTCTGTGGCATCGATGGCCGCGGCGGGGCCGAAGTAGCGGGCGAACAGGGCGTCGAGGGCCCGGCGATCCTGCCCGGGATCTCCGCTCGAGAGCCCCCCGAGACGCGCCCGGCTCAGGGCCACCGGGAAGTCCTTGATGCGGTCGCTGTGGGTATGGCGGCTCGGCAGCCCATCGCGCAGGGCCGCCACGCTCCCCCCCTTTTCCCGGGCCAGGCTCAGGACGGCCAGCGCCGGCAGCAGGGCGTCGCGGGTGGGCAGGGCGGCCAGTAGCCCGCCGGGGAACACCACCTCCGAGCCGAGCAGGAAGCCGCCGTTGGCCTCGTAGCCCACCACGGGTGCGACTCCTTCCGCCAGCAGTCGCTCCATCCCGGCAATCACATAGGGGGAGCCGATGCGGGTGCGATCCACCCGCGGGAACCAGCCCGAGCGCTCCAGGGCGGTGTTGCTGCTGACCGGGGTCACCACCCCCTGGGCCCCGAGAAAGCGGGCGCAGAGGATGCCGGCGATGTCTCCCCGCAGCCATTCCCCCCGCTCGTCGCTCACCAGGGGCCGATCTCCATCCCCGTCCGCGGAGACGATGGCCGTGAAGTCCCCGCCCGCCGCCCAGGCGCGGGCCTGATCCAGGTCCTCGGGGCGGATCGCCTCGGTGTCCACGGGAACGAACACCTCGGAGTAGCCGAGGGGGGTGACGCGGGCGCCGAGTCCTTCGAGGACCTGGCGGAAGGGCGCGGCGGCGACGCTCGAGTGCTCGTAGAGACCCAGGTGCAGCCCCGCGAGGGCGCCCGGTGGAAAGGGCCCCAGGTAGCGCGCCACGTAGGCGGCCAGCACACCCGGATCCTCGGGGGGGAGGACCCCCAAGGCGGGGTCGCGAAACGCGCCATCCGCGGCGAAGTAGCCGGGGGGTAGGGCGACGCGCTGGGCGCGGATCCCTGCCTCGTCGCCCTTGAGGATCTCGCCACCGGGCTTGTTGAACTTGATGCCGTTACGGTCGTCGGGAATGTGGCTGCCCGTGACCATGAGGGAGGGGATGCCTCGGCCGATGCCGAAGGCGGCCAGGGCCGGGGTGGGGACCTCGCCTGCGTTGCGGGGCCGCGCCCCCCAGTCCAGTACCGCCCGGGCGCAAGCGGCCAGGATCCGCGGGGTGCTGGGGCGGCGGTCTCCCCCCATGACGACATCCGTCCCCCGCTGGAGCTGCCCTGAATCCCGGAGGTGCTGGAGAAAGGCGAGGGTGTAGCCGTAGCACACCCGGTCGGTCATGGCGGTGGCCAGCCCGCGGGCGCCGCTGGTACCGAACCCAACGCCACTCTCGTCCATCAGCGCATCGATCTGCATCGGAGGTTCCCTGGTGGGGGGCCTGTTCAGTCACCCCACTCGGGGACCGAGGAAGGGGTTTGCGGGAAGACTCAGGTCTCGATCTCGGTACCCAGGCCACAATGCTGGGCCTCCAGCCCGTAGCGCGCGCAGAGGGCCCGGATCTCGCGCCGTTCCGAGGGCCGGACGGGCCCGCCCTGGGCGCTCACCGCCGCACAGATGCGCACCAGTAGCCGGGCCTTCTCGGGCTCCTCCGCCACTTCTCCGTCCACCGCCGCCAGGGCCCGGGCGTGGCCCGTCTCGGCATGGAGGCGGATCCCCTCCACGAACTCGTCGAAGAGGTCGATGCCCTCGTGGGGATCGAAGAGCCGCAGGGCGTCGAGGGTCTCCAAGATCTCGTCCACCCGTACCCGGTGACCCAGGGAGACCGCACCCTCCGCTGTGGAGACCAGGGCACAGCCGGCCATGGCGGCCCGCAGGAAGGGTCGGTGGCGGTGGCGTTGGAGCTCCTCCTGATAGCCACGTATCAAATCGGTGAGCATGCTCGACATCCGGCTGCCCTCGCTGATCCACCCTGGTGCCGAGCGCACCCCTTGCCCCGGCGAATCAGTGCCTTGGGCTGGAAGCCTCCGCTGCCCCTGGCGAGGGAAGCGGCCCCGGCTGGGGGGAAGGGCCCCCTCGGTTCCCATTGGCACCGCACTATCGTAAGCTTTCAAGACCGCGATTTCATGTCACCGACCTTCGGGTTTCCTGAAACAGGTCGGTGCAGAACCTGCCCCGTTCGGGTTCTGCGCGATGAGTCGTCCTGGCGCACCCATTCCAATCTGAGGAGAGACCCCGATGAGGCGCACTCGCACCCTGCTCACTGCCACCTCCTTTACCGCCCTGTCCCTGGCCCTTGCCGGGTCTCCCCTCGGGGCCGCGGATGCGCCGGCGGCGCCCCAGGTCGCGGCGCCTGCTGCGCCCGCACCCGCCGCCGCCCCCAGTGCCTCAGTACCCGCTGCTGCCCCCAGTGTCCCCGCACCGATCATGGCACCCCCGGGGATGGCCCAGCCCCCAGCACCGCCCCAGTCGCCCCCCTGTGCGGAGCGACCCTTACCCACGCCACCCGGTATGCCGGCACCCATGGGCCAGCCGGGCAGCCCGCCGACCCAGCCGCTTGGCGGCGCCCCCGGCCAGATGG
>CAZFHV010000056.1:0-17990 GCA_964519095.1 uncultured Chromatiaceae bacterium | reverse complement strand
CTGCCCGTATTTTACCCGTTCGAAAAGGGGTGAAGTCCGACAGGCTGCTAGCTGGTGCAATTTCGCTGGGGCCGCACCCAACTGAGGAAGCCCTGGCCCGATCGCCGCTTGTCACTGGGCATCAGGACTCGGTTACCATTGGGCCAGGCGAGTAGGGGAGGACCCGGTGGACATCGTTTTCCTGCGTGGGCTGCGCATCGAGACCCTGATCGGCATCTACGACTGGGAGCGGGCTATCCGTCAGCCGGTGATCCTGGACCTGGAAATGGCGGCCGACGTGGCCAGGGCCGCAGCCAGCGACCGCATCGAGGACGCCCTCGATTACAAGGCGGTGTCCAAGCGGCTCAAGGCCTTCGTGGCGGAGAGCCAGTTCCAGTTGGTGGAGACCCTGGCGGAGCGCTGTGCGGAGCTGATCCGCTCCGAGTTTGGTGTCCCCTGGGTCCGGCTCTCGGTGAACAAGGTCGGGGCGGTAAGCGGCGCCCAGGACGTGGGGGTGATCATCGAGCGCGGGGAGCGCCCCTAGGGTGCCCCGCGTCTGGCTGAGCCTGGGGAGCAACGTGGACCGTGAGCGGGCCATCCGCGGCGCGGTGGCGGCCCTGCGCCGGCGTTTCGGCACACTGATCCTCTCCCCGGTCTACGAGAGCGCCGCGGTGGGGTTCGAGGGGGAGTCCTTCTACAACCTGGTGGTGGGGCTCGACACCGAGCAATCGGTGGCAGAGCTCTGCGGGGAGCTCCTGGCGCTGGAGACCAGCCTGGGGCGGGTGCGCGGTCCCGAGAAGTTCGGTCCCCGCACCCTGGATGCGGATCTCCTGCTATACGGGGATTGGGTGATCCGCGAGGGGAGCTGCCGTTTGCCCCGCGAGGAGATCCTGCGCTATGCCTTCGTGCTGCGGCCCCTCGCCGACGTGGCCGGGGATCAGTGCCATCCGGTCCTGGGTCGGCCGTTCCGCACCCTCTGGGCGGAGTTCCCCGGAGAGGAGCAGCCGCTCCGGCCAGTGTCGCTCGACCTGGACTAGGGGGCGGTGCGCCTCATTGTTGGAGGGTGCGTCCCCCGTCCACGGCGATGATCTGGCCGGTGAGGTAGTCGGCATCCCGCACCAGGAAGAGCAGGGTGCGGACGATGTCCTCCGGGGAGCCCAGGCGATCGAGCGCGGTGCGCGCCAGGATCTTGGCCTTCTCCGCCTCTCCGAGTCCCGTATCCGGCCAGAGGATGGCGCCGGGGGCGATGCCGTTGACGCGCACCTCGGGGCCCAGCTCCCGCGCCAGGGCCTTCACCAGCATGGCATTGCCGGCCTTGGCCATGCTGTAGATGGGGTGGTTCTTGAGGGGGCGCTCGGCGTGGATGTCCACCAAGTTGACGATGGTCCCCCGGCTGGCCCGCAACAGCGGCTCGGCGGCCTGGGCGAGGAAGAAGGGCGCCTTGAGATTGGTGCCCATCAGGTCGTCCCACTGGGCCTCGGTGGCCCCCCCGACCGGGGTCGGATAGAAGCTGGAGGCGTTGTTGACCAGGAGATCCAGGCGACCAAACCGCTCGGCCACCGTGGCCACGAGGCGGGCAGGGGCGCTGGGTTCCAGGAGATCCGCCTGCAACAGCAGCACGGAGCCCGGGCGTGTCCCCTCGAGCTCCGCTTGGAGGGCCTGGGCGGGGGCGGCGGAGTGGCGGTAGTGCAGGCCAAGGTCCATGCCCTTGCGGTGCAGGGCCCGGGCGATGGCCGCGCCGATGCGCTGAGCGGCGCCGGTGATCAGGGCGACTCGGCCGGCGAGGCAGCGAGGCTCCGGGGTCTGGGTGGGAGGCGTCATGGGGGTCCCATTCTAGCCCATGCCGCCGGGGCATCGGGGAGGTGGGTGGCCTGAACGCCTCGTCGCGACCTGGGCAGGGTCTGCCCACACCAGATCCGGAGGGGATGGGCCACAGCGCGCGCCTGGCGGAGCTGATCCGTGGGGAGATGGCGGCCCAGGGCGGCTACTTGCCCTTCGACCGCTTCATGGAGCTGGCCCTCTACGCGCCGGGCCTCGGCTACTACGTGGCGGGGGCCCGCAAGCTCGGGGCGGGGGGGGACTTCGTCACCGCACCCGAGCTGTCGCCGCTTTTCTCCCGCTGTCTGGCGGCCCAGTGCGCGCAGATCCTGGATCTCCTCGGTGGGGGGGATGTCCTGGAATTCGGCGCCGGCTCCGGGGTGATGGCCGCCGATCTCCTGCTGGAGCTGGAGCGTCTGGGGCGGCTCCCGAGCGCCTATCGCATCCTCGAGCTCAGCCCCGAGCTGCGGGCCCGTCAGGAGGCCACCCTCGAAGCGCGGGTCCCCCACCTCCTCCCGCGCCTGGGGTGGCTCTCCGCACTTTCCCGGGGGTTCCAGGGGGTGGTGCTGGCCAATGAGGTGCTGGACGCCATGCCGGTGCACCGCTTCCGCACGGGGGCGGCGGGAACGATAGAAGAGTGCTGCGTGAGCTGGGAGGAGGGTGGCTGGCGTGAAGGCTTCCGTTCCCCGGTGAGTCCTGGCCTCACCCATGCCCTGCGAGGGATCCAGGAGCGGGGACTGGCCCTCGAGGAGGGCTACCAGTCGGAGATCAATCTGCGCCTCGCACCCTGGGTGGCCGCCCTGGGGGCCAGCCTGGGGCGCGGGGTGGCACTGCTGATCGACTACGGCTATCCCCAGGCCGAGTATTACCGGCCCGAGCGTACCCACGGGACCCTCCTGTGCCACTATCGCCACCTGGCCCACGGGGACCCCTACTGGTGGGTGGGGTTGCAGGACATCACCGCCCACGTGGATTTCACTGCCCTGGCCGAGGCGGGACTGGCCGCGGGATTCACCCTCGCCGGCTACAGCACCCAGGCCCATTTTCTCCTGGGATGCGGACTCGATGGGCTGCTGGGGGCGATCGACCCGGCGGACACGGAGACCCATCTGCGGGCCGTGCAGGCGGTCAAGCGCCTGATCTTGCCCCAGCACATGGGGGAGCGTTTCCAGGTGCTTGGGTTGCAGAAGGGGATGGAGGCAACGCTCCGGGGCTTCGACCTGCGGGATCTGCGCGAGCGGCTCTAGCGTGGGGAGCGGGCGAGGGCGTTCTTGTAGTCGGGGGTGCGCAGCAGGGCCGTGGCCTGGGTCAGGGCCTGGGCCAAGTCCTCTTCGTAGGTGCCTGAATCGGAACGGTAGCCCACCACCGCGGGGGCCAGGGGCGCCCCGTTGGGGGCCACCAGCACCAGGGTGGGGGTCGCGAACACCCCGTAGCGCTTGACGAACAGGGGGGCGCGGATCAGCTCCCCATCGAAGTCGGTCAGCTTGCCGCTGGCTTGGATGGAGATCTCCCGCACCAGTGCCCGGCCGGTGAGCTGCCCCCCTGAGAACGCGGGGTGGATCACCTCGCTCAACAAGCGCTCGCAGTAGCCGCAGTCCGGTGCCGTGAAAAGGATGGCGACGGGAAGCTTCCGATCCTCCGCCTCCTGGCCGACCTGGGACCAGTCGGGGGCGATCTCGACCGTGCCCCCCGCCAGCAGGGGCCTAGCGGCAGCTACGAGGAGGCTGAGGAGCAGGGCGCGCAGGAACGTCATGGTGTGCAGACTCGGTACAGCATTTCCGACACCCGATAGTGTATCAGAATATAATGAATACCTGAAATACACGCGCCCTCACTTGCCCGGCGTGTCCCCGATGTGGAAGCTAGGGTTTAAGGGCGTAGGTTGAGCACCGCCCAACAAACCGGCAGGCCGTTGAGCGCCGCCCAGCGAAACCGTTTCGCCATCCCCGTCAGGCTCCTGCCCGACAATGGCCTCGACCGCTACGTCCGAGCCTCCAACGGGCGCGCGGCTCGCCGCCCTGGCGGGCGATAGATTCCGGGATCGCGGGAAGTGGCGAGCGGGGTTTGGGGTAGGGCCCGATGTCCGCAGAGGGTCCGCGGACATCTTCTTCGGTAGGGTTGGCGCTCGGGGGCGAGGTGGAGACGATCTGGGACTTTCAGCTTTGGATCCCCTGGCTGGGCTACCTCCTCACCGGGGTCCTGGCCGGCGTTCTGGCGGGACTACTCGGGGTAGGCGGGGGGATCGTGATCGTGCCGGCCCTGATCGGGATCTTCGGCTTCCAGGGCATGACCGGAGACTGGATACCCCAGGTCGCGGTGGGGTCGTCGCTCGCGAGCATCGTCGGCACCTCCATCGCCTCCATCCGCGCCCACCAGCGCCGGGCCGCGGTGCGCTGGGAGCTGTTCCGCCGGCTCGTCCCCGGACTCTTGATCGGCGCCGGCCTCGGTGCACTGGTGGCGGGCCATCTCCCCGGGCTCTGGCTCAAGCGCATCTTTACCCTGTTCGTCTTCTACGTGGCCTGGCAGATGCTGCGCGCCCGAGCCACCGAGGCGCACTACCCCCTGCCCGGCCTCGGCGGGATGTCCCTGGTGGGGACCCTCATCGGAGGCCTGTCGGCACTGGTGGGGATCGGCGGTGGGACCCTTACGGTGCCCTTCCTCATCGGCGGGGGGACGGACCCGCGCCAGGCGGTGGCCACCTCCAGCGCCTGCGGGCTGCCCATCGCCGTCGCGGGCGGAATCGGCTTCGCCGCTGTGGGCTGGGGGGTGGCGGAACTGCCGGCCGCCAGCACCGGCTACCTCTACTGGCCCGCGGTGGGTGCGGTGCTCTTGGGCAGCATCCCCACCGCACCCTTCGGGGCGCGGCTGGCCCACAGCCTGCCCACCGCCACCCTCAAGCGGGTCTTTGCGATCCTGCTGTTAGCCGTGGGCCTCAAGCTCTGGTTGTGGTAAGGGCTGCTTTGCTCGAGGATGGTGGCTCAGGGTCCGAACACCCGCCGATAGACATAGAGCTGACCGCTGTCGTCGCGCAGCAGCAGCCGCCCCTCCTGGGTGTAGAACTCGAAGCGCTGGGCGCTGCGCTGCTCGGGGTTGGAGAGAAACAGCCGATCCCCCTCGATGCGGAGTTGGCCGTCGAGGTGGCGGGACTCGCCGGCGTACATGCGGTAACGGGAGCCCTCCACCAAGAGGAGCTCCCCCGTGGGGGACTCCCAGGCCCCCTGGAGGGGCCCGTCCTCGTAGCCCGGGCCCCAGGGTGGTCCCCCCCCCCAGGGGGTCTCGTAGGGGAAGCCCCCTGGGCCGAGCCCCGGCATCTGGCCGCCCCAGCCCCGGGGGTCCCAGGGGGAGGACATGCCCGGCATTCCCCCCATACCCATCCAAGGGGATGACCAGGGGGAGGACATGCCCGGCATTCCCCCCATTAAAGGGGATGACCAGGGAGAAGACCAAGGGGTCTGACCCGGCATGCCAAAGGGGCTCATCCCCGGCCAGCCGCTCCGGTCGGCGGCGCTCGAGGAGGGACTCGGCCAACGGCGGGTGCTGCGCTCGCTGGCGTAGCGCGAGGAGCCGCCGTCGCGGTCCTTGAAGAGGCCCACGGCATCCATCATGCGCACCATGGCGTCTGCCATGGCCTCTCGGGTGCCACCAGTGTCGGCGCCAGCGCCGCTCACCAAGGTGCCGGCGAGGATCAGGCCGCAGAGGGAACGGCAGGGGCGCAGCGCAGGCATGGATCGCTCAGGGGGTGAATCGCACCGGCAGGTTCAGCGGGAGCTTCCGGGTCCCTGGCCGAGGCTCTGGGGAGCCTCAGGACCATTGTTTGCAGTCTACCAGATCGGGGTCCGGGCGAGCGGGGCTCCCCTGCTAAGCCAGTGCCCCGAAAGGGTCCGTTAGCCGGAGGGGACCGATCCGGCCCCGCGCCCCTTGGGGCCCACCAGGCGCTGGTCGGGTGGGATGGGGGTCATCAGCCGCCCCAAAGGCAGGGGCTCCTCGCTCAGACGCTGGCGGTAGATCACCTGGTAGGTCAGCACCCGCTGCAGGTACTGGCGGGTTTCCCGCAGGGGGATTAGCTCCACCCAGAGGTCCGCGGCCAGGGGCTCGTTGGGGAGCCAGTTTGCCACCCGCGCCGGGCCGCCGTTGTAGGCCGCGGTGGCCAGCAGGGCATGGCCGCCCAGGCGGCGGCTGAGCTTGGCGAGATAGGCGCTGCCCAGGGCGATGTTGAGGGTTGGCTGGGTCAGCCCGTTGGCGCCGATCTCACCCAGCCCCCGCTCCCGCGCCACCTCCTTGGCGGTGGGGGGCAGGAGCTGCATCAGGCCGACGGCGCCGGCGGCGGAGCGCAGATCCGTGGCGAAGGCGCTCTCCTGGCGCAGGACTGCGTAGATCCAGGCGGGGTCCAACTGCTGCTGGGCGGCGGCCTCGGTCACCAGGCCCTGGTGGGCCAGGGGGAAGCGGAGCTCCAGGTCGTCCCAGGCCCTGGCACGGGCGAGGGTCAGGATCGTCTGGTCGTGCCACCCCCAGCCCTGGGCCAGGTGGGCCGCGGCCTGAAGCTCCCCCGGCCCGAGGTCCTCGATCAGGAGCTGCCATTCCCGGCGCGCCGCGGCCCTGCGCTCGAGGGCCAGCAGCTCCTGGGCCCGGCGGGTTCCGCCCAGCACCGCCACCCGTCGTTCCACCTCGGCGTCCACTTCCAGGGGGCGGTGCCCGAGGCGGTAGGGCTGTCCGACCCGGTCCGCGGCGAGGAATCCGTAGTAGCTCCGCTCCTGGGCCAGGTCCTCCCAGATCAGGGCGGCGATCTCCCCCTCGCCGAGGGCCTCCAGGGCACGGGCGTGCCAGTAGCGCCAGATCTCCTCGCGGCGTTCCCCCTCCGGCAGGGCCTCGATCCAGCAGCGTAGCCGGCCCCAGTCGTGGGCGCGCAGGGCGGCGCGCAGGCGCTCCTCCCGCTCGCGGGGGCTGGCGAGACAGGACCCAAGGCCGTCCAGCTCGGCGAGGACGGCGGTGGCCTCCACCCGCGCCCGGGCCAGGACCACCGCGCTGTCCCCAGCACAGCGATCCGTCGCGGAGAGGCCTTTCTCGTCCCGGGCGGTTGCCCAGAGGGCAGCGGCCGCCAGGGGATCCTGGCTGGCCAGGCGCCTGATCCCTGCCACCAGGATGGGGCCGCGCTGGGGGTGGGGACCCAGGGGGCGGAGGGCCTCGCCGAGCTGGCGGGGGTCGCGCTGGACCTTGAGCCAAAGGCGCAGCCAGGGTTGGTCGGCAGGGGGGAGATGGCGCTCCAGATCGCTCGCCAGCCCCTGGTTACCCTGGGTCATGGCGAGGCCGATGCGCTGCCAGACGAGCTCGCTGGTGAGCTGTCCCCGGAGGATCCACTCCGCGAACAGGCCTTGGCAGGCCTTGGGGTCGGACTCGGCAGACAACCAGAGGTTGGATACCTCGCCCAGGGCCTGCTCGGCCTGTCCCAGGTGCCAGAGTGCGGTCAGGTAGTGACAGCGCTGGGAGGGGGAGGCGTCGGGGCGGTAGCGGGTGAGGACCCCCTGCCAGTCGCCGGCGCCGGCGAGCCGCTCCAACAGCTCGCGGCGCACCCCTTGGCTGAGGGGGGTGCCGGGGTAGCGGTCGAGGAAGGCCTCGGCCTCCGCACGGCTCGGTGTCTTGCCCAGGGCTCGATGGTCCAGGTAGGGCAGGAGGGGGTAATCGGTCAGTTGGCCTCGCAGCTCCGCGTAGCGCCCCCGATCGCCCCCCTCCAGGGCCTGCTCGGCGGCCAGGAACAGGCGCCGCTGGGCCGCCAGGGCGTCGGGCAGGGGTTGCGATCCCGACACGAGGGGCGTCATCAGCAGGGCGAGCGCCAGGGGCAGGGAACAGCGGCGTTTCATGGGGTGCGCTAAGCCGCCTCCGCGCGGCTCGGGGGGAGGGCAGCCGTCCCCCTGGGCAAAGCTAGGGGCGGACGGCCCGGCTGGCAAGGACCCCCCGCCCCTGTGGTAGGGTAAAGTGTCTGGCCCCCAGGATCTGTGCCCTGGGGGACCCGGGGATGGTCGTTGCGTTCTGGATCGCCAGGCGCTTGATCCCCTCGCCCCGGCCCTCCCCCCGACAGGGGGCGGGCGTACCTAAGCGGTCTCGAATGAGCGGGCACAGAGGGCGCGGTGTCTGAACAGCTGGTTAGAGGATCCGAAGGCCATGTCGTTCCCCAGTCTCCCCCCGATCGGCGAGCTGTGTGAGCTGCTACGGGCGGTCAGTCGCGAGGAGATCCTGCCGCGCTTCCGGCGGGTGCGCACCCGGACCAAGGGGGACGGCAGCCCGGTGACCGAGGCGGACCTGGCAGTGCAGGCGCGGCTGGACGCCGCGCTGGGGGCCCTGGACCCTGGCCGGCCGCTGCTGGGGGAGGAGATGTCCCCCGCCGAGCAGCAGGCACTGCTCGATGGGGGGTCGTCCGGCTTCTGGTGCCTGGATCCCCTGGATGGCACCAGCAACTTTGCCGCCGGTTTCCCGTTCTTCGCGGTGTCTCTGGCCCTGGTGCGGCGGGGCGAGCCCCAGCTCGGCATCGTCTACGACCCGGTGCGGGAGGAGTGCTTCAGCGCCCGGCGCGGCGGGGGCTGCTGGCTCGATGACCAGCCCCTGCGCCTGTGGGAAAACTCCCAGCCCTTGGCGAGCGCCCTGGGGGTGGTGGACTTCAAGCGCCTGGAGCCGCGGCTCGGTTGCCGATTGGCCGAGCGATCCCCCCTGCGGTCGCTGCGCAACCTGGGCTCCGTGGCCCTGGAGTGGTGCTGGCTCGCGGCGGGGCGCTATGAGGTCTATCTGCACGGCGGCCAGCGGCTGTGGGACTTCGCGGCGGGGTCCCTGATCCTGGAGGAGGCCGGCGGGGCGGCCCTCTTGCTGGACGCCGCGGGGAGGGCGGGGACGCCGCTGGATCTCGCCCCGCGCCGGGCCATCGCCGCCAGCAACCCGGCGCTGCTCGCCGAGTGGCATGCCTGGCTGGAAGGATCCGCGCCCGGCGCTTGAAACCGGCCCGGCCCTCCCCGATTCTCCCCGCTGCCCCCTGGATAGCCGGAGCCCCAACCATGACCCAACCGGACGAACCGATCGACATGGACCTCAGCAGCGGCATCGCCGCCTTCGAGGCCAAGCACTTCTCCCGTGCCAGCGGGCTCTTGTCGCCCTTGGCGGAGGGGGGGCGCCCCGAGGCTCAGTACCGCATGGCGATCATGGCCCAGAACGGCCTGGGAATGCGTGCCAACCCCCTGCTCGCCCTGCGCTTCATGACCGCCGCCGCGGAGGCGGGCCACGCCCTGGCCCAGCACGGGCTGGGGTTCATGTACCTGGAGGGGGAGTGCACCCTGGCGGATCCAGAGCGGGCGGCGGGCTGGTTCCGCCGGGCGGCGGAGCAGGGCCTGCCGGGCTCCCAGGCCACCCTGGGGATGCTCTATGAGGAGGGGCGCGGCGTACCCCGGGACCCCGAGGAGGCCGAGCGCTGGTATCGCCTGGCGGGGATGGAGGGCTGAGCAGGTCCTCCGGCCCCTTCAATCCGTAACCCTCTGGGACCACAATAGCCCGAAGGGGCGTTGGGGCCCGGGCAGCGTGAGGGGCGAACGATGGGGGAGGAGCGACGGTATCCGGGGATCGACCAGGATAGCTACGGGGGCATGACCCCCACCGGTAACATCATCCGCGACGCCTGGGTGCTCGGCGTCCTGCCGGAGACGGAGACCTGTGCCGGCTGGACCCCCCAGGGGATCGAAAGCCTCTATGACAAGGTCTCCCTCGCCTGGGAGCCCCACGGTCACCTGGTTTCCCGGCTGCCGCCGGAGCTGCGCGAGCGCCATGCGCGCATCTACGGCGCCGCGGTCGAGCGCGCCCGGGCCCTGGGTTGGGACCCGGGCCTGGACCTGGAAGACTGACCCCACAGCGCTCGCCATGCCCGGCTCCTCCACCCGGGAGACCTTCTTTCGGCCGCCGGAGGTGTCGCGGCTGGCGAGCAGCCTGCCGGCGTCCCTCTATAACGGGCTGCATTTGCTACTGGCCCGGACCCCGACCGATTGCGTGTTCGTGCCGCTGCGGGGACTCCAGTACCAGGCGGTGGTCACCCGCGAGGAGGTGATCTTCGTCGACAGCCAGGGCGGCTATGCCCACCAGGATGGACAGGGGGGGCGGCTGATCCGCGTCGCCTGGCAGTCGGAGCCGCCCCAGCGGCGGCTGTCCCTGAGCGAGCCGGTCCCCTGCGACCTGGTGTTCTACGCCCGGGGACTCAAGGAGCTGCAGTGGCGGCTGATGAGCGAGATCCGCCCGGCGGTGGCCCAGCTCCTAGAGCGCCAGCGACCCTTCCCCCGCACCGAGGGGACCATCATCCCGCTGCGTCCCTGATCCTCTGGGGCCCCGATGCCCAGGCTCAGGGGGTGGTCTGCGCCTCCTCGGCCTGCGGTGGGGCGGGCGGGTTGGCGATCTCCGAGCGATTGCGGCCCCGGTACTTGGCCGCGTACAGGGCCTCGTCGGCGCGCTTGAACAGCTCCTTGCTGGGCTCGCTCGGCTCCGGGATGCTGCTGGTTACACCCAGGCTCAGGGTGAGCAGACCGAAGGGGGGGTTGCCGCTGTGGGGGATCGCCAGGGCCTCCACGTTCGCGCGAATGCGCTCGGCCACCCGCAGGGCGTCGGCGACCCCGGTCTCGGGCAGCAGTACGGCGAACTCTTCCCCGCCGTAGCGCGAGGTGAGGTCCCGGGGGCGCTTGGTGGACTCCTCCAGCACCCGGCTCACCTCCACCAGGGCCGCATCGCCCGCCGCGTGTCCGTAGGTGTCGTTGAAGCGCTTGAAGTTGTCCACGTCCACCAGGATCAGGGCCAGGGGCCGTCCCGAGCGCTGGGCGCTGCGCCACTCTACCGCCAGCACCTGACCAAAGCGCCGCCGGTTGGCCACGTGGGTGAGGTGATCGCGATAGGCTTCGATCTCGCTGCGCTGGAGCCGCAGCCACAGCCGGGTGCCCAGCACCAGGACGAGGGAGATCAGCGCCGGCATCAGCGGGAACCAGAGGTGGCGGGTGAGCAGGAGCACCCAGAGACCCACCAGCAGGATCGCCGCCGCCAGGGCCTTCCAGTAGACGTGACGGGACTCGGGGTGTACCGCCACCAGGGCCAGGATCGACACCACCAGCAGGGTGAGTGCGGCGGCGGCGGGCCAGTCTAGGGCGTGCAGCCACTCGTCGTGCAGCAGGCTCTGGAGCACCAGCGCATCCAGCTCCACCCCCGAGAGGAGGGTGGTGGTTCCGGAGACGATGGTGCTGAACCGCTGGGCCAGGCCCTCCGCGGTCACACCCACGAGCACATAGAGCCCCTTGATCTGGGGGGCGGCGAAGTCCCCCTTGAGCACCGCGGCGGCGGAGATGCGGGGGATGCTGTCCTGGGGGTCGGAGAACACTGGTAGCACCGGGTCGGTGCGCACCCAGCCGGGTATGGGGGTGCGGCTGGGCTCTGCGCCGGCGCCGATTTGCGTCCAGCGCTCCTCTCCGATCGCCAGCATGGCCAGGGGCATGGCGGGCCAGCGGGGTTGTCCGATGCCGGCATAGAGGTGCAGCCCGCGGAACATCCCCGAGCGCAGATCCGGGGCCCGGTCCACGTGGCCCACCGCGGAGGCGGGAGCGAAGAGGTTGTCGATGGGGAAGGTCTCCCCGAGTCGCCCCTCGCTGCTCTCTTCCGCCGTCATGGGGAGCACCACCCGGCCGTGGCGACGGATGGCCTCGCTCAGGGCCGCATCGCCCTCGGGAGCGGCCTTGTCCGGCTCCAGGAACAGCACCTCGTAGCCGATGGGGCCCGCCCCGGCCTCCCGCAGGCGCTCCAGGAGCTGGGCGTGGACGCCCCGGGACCAGGGCCAGCGGCCGACCTCTCGCAGGCTGCGGGCATCGATCTCCACGATCGCCACGCCCGCGGTGGGGCCGGCGGGAAGGAGCGCGCTGCGCAGATCGAGCAGCCAGATGTCGATGGGGTAGGTGAGACCGCTCGCCAGCAGCAGCAGCGAGAAGAGGGTCAGGAACGCGACCGGCAGCAGCCGTTCGGCGAGGAGCCTCCTGCGGGGCGGCTGATCCTCCATGCTGATCTCGACGCCCTAGAGGAGCAGGATCAACAGGGCCCCAACCCCGAGGGCAGGGTACACCCAGCCCGGGGGATCCAGTGTCGTCTTCTGGGGTGCGCTCCAGGGCTCCGGCTGGCCGTCCGCATCGAAGCCGCGGGTGCGCAGGTAGTACAGCCCCGGCGGGGGCTTCTTCAGGGTGGCCTCGGGGCCGGTCACCTGCGCCTGGTCGAAGACCTGGCCGAAGTGCCAGTCGTCCGCCATCTGGATCTCGAAGCGCTCGTCGGGCTCACCGCGCCAGCGGAAGGTCAGGGTCTCACCTTGGGTCTCCGGGGGCGCCAGCTCCGGGGTGGGCCGCACCGTGAATGCCACCGGCCGGCTTAAAGGGCCCTCCCGGTCGGCATCAATGGAGGCGATCTGCCACTGGTAGCGGCCCGGCGGCAGGGGCGGGGTGGGGAGGTGCTCGGTGGCGGTGAGCTGCTGGTCGAACAGGGGAGGCTGGGGCCGGTCCTGGGCGGCGATTACGAGGCGGTAGCGGCCGATGCCGCTCGGCTGGGTCCAGCGGAACTTGAGCACGTCCTGGCGCACGCTGGCGTTGGCGGCGGGGGTCTGGATGAAGGGCGGCTCGGGCTGGGCGTCCACCTTGAAGGCCCGGTCGCTGTCCAGACCTTGGATGTTGTCCCCGTCCACCGGACGCACCCGCAGGAAGTAGTCCCCGTCGGGCAGGTCAGAGAGTCTCACCTTGGGCGCGGTGACCACCCGGTCCTGCAGCAGGGTCTCGAAGGCGGAGCTCGGCGCCACCTGGACCCGGTAATGGTGGGCCTTGGGTACCGGCTTCCACTCGAGCACCAGGGGCAGGTGCCGCTGTACCGCCGCAATGGGGCTGAGGTCCGGGCCCGGCAGTAGGGGGCGCGCGGGGGCCGGGGGTTTACCAGCGCGGGCGACCGTCCCCTGACGGGTCTTGAGCTCCGTGGTGCCCAGGCGGTTCTCCACGCCCACGCGACCCCCCGTCACCGACACCTGCATGGCCTGCTGCCCCTCGGCGCCCACCCGGAACTCCGTGCCCCGCACCGCGGCGGAGGCCACGGGAGTGGTGACGCGGAAGTTGGCCCCCGGCTGTTTGTTCGGGTTGGCCGCGGATTCGGATTGGCCGTCCTGCAGCCGCACCTCCGCGTCCGACACCTCCCCGCCGATGAGGCGGGCGGAGACCAGCTGCAACCGGCTGTCCCCCTGAACCAGCAGCCGGGTGCCATCCGCGAACTGCAGGGTCGCGTTGGCGTCCTCGCCGGTGGAGAGCTCGTCGCCCGCGTAGAGGGTCATGCCCGGCTTGAGGGCTCGCTCCTCGGCGGCCGAGCCCAGGCGACCTCGCACCTCCCCCTTGACCTTGATCACCTGTACCGGCGCCTGCTCGGTGCGCAGCCACTCCACGGGAAAGCGTAGCTTGGTCCCGGGGGGCATCTCCCGATCCGCCACCACCTGGTTACGCTGACTCACCGCTAGCCAGCGCCCGGGATCCTTGAGGAAGCGGTGGCTCAGGCTCCAGACTGTATCGCCCGGTTGCATGGGGTAGGTCCATTCCTGGGGGCTCGCGGGGTGGGCGAAGCATAACCCCAGGCAGATCGCGGCGAGGGAAAGGCGGGATGCGCGTGGTTTCATGGGGTCTCGCTGGCTGAGTCGGGGGGGGTGCGGGGTACAAGCCCATCTGCGCAGCTACCCGCGGGCCAGACCTGCCACGTCGACATAGTAGGGTTTTTCCGTGCGAATGTCCCCCCGTGTCCATCGGGTATTGGCGCAGCGGCGTGGCCTCCCTGGCCTCGTGGCTGTTGTCGCCACGGCACAGGAATCCCGCCGAGGGGCTTCGCAGCCAGGGATGCTCGCGCGACGGCGAAAGTGGTGCTTCTGGGTTGCCCAGCCGATCATGACCCGTCGGGGCCCGCGGCGGGCCGGATCCCTCACAGCCCTGCCGCGCTCGCCAGGGGCGAGCGCGGGTCCGCCGCGCCGAAATAGCGGGGCCCAGGCTCGGGCGAGGGGGTCCCCAGGGCTGGCCCACCAACCAGGATCCCCGCGGCCTCGCCCCAGGGTCGGTTCTCTTCCACCCGATGGCCCATCCGAGCGAGCTCGGCCCGCACGTCTGGAGAGAGGGCGCCCGGCTCCGCGAAGAGCAGGTCCGGTAGCGACTGGTGGTGGATGCGGGGCGCGGCGATCGCGGCATCGATCGCCATGCCGTGATCGACCAGGTTGAGGATCACTTGGAGCACGCTGGTGATGATGCGCGGCCCCCCGGGGGAGCCGATCACCAGCACCGGCCGCCCCTCGCGGCTCACCAGCGTCGGGGTCATGGAGCTCAGGGGCCGCTTGCCGGGGGCGATGGCGTTGGCGTGGCCCTGTACCAGCCCGTAGAGGTTCGGGGCGCCGGGCTTTACGCTGAAGTCGTCCATCTCGTTGTTGAGGAGGATGCCGGTCCCCCCAGCGACCACCCGCGCGCCGAAGGACCCATTGAGCGTGGTGGTCACCGCCACCGCATTGCCGGCGGCGTCGATCACCGAATAGTGGGTGGTCTGCGGCTGCTCCGGGGGCAGGGAGGGCCAGCCGAGCGTGGCGGAGGGCGCGGCGCGATCGGCCTGGATGCGTGAGCGCAGGGCCTCTGCGTAGCCAGGGGAGAGGAGCCGGGAGAGGGGGTTCGTGACGAAGTCGGGGTCGCCGAGCAGCGTGTTGCGGTCCACGAAGGCCCGTCGCAGCGCCTCGGCCATGTGGTGGAGGGTGGCCGCAGACTGGAAGCCCCAGGCGCCGAGGGGGTAGCCTTCCAGTACCTTGAGCGCGAGGCAGAGGGTGGTACCCCCGGAGCTGGGCGGGGGCGCGGAAAGGATGTCGTAGCCGCGGTAGCGGCAGCGGACCGGTTCCAGCTCCCGGACCCGGTAGGCGCGGAAGTCGTCCGCGCTCAGGATGCCGCCCCCTTCGCGGCTCGCCCGGGCGATCTCGGCGGCGATGGGGCCCCTGTAGAAGGCGTCCGACCCCTGTTCCGCGACCAGGCGCAAGCTGGCGGCGAGCGCCTTCTGCACCAGGGTCTCGCCCGGGCGCCAGGGTTGGCCGGCGTTGAGGAAGATCGCCGCGGTGGCGGGGTCCGCGGCGAAATCGGCGCTGGCACGACCCAGCAGATCCGCGTCGCCTTGGGTGAGGACGAAGCCTTCATCGGCCAGCCGCACTGCGGGCTCCATGAGCGGCTGCCGGGGCAAGGTACCGTAGCGCTCGCGCGCCAACTCCAGTCCAGCCGGGCTGCCGGGCACGCCCGCCGCCAGCTGCCCCCGGGTACTGCGCCCGAGGATGGGCTCGCCGGCGTCGTCGAGGTACATCCGCTCGCTGGCGGCCAGGGGTGCCGTCTCGCGGAAGTCCAGGAAGGACTCGCGCCCATCGGCGAGGCGCAGGGTCATGAAGCCTCCCCCGCCGAGGTTGCCCGCGGAGGGATAGACCACCGCCAGCGCATACCCCACGGCCACGGCCGCATCGACGGCGTTACCGCCCCGACGCAGCACCTCTAGGCCGACCTGGGTGGCGAGGGGGTGGGCGGCCACCACCATGCCGTTGGCTGCCGCTACAGGCGCCGCTCCCCCGGCCCCGAAGCCGCTGGGCAGCAGCGCCAGCAGGGCCAGCAACAGGGCGGGCAGGGATATCGGGCGTCGGGGAGGGGTGCGGGCGGTCAGTGGCATTCGTGCGGTCTTTGGGTCCTCCCGGGTCCTTCTCGCGTGGGGGGCGGCAGGGTTGCGAGTACCGGAGCCCACTCTCTACAAGCCTCTCCAGATCGAGGTCGCCGCTCGGCTCTCAAGATGTTAACATTAAACATTTATTAGATTTCCCGACTCCCCGTCATGCGGGGAGCGCTGGGAAGCTTCCTGGTCGTCTTTTCGAGTACAGAGCATGGCGCGGATCACCGTGGAGGATTGCCTCCAGCACGTCGATAACCGTTTCGACCTGGTATTGCTGGCCACCAAGCGGGCCCGGCAGCTATCCAAGGGGGTCGAGCCCCTGTTGGCCTGGGAGAACGACAAGCCCACCGTGGTGGCCCTGCGCGAGATCGGTGAGGGCCTGATCACCCCCGAGCTGGTGGAGGCCTACCAGAAGGAGGTGCGCCGGGAGCCCACGGTGGAGGAGCAGCTAGCCGCCGAGCTGGCGAGCCACAAGTTCGACGTGGGCTTCGAAGAGGACTGAGTCCGCCCGCTCCCAGCGCCTCGGCACGGCGCCCCCGCGGCGCTGGTGCCCGGGCGCCCCGGCCTGGTTTCCACTCACGGAGCCAGGTTGCACGCCCCGATCCTCCGTCTGTCCTCCGCGGGACTCGGGCCTAGCTCCCTCTTCTTGTGCCGCGAGCGGGACGCTCAAGGGTGCAGCGCCGCCACGACGTGCCGGCTGCCGGGCTCCCGCTATGGCTATCCGCCCCTTGTCGGGATTGGGTATGATCGCCACATCCTTTGGGAAAGGGTGGCGCCCGGTGCCACCCCATTCGCATCGCCAAGCCCGCGCTGTCCAACCGCACCCAATCCATGGAGAGGCCGTCCGCCGATCCGCTCAACCGCATCGATGAGGTCCCGGGGCCCCCGCGATTCCTGATCAGTGACCTCTGCGTGATGCTGGAGGCCTACCTCAAGCCCAAGCAGATCCGCGAGGTCTACCGCGCCTACCTCTTCGGTGCCGAGGCGCACGAGGGCCAGCAGCGTAAGACCGGGGAGCCCTACATCTATCACCCCATCGCCGTGGCGCGCATCCTGGCGGAGATGCGCATGGATCACCGATGCCTGATGGCGGCCCTGCTCCATGACGTCATCGAGGACACTCACACCGCCAAGGAGCAACTGGTGGAGGAGTTCGGCGAGGAGGTGGCGGAGCTCGTGGATGGGGTCAGCAAGCTGACCAAGATGGATTTCCAGACTCGGCTGGAGGCCCAGGCGGCCAGCTTCCAGAAGATGATGCTGGCCATGACCAGAGACATCCGCATCATCCTCATCAAACTGGCCGACCGGCTGCACAACATGCGCACCCTGGGGGTCATGGTCCCCGACAAGTGCCGCCGGATCGCCCGCGAGACCCTCGAGATCTACGCCCCCATCGCCAACCGGCTCGGCATCCACAGCCTGCGCCTGGAGCTGGAGGACCTGGCCTTCGCCCATCATTGGCCCTGGCGTTACCGCATCATCCAGCAGGCGGTCAAGCGGGTGTACGGGGCACGCAGGGAGCTCACCACCACCGTGGAGGCGGCCATCAAGCGGCGCCTGAGCCAGGAGGGGCTCCAGGCCAAGGTGGTCGGTCGCCAGAAGCACCTCTTCAGCATCTACTGCAAGATGCAGGAGAAGAAGCTCAAGCTGGAGCAGGTGCTCGATGTGTGCGCCTTCCGCATCGTGGTGGATCGGGTCGATACCTGCTATCGGGCGCTCGGGGTGGTGCACGGGCTCTACCGGCCGGTGCCGGGACGCATCAAGGACTACATCGCCATCCCCAAGTCCAACGGTTACCAGTCTCTGCACACGGTCCTCTCCGGGCCCCAGGGGGTGCAGATGGAGATCCAGATCCGCACCGAGGACATGCACCGCTTGGCGGAGAAGGGCATCGCCGCCCACTGGATGTACAAGACCGACGGCAAGCAGCATCGGGGCGACCAGCCGTCGACCCTGGAGTGGCTGCAGCACGTCATGGAGCTGCAGCAGGAATCCGGGGATTCGGAGGAGTTCCTGGAGCACGTCAAGATTGACCTCTTCCCCGCGGAGGTCTACGTGTTCACCCCAAAGGGCCGAATCCTGGTGCTGCCGAAGGGGGCCACGGTGGTGGACTTCGCCTATGCCGTCCACTCCGAGCTCGGCGATAGCTGCGTGGCGGCTCGCATCGATCACCGCCTGGTGCCACTGCGCACCCCCCTGCGCAGCGGCCAGTCGGTGGAGATCATGACCGCGCCGGGGGCCAAACCGAATCCCCTCTGGCTCAACTTCGTAGTGACCGGCAAGGCGAGGGCCAGTATCAGGGCCTATCTCAAGAACCTCAAGCGCCAGGAGGCCATCGAAGTGGGGCGGCGCCTGCTCAACGAGGCCTTCTCCCTCTATGACCTGCCCTATACCCGCCTCAACCAGGCGAGGCTCGCCGCTTACCTGAAGGAAACGGGTTTGAGCGACGAGGAGTCCCTGCT
>CAZFHV010000055.1:0-18110 GCA_964519095.1 uncultured Chromatiaceae bacterium | reverse complement strand
CTCAGGCGGCTCACCTGAAACGCAAGCCGTTCCGCCGCGAGGCCCTCGGGCGAGTCGATCCCGGCCAGGATCTCCAAGCGCAGGCAGAGCTCCTCGCGCTTCTTGAGGCTCTCCCCATAGCGCCCCGCCAGGTCCTTGTCCCCGGCCTGGGCTGCCTGGGCGAAACGTCCCGCGATGGCCTCCGCCAGGCGCCGGTCCCGCAGGGGGGGCAAGGCCGCCCAATCGGTCTCGATGCGCTCCAGGGTCTCGGCTGCAACGGCCCCTGTTCCCGCCTGGGCCTCCAACTCGGCGCAGAGGTGGGCGCGTTGGCGCAGCCCGTCGAGCTCGCGCCGCTCACGCTCCTCGTGGGCCCGTTTGATGGCGGTGCGCCCGGTGGCCTGGGCATCCCGCCAGGCCCGCTCCAGCCCCGGCAGGGTCTTGGTGGGGACCTCCAGGTGGGCCAGGGCCTCCCAGCGCTCCCGCAGCTCGCTAAAGGCCTGCTCCAGCTCGCCGGCCCCGAGATCGAGGCTGCTCAGGTGGGTGATCTCCTCGCAGACCGCTCGCCGGGAGCGCAGGTTCTCCTCCGCCCCGCGCACCCGCGCCTCCGCCGCCGCGTGGCGGCGGGCGAAGACCGCGTCGCAGGCCCCGCGAAAGCGCTGCCAGAGTCGGTTCTCCTCCCCGGGCCGACCCGCGACCGTGGTGTGCCACTGGGACTGGAGACGCTTGGTCTCCTCGATGGCCTGGTGCAGGTCCTCGAGCTGCACCAGGGCCTCGACCTGGGTGATCAGGCCCTGCTTGAGCTCACGGTTGCGCTCCCGCTCCGCGCCCAGGTGCTCGTCGAGCCGCTCGATGGCCTGGTGGAAGCGCCGCTCCAGCTCCCGGCGCTGGCGGCCCTCCAGGGGCCCGGCACTGGCCCAGGCGGTGCGCATCTGCCGCTCCGCCCGCACCGCCTTCTTCCAGTCCACACGCGCCCAGTCCACCTGCGCGAGGAACTGCTCGAGCTCGCCGCAGAGGGCCTCCCGCTCCGCCCGATGCTGCTCGCGCAGGGCCGATTGCTGCTCCAGGTAGGGGCGGCAGCGCGCGTACAGCTGTTCCCCCAGGGCGTGAAAGCGCTCCCAGAGCTGGCGATTCACCGGGGTGCCGCTCTGGTCGAGGTGTTTCCATTCCATCTGGGCCTCGTGCAGGACGCGGGCCAGATGCGCCGGTTCCTGCTCCCCGCCCAGGAGCGCGCCCAGCTCTTCGCACAGGGCGGCGCGGTGCTGATCGCCGCCCCACTTGCGCCAGTGCTGCAGGGCCCTCAGGCGCGGGGCCAGCCCGCGCAGGCGCCGCTCCAGCTCGCTGAAGCGCCGGCGCTGGATCCCACACTGGGCTAGGAGTGCGAGGGTGGCCTGGGCGCTTTGGGTCAGGGGCTCGGCCTTGCGTAGCTCCCCCGCATCCAGGTGGGTCTCGAGCTCGTCGAGGCGTGCCGGCAGCTGCTCCAGGCGCTGCTCCGCGTGGTGGCGCTGGTGCTCGAAGCGCTCCTGGAGCCGAGCCAGTGCCTCGGTGAGCCGCTGGTGCAGCTCTGGGGTGCCCTCCCCCTCGCCGAGGGCCGCGATCTCTTTGCGCAGCCCGGCGAGGGCCTGGTGCTCCAGGGGTGCGGCGGTGCCGAGCAGGTCCTGGGCCCGACCGAGCAAACCCGCCAGGGTCTCGGCGCGCTGGCGCGCCGCGACCAATGTCCGGAGCCGCTCCGATAGGGTGACCTGCACGGTCCCCAGCTCCTTGCGCAGGCGCCGCTCCTCCTCTTCGGGCAGGGGGGGCAAGGCCTGCCAGTCTCCCTCGACCCGCTCCCGGGCGGCCAGGAGGGTGCCCTCATCGGCACCCGCGGCCGCCTGGCGGAGGGCCTCGATCAGGGCCGTACGCTGGGCGATCCCCTCGAGCCGGGCCGCCTCCGCGGCGATCTGAGCCGCGTTCTCCCGGCGATAGGTCTCGTAGGCGTCCAGGAAGCGCTGCCGCGCCGCCTGGAATCGCTCCAGGACGGCGGGCTCGGGCGATCCCGCAAGGGCGCTCCATTGACGCTCCAGGTGCTCGAGGAGGACCCGATCCTGGCTCCAGTTCTGCAGCCGCCCCAGTCGCTCCGCCTTCTCGTACAGCTCCAGGCACTCGGCCCGCAGGCGGGCGGGGGCGGCCTCGCGCTCGGCGAGCTCGCGCAGCCGCTGGTGGACTACCCGGTAGACGTTCTTATCCTTCTTGCCGATGCGCTGGCTGAGCTGCTCGAGCAGGGCGCGGTCCCCGATGCGCTGGGCGGCGGCGAGGCGATTGGTGGCGGAGTTGTCCTCGAGCGCCCGTTCGAGAAGGATCTCGGCACGCTCCAGCCGCTCGATGGCCGCGCGCCGCAGGGCCGCATCGGTGGCACCGCTGGCGACCTGCTCGAGCAGGCGCTGGTCCTGCACCTCCCCAAGCTCCGCCAAGCGGACCTCGAGGCCAGGGCTCTGGGGATCTTGGCCGCAGAGCAGGTTGCGAAAGTGGGCGGCGGCGAACTCCCGCACCCCGGCGTCCGGGTCCTGGGTAGCGAGCTGCCGCAGCAGATCCAGCCGTGTCAGCCGCCGGCAGGCTTGGCGTCGCACCGCCGCATCGCCGTCGTGACAGGCGAGCTGGATGAGGGTCTCCTGGTCCTGGTCGGGAACAGAGGGCACCGCCTGTCGACGGACCTCGGGGTCGGCGTGCTGCCACTTGGGCTTGGGGCGGAGAAGGCGTTTGAGAATCATGGTGTCAGATTGCTTGTTCTCAGTGACCGGGGCCCACCCCGTCCCGGCTCAGGAGGAAAGCCCCTTCAGCCCGCCCCGAGGAACTGGGCCGCTGCCCGGGCGGCGGCCGACCCCAGCAGCACCTGGGTGACGTTGCCATCCTCCACCAGGAGCGTGGTGGGGGTGGCGCGAATACCCAGCTGGCGTGCCACCTCGGGCTCCGCCTCCAGGTCGAGCCGGATCAGGTTCGGATACTGGGCGCCCAGGCGGTCCATCAAGGGGGCCATCTGTCGGCAGGGACCACAGTCGGCGCGATAGCAGTAGATGACTGCCCGACCCCGCCCGCTGCCCAGGACCGGGAAGCGCCCCGCCAGCCCCGCCACCGAGCGGCCCCGGATGCGCAGGCTGGCCCACCGCACCCACAGGAGCTGTCCCGCGAGGAGGGCCGTGAGCGTAAGTATCAGGTAACCGACCCAAGACATCCGCCTGTTGCCGCCTCCTTAGGTAGCCGCGCTTGCGCGGAGCCTACGCCGTGGCGCGACGGCTCAAGGATAAGCGCAAAGCGGCGCGAGCCTCAGGGCCGATGATAGCAGGAACACCCCGGCGCTCGTATTGCGCGGGTGTGACCGCCCCGCCCTCGGGGGGCCGGGGATCAGAGCTCCGCCAGGGCCTGGGTGAGGCTGTCCTCATCGGTGGGGAGCTCGATGGTGGCGATCTGACAGAGCTGGATCACCACCTGGGCGAAAGAACCGCCCGGATCCGCCGTGGGCGGGTCCTCGAAGCAGTCCCGGTAGGCGTTCGCCAGGCGGGTCAGCAGGTGACGGGCCTGGGGCGAGAGGCTGGGCGGCGGGGGTGCCGCCCGGGGCCCGGGGGCAGCGGTGGGGGTAGCGCACACCTGGCCGAGGAGGTCGAGCTCCGAGCGCAGCTCCGTGAGGTAGCGGGCGTCGTAGCCCCGTTGGAAGCGATCCCCGCGCTGCAGCTCGGCGAGCAGCCGTTCACGGCCCCCTTCGTCGAGGGCATCGAGCTGGTCGCAGAGGGCGGCGATGGCCGAGGCCAGGGGGCCGATGCCGAGCCCCTGGGGCTCGGCGGCGGGGGTCGCCTCGGCTGGGGCGGCCTGGGGCGGCTCGCTGCCGAGCTGCTGTTTGTAGGCCGCCAGGTCGTAGGCGATGGCCACCATGAAGATCTCGCGGCCATCCGTGTCGCCGATGCGCAGGCGACGCAACACCCCTAACAGGCTGTTCCTTTGCTTGGTATCGAAGCGGAAGGGCTCCACGAACCGGGTTGCCCCGGCATCTGTCTCGGCGGA
The DNA here is from genome assembly GCA_964519095.1 of uncultured Chromatiaceae bacterium. Classification (GTDB taxonomy): domain Bacteria; phylum Pseudomonadota; class Gammaproteobacteria; order Chromatiales; family Chromatiaceae; genus JAEHCY01. The sequence continues at coordinate 14,102 of CAZFHV010000055.1, read as the reverse complement.
TGCCGCGCCGGGCTCACCCCCCGGGGGGCCAAGGCTCTTCACCCAGTAGCTGCGGGTGCCGCCGGAGCGGCTGGTGGGAGGCTGGGGAGTGGGGGTTCTGGCCATCGCGGTCGGGTCAGGTCGCGCCGTTTTTTGCTATTGAAGCATAAAGCGGCGGTCTTTTCGCCCGATGGGCGCTCAAAGGCGCCGATCTGCGACGAAGGGATTGCTGCGCCGCTCCTCCCCGAAGCTCGACATGGGGCCGTGACCGGGGATGAAGCGCACCTCGTTCCCCAGCGGCCAGAGGCGGGTGCGGATGGAGTCGATGAGCTGGTCGTAGTCCCCCCGCGGGAAGTCCGTACGCCCGATGGAGCCCTGGAACAGCACGTCTCCCACCTGAGCGAGGCGGCTCTGGGGCTCGTAGAACACCAGATGGCCCGGGGTATGGCCCGGGCAGTGCAAGACCTCGAGCTGGAGCCGGCCGATGCTCACCCGGTCCCCCTGGTCGAGCCAGCGCTCGGGGCTGAAGGGCTCCACGGGCGGCAGGCCGAACATGCGGCCCTGCTGGGCGATGCCCTGGAGCCAGAAGGCGTCGTCGCGGTGGGGGCCCTCGATAGGGATGCCGAGGCGTGCCGCCAGCGCCCCGGCGCCGCCGGCGTGATCCACGTGGCCATGGGTGAGGAGGATGCGGGTGGGGGTCAGCCGCTGGCGCTCGATCTCGCCCAGGATGCGCGGAACGTCCCCGCCGGGGTCGATCACGGCCGCCTCGCGGGTCTCCTCGCACCAGAAGAGGGTGCAGTTCTGCTCGAAGGGGGTGACGGGGACGATCCGGTATTGCATCGGCGGGCCCTTCAATAGGGGGAGAGGTTGTCGAGGGAGTCCACCAGACGGCGCAGGGTCTCCAGGTCACCGCCGAGCAGTGTCTCCAGGGGTGTGCCCTGGCCGTGCCTGGGGCGCGGGGTGGTGATCCAGAGTCGCGCCGCCAGGGCGCTGTGGGGATAGATCTGGTGCAGGGCCTGATCTAGACGGACCAGGAGCCGGGCGCGCTCGAAGACCTCCCCTGCCGCAGGGAGCGGCGTGCCCAACCGGTGTCGCCCCAGGTCCCGCGCGGTGAGAAGCCCGCCGAGGCCCAGGAGGTCGATCTGGGTGTCAGGCGCCAGGGACCAGGCGTCCAGGACGCGCAGCACCGACCAGGTCAGGGCGACGCACTCCTCCCGCGAGAGGGAAGGGTTGCCGGAGAGGTGCTCAGGGGGCACGGGGGCTGGGGCCGCGGATCAGGGAAGGCGGTTGTGGGGCGTCGCGCTGGACCGGGTCGTGGGGACCCTGCCCGATGAGCGCAGATCGAGCCGCCGACCCCCCGTACCAGGGGCGAGAGGGGCCGGGGCGGGGTCTGGACCCGCCCGAGGGGTCCGGCGCCAGGATCTCAGCGCCGCAGGATCGTGTACAGCCGATCCTTGCGCCGCAGGCGCTCCTTCTTGAGGTCTTCGATGGTCTCGTCCGCGACTGGGGTGCCCAGCTCCTCGAGGCGGCGGATGCAGGCGTCGAGCTCGTCGTAGTCGCGCATCAGGGTGGCGAAGCCTTCGTCCGACTGGCGTAGCGACTCGATCTTGTTCACCAGCTCCGGGAACTCGTGCACCAAGTCGTGGGGTTCTCCAAGCATCGTGGCTACCTCATGAGTGCTGGTATGGGGGGGTGTCGCCGCGGGGTCCCGGTCCAGCTCCTCCGCCTCAAGGCCGGCGCCAGGGAGGCAACTAGGCTTGGCGGGAAGCGCGCCGCGGTGCCTCGCATTGTCCAATGTTCGCGATACCCCGTCCACGACCCAGGGGCGGAGGAGGGGACGGCGTGGCACGCCTCCCCAGCCCAGGGTCCTCTGCTACTTGGCGGCGTCGAGGCGCTTGATGACCTCCGGGGTCAGGTCGATGGCCTCATCGAAGTAGAGCAACCCGCTCTCGCCCCGCTCGAAGACGATGGTCATCTTCTTTTCCTTCGCCACCTTGTTCACCACCTCCTTGGCGGGCTCCACCACGGTCTTGAGCAGGTCGATGCGCTTGCTGCCCATCTTGTCCTGGGCCTCGCTGGCGAACTGCTGCAGCTCCTGGACCTGGTTCTGGATGTCGCGCTGCTTCTTGCGACGCTGCTCCTCGCTCATGGTCGCCTGATCCCGGACGAAATCCTCCTGGGCCTTCTTGATGGTGGCCTCACGCTTCTCCAGCTCCTTCTTCTCCGTGGAGACCGACTGCTCGAATTTCTTCTGCACCTCCTTGCCCTTCTTGCTCTCATCCAGCACCTTCTGCATGCTGACGATGCCGACGGCGACCTCGGCAGCCTGTAGGGCCAGGGCGGGGGTGAGCAGGGATGCGGCCAACAGGCCGGCCAGGGAATAGTTCATTCGGCGAAATCCTCTTTGCTTTACCAAACTTATAATGATACCGCGTTGACCGCCCGAGGCCAGCGCGAGATTGCCGGCAAAATCAGTGCCCACCGGTGATGGGCACGAAGCGGACCGGCAGGACCTCCCGAGGGCTGAGACGGCCGTCGGCGGCCTTCTCCAGGACCTGCAGTTGCTGGACCCCGAAGGCGGGGCCCACCGGCATGACCAGCCGGCCGCCGGGCCGGAGCTGATCCACCAGGGGCTGGGGGATGTGGTCGCCGGCGGCGGTGACCAGGATGGCGTCGAAGGGGGCCGCCTCCGGCCAGCCTAGGTAGCCATCCCCGGCGCGCACCCGTACCTCGCGGTAGCCCAGTCGCTCCAGGGTCTCCCGGGCACGGCTGGCGAGCTCGGGGACGATCTCCACCGAGTACACCCGGGCGCCCAGCTCAGCCAGCACCGCCGCCTGGTAGCCGGAGCCGGTGCCTAGCTCGAACACCCGAGCCCCCGGTCCCACCCCGAGCAGCTGGGTCATGATGGCGACGATGTAGGGCTGGGAGATGGTCTGTCCCTCGCCGATGGGGAGCGGCCGATCCGCATAGGCCTCGGGACGCAGGGCGCGGGGCACGAACTCGTGGCGCGGGACCCGCTCCAGGGCGCCCAGCACCGCGGGATCGAGGCTGTCGGTGCCGAGGTACTGGCGGGTGTCGCGCACCGCCTCGCGGATGTGCGCCACCATGGCTTGGCGTTCACCGACCCCCTCGTCCGCCGCCTCGCAGCCGCTGACGAGCAGGACCAGGGCGGCCAGAAACCCAGTAAGACGCCTGAGGATCATGGGCTCACCCCCTCAATTGACCGTTCGGTGGCCCTCCCGGAAGAACCACCGCTCCCCTAATCAGTACAATAGCGCAGCACCGCACCGCCCTCCAGAAACCCCAGGCCCCCTATGCGCGGCCCCCTCGCCAGGCTGTCCCTTTGCCCGCTGCCACTGATCATCGCCCTGATGTGGGCGGGAGCCGTCACCGCCGATGAGCCCCTCTGGGTGGGAAGGGACCCGAGCGGTAGCCCCCAGGTACATCTCTATTTTTTCTGGTCGGCCCAGTGTCCCCACTGCCGGGAGGCGCGACCCTTCGTCGAGGAGTTGGCGAGCCGTCACCCCTGGCTGGTGTTGCACGCCCACGAGCTGACCACGGACCCGGCCCGGGGTGCCCAGTATCGCGCCCTGGCGGCGGCCCTGGGGGAGGAGGCGCGCTACGTGCCGGCCTTCTTCGTCTGCGGGCGCATGCTCGTGGGATACGACACCCCCGAGGGGCGGGGGGCGGAGCTGCTGGTCCTCGCGGAGGGCTGTCGGGCCCCGCCCCCCGTCAGCGGCGCCCCAGAGGCGGTCGCACCGCCCCCGACCGAGACCCTGAGCCTGCCCCTGCTGGGGGAGGTGGACCCCAAGGCGCTGGGGCTGCCGCTCTTCACCCTGGTCGTGGCCGGTCTCGACGCCTTCAATCCCTGCGCCTTCTTCGTGCTCCTCTTCCTGCTGAGCCTCATGGTGCACGCCCGCAGCCGCGCCCGCATGCTCCTGGTGGGTGGCACCTTCGTGCTGATCTCCGGGCTGGTCTATTTCCTGTTCATGGCCGCCTGGCTCAACCTGTTCCTGGTGATCGGCGCCACCCCCTGGGTCACCGCCGGGGCGGGGCTACTGGCCCTGGTGATCGGGGTGCTGAACGTCAAGGACTTCTTCGCCTTTCACCGGGGACCGACCCTCTCGATTCCCGAGGCTGCCAAGCCAGGGCTCTTTCGGCGCATGCGGGGGCTTCTGGCGGCGGATCGCCTGGGGACCATGCTCCTGGGCACCGTCGCCCTGGCCATCGCCGCCAACAGCTATGAGCTTCTGTGCACCGCGGGTTTCCCCCTGGTCTATACGCGGGCCCTGACCCTCAACGGGCTCGGCCTCTCCCAGTACTATGCCTACCTGGCCCTCTACAACCTGGTCTATGTCCTGCCGCTGCTGGTCATCGTCGGGCTCTTTGGCCTCACCCTGGGGGCCCACAAGCTCAGCGAGCGCCAGGGGCGAGCCCTCAAGCTCCTCTCGGGTCTGATGATGCTCGGCCTCGGGGTGCTGCTCCTGGTTCGGCCGGAGCTGCTGACCGAGCTCTGGGTGGGGGCGGTGCTGCTGGGGCTGGCCCTCGCCCTCACGGCCCTGGCCCACTGGCTGGGGGCGGGCCGGGGTCGGTCCGCTACTTCCTGAACAGGGCCTCGGCGGCGGCGCGCAGGTCATTCGCCCCGGGCCCGGCGGGACCCGCCAGCGGCTGCTCCGCGGGGTCGAAGTGCTCGCAGAAATTGGCCCGTCCCTTGTCCTTGACGGGCTCCGCCAGGGGCTCCAGGCAATCGATGGGTCGACCGGGGGCGTAGAGGCGGCAGTTGCGGCACACCCGCGTGGGCTGGGTGCAGCCGGGACAGAGGGTCTCCCGGCCGTAGTCGAGACCGGTGAGGAGCCGACCGCAACGCCAGCAATGACCTTCGAAGGCTTCGCGCATGGGATGATGCCCCCCTTGGGCTCGAGCTCGACCGACCCGGGCGCCGTCTAGTGTAACGCCCCTGGCCTCGGCACCTGCCCGGGCTCGGGGCACTGGTCTGTCCCCTCTTCGGCCTCTCGCCGGTCTGACCCACAGCCACCGCAGTGGCCGCAGCGGGCCGGCCGGTCCCTGCCCTGGGGATCGATGCGCCCCAGCCAGAGCTCCAGCGCCACCCAGCCCGCGCACAGGAGCCCCAGTGCCAGGACCGCCAACAGGTAGGTCGCCACCTTTCGCCCCCTAGCCCGCGCTGAACAGGCCGGAAAAACCCATGAAGGCCAGAGACAGGACCCCTGCCATGATCAGGCTCATGGCGGTGCCCTTGATCAGGCGCGGCACCGGGGCCAGCTCGCTCTCCTGGCGCAGGCCCGCCATCAGCACCAGGGCCAGGGTGAACCCAAGCCCCGCGCCCAGCGCGAACACCATGCCCTCGACGAAGCCGTAACCCTTGTTGTTGGCGAAGACGGCCAGACCCAGCACCGCGCAGTTGGTGGTGATCAGGGGTAGGTAGATACCCAGGGCGCGGAACAGGGCCGGACTCAGCTTGCGAATCAGCATCTCGATGAACTGCACGGAGCTGGCGATGACCACGATCCAGCTGATCAGCTTGAGATAGGGCGCATAGATGAGGATATAGGTATTGAGCACCCAGGAGCACAGGGCGGTCACCAGCATCACAAACAGGGTCGCAAGCCCCAGGCGAAAGGCCGTGTCCAAACGCTGGGTCACCCCGAAGAAGGGGCAGAGGCCGAGAAAATAGGCCAGCACGAAGTTGTTGACCAGCAAGGCACTGACAAAGATCCAGAGCAGGTCCCTCATGGCAGCTCGCCCTTGAGCTGATCCAGGTGGGCTGCCAGCCGGGCCTTGCGATCCTTGAGCCAGTTCAGGAATAGCAGCAGGAGCCCCAGGGTGAGAAACCCCCCGGGCGGCAGGACCATGATCACCCAGGGCTCGAAGTGGGGCCCGAAGAGGTTGATCCCGAACCAGGCCCCGCTCCCCAGGATCTCCCGCAGGCTGCCCAGGGCCACCAGGGAGAGGGTGAAGCCGGCCCCCATTCCCACGGCATCGGCCAGCGCCAACAACGGCGAGTGTTTGGACGCGAAGGCCTCGGCCCGACCCAGAATGATGCAGTTGACCACGATGAGCGCCACGAAGGCCCCCAGCTCCTTGTGCACCTCCGGTACCAGGCCCTGGAGGAGGTAATCGATCACGGTCACGAAGGCCGCGATGATCACCACATAGGTGGCGATGCGCACCTCCCGCGGCACCCAGCGGCGCAGCATTGAGACCATGAGGCTGGAGGCCACCAATACGAACAGGGTGGACAGACCCATGGCGAGGCCGTTCATGGCGGAGATGGTGACCGCCAGGGTGGGGCACATGCCCAGCACCTGGACAAAGATCGGGTTCTCACGAAACAGCCCCTTGAGGAGCTCCTGATAGGCGTCTGCTGTCGGATTCGCCATGGGATGACTCATTGCGCGGGCAAGGCCGCGGCTCCGGCCTCGGTACGTGGCAGCCACTGCCGATTGGCCTGATTGATGATCCGCACCACCGCCTTGGAAGAGATGGTGGCCCCGCTGATGGCGTCGATCTGGTTGGGGCTGTTCTTGCGGCCCTTCTTCACGGCCAGCACCTCCGGGTCCACCGCCAGGTCCTTGAAGTTGGCTACAAAATCCAGATCCTTGAAGATCTTGTCGCCAATCCCGGGGGTCTCCTTGCTCGCCAGGACCTCCATGCCGACCACCCGGCGGGGTCCAGGCAGATAACCGTAAAGGAGGCGGATGGTGTCCGCGAACCCGGGTCCCGCCCCGGGGATGGCGTAGCCCACTAGCCCCCCGCCGCCATCGTAGCCGGCGAAGATGGCCTCCTCCCCGGCCCGCTCCTCGTTGCTAGCGGTCAGTTTGCCGTCCCGGAACACCAACCGCTGCACGCTGGCCACCCCGGGCAAGACCCGGTTCACGGCCCCCCGCAGCATCTTGGCCTTGTACTCGGTGATTGCGGGCAGGGTGGCCTCCACCGCCGCCACGATCATGAAACCTGCGAGCCAGCCCGCGATGGTCAGGGTGGCCATGAGCCGCAGTGGCGTGGGCTTCACCGGGGGGGCCTGGAGGCCGAGGGTGCCCTTCACCCCGCCTTCCCTCCCCGACCAAAGGTGCGTGGCTGGGTATAACGGTCGATCAGCGGGGTGGCGGCATTCATGAGCAAGACGGCGTACATCACCCCCTCGGGGAAGCCGCCGAAGTTACGGATCAAGACCACCAGGGCCCCGATGCCGACCCCAAAGATCCAGGCCCCCCGCGGGGTCAGGGGCGAGGTGACCGGATCGGTGGCCATGTAGATGGCCCCCAGCAGCAGCCCCCCGGAGAAGAGGCTGAACAGGGGATCGGGGTAATGCCCCGGTGCCAGGGCGAACAGCAGGGAGGAGCCCCCTAGAACCGCCAGCCCGACGGCAACCGGGACCCGCCAGTCCAGGTCCCGCCGCAGCCCCAGATAGAGTCCGCCCAGGAGCAGCAACAGCCCGCTGGTCTCGCCGATGCAGCCCGAGGTCTGGCCGAGCACCAGGTCCAGGAGGGGCGTGGAGGTCTGCTCGAACTTCATCAGCCCAAGCGGGGTGGCACTGGTGAGCCCGTCGTAACTCGGCGACATGAAGGGCGGGGCCAGGGTGGAAGGCGCCACCCGCAACAGCCCGCCCGCCCCCGGTGGCGACCAGGTGGTCATGGCAGTGGGAAAAGCGCTGGCGAGGAAGGCGCGCCCCACCAGGGCGGGATTGAACAGGTTGTGCCCGAGTCCCCCCCAGACGATCTTGCCGAGCCCAACCCCCACCAGACCTCCGAGGAAGGCCATCCAGAGGGGCAGGGCCGGGGGCAGGCTGAGCCCCAGCAGCAGGCCGGTCAAGAGGGCGCTGCCATCGCGGAGCCGCCCGAGGCGGCCCTCGGCGGGCGAGAACAGCCACTCGCTGGCAAGGGCCCCGCCGATGCTGGCCAGGAGCACCAACCCCGCGCCCAGTCCGAAGAACCAGAGCCCCGCCAGGCTGGGGGGGATGAGGGCGTACAGCACGTCCCACATGGCCCGATCGGTGGTGAGGGCTTGCTTGAGGAAGGGCGGGGGCTGCACCAGCAGCCTGGGGTCCCTGCGCCTCATCCCTAGCCCCCTCGGCCGCCCCGCAGGGCGTTCTTGGCGGTGCGAATCATCTGCACGATGGGGATGCCGGAGGGGCAGGAGTAGGTGCAGGAGCCGCACTCCACGCACTCCGCCACCTGGGCGGCCTTCATCTCCTCGTAGAGGCGTGCCTTGGCGAGGCGGGCCAGCAGGGAGGGGTTGAGGAAGTAGGGACAGGCCTCCACGCAGCGGCCGCAGCGGATGCAGGCGTACTCCGTGGGGCGGGCGGTCTCGGCGGCGGTGAAGGCGAGCAGCCCCGCGCTGGTCTTGAGGATCGGCACGTCCAGGCTGGGCAGCGGGGTGCCCATCATGGGGCCGCCCATGATCACCTCGCGGGTGCTGTCCTTCAGCCCGCCGCAGAAGCGCAGCACCTCCCGCACCGAGGTGCCGATGGGGACGATCAGGTTGGCCGGATAGGCGACGCCAGGCCCGGAGACGGTGATCCGCCGGTCGATGTAGGGCATCCCGGTGGCGAAGTACTCGGCGATGGCGGCTAGGGTGCTCACGTTGTTCATGAGGATGCCAAGCTCCGTGGAGCGCAGGCCCATGGGGACCTCCCGCCCGAGCAGGGACTTGATCATCATCTTGGAGTCCCCCTGGGGGTACTTGACCCGCAGGGGCGCCACCCGCACCCGCACCCCCGCCGAAAGGTGCGCGTGCAAAGCGGCGATGGCGTCGGGCTTGTTGAGCTCGATGCCGATGAGGGCCTCCTCCGCGGCCAAGGCGGTCTGGAGGATCTCGATCCCCGCTAGCAGCTCCTGGGGGCGCTCCACCATCACCCGGTGGTCGTTGGTCAGATAGGGCTCGCACTCGGCGCCGTTGGCGATCAGGGTGCGGATCCTCTGGCCCTCCCGCAGGGAGTACTTGACGTGGGCCGGCAGGGCCGCACCCCCCAGGCCCACGATCCCCGCCCGCTGCACCGCCGCCACCAGGTCCTCCAGGGACAGGCCGCGCCAATCCGGTGGGGGCGAGGTGGTGAGGCGCTGGGTGGCGTAGCGGTCCGCCTCGATCTCGATGGCGCGGGCAAAGCCCCCCGCCGGGACCCGTCGCGGCCCTATGGCCCGCACCCAGCCCGTCACCGGGCTATGGAGACTGGTGGAGACGAAGGCACCCGGCTCGGCGATAAGCTGCCCCCGCCCCACCCGCTGGCCCACCGCCACCACCGGCCGGGCGGGGGCCCCCAGGTGCTGGTGCAGGGGTAGCACGTAGCGCTCCACGAAGGGCATGCGCTGGCTCGGCAGGGCGGCGGTGCGCTCCTTGTGCGCCGGGGGGTGGATGCCGTGGGCGAAGCCGCGTCGCCACAGGGCGGCGAGCACGCTCACGGCTGGGGCTCGGCGGCGCGGGCGGGCGGGGCCGGGGTGGGCCGGTAGCCGGCGAGCTGCATCAATCGCTCGCGCACCGCCTGGCGGGTCTCCTCCTGGAGGGTGCCGCGCAGCCCCTGGAGCCTTGCCTCGAAGGCCACCGCCTGGGCCTGGAGCTCGCCGGTACGGGCCGCCGCCACCCGCTCCTCCGCAGCCTGCTCCACGCGCGAGGTGAAGGGTGTCACCAGCCCAGCCAGCTCCTGGAGCATGCGCCAGGCCTGCAGCCGCCTCTCGCAGGCCGCAACCAGGGCGGCGTCCACCCGCAGGCGCTCGGGTGCCGCGGCCTGGTCGCTGCGCTCGACGAAGGGGGTGTGTGAGACGCGCTGGGCCGGGGGCCGGTCCAGGTAATCGCTGAGGGGGAGGGGGGCGGGGTCCCCCTCGGCCAGGGGCGAGAACAGGTGGGCGAAGCGGTCCTCGCCGAGGGCCCAGTGGGCCAGGGTCCAGGGGGCTCCGCCGGGGTCCAGACCCCAGGTGGCGGCGGGGTCGGGGTTGTCGGAGAGGTCGATGCGGGAGCCGAAGACCCCCTCCCCCGCCGGATCGTAGAGGAACAGAAGCCAGGCGCGGGCGGTCACCGCCGCCTGGGCCCGCAGCAGGGTCTGGTCGGGGGCGAAGCCATCCCGGCGCGGGGCGGGGGCGTGTACCTGAAGCAGCGCAGGCCCCGGGTGATCCAACGCCTTCGCCAGGCAAAGGCTGAAGTGCCTCGGGGCCCCCAGGGAGGTCTGGGCGATGAGGGCGTCCCGGTGGGCGAGCATCAAGAGACCCAGCTCGGCCCGGGGGTCCGCCGCCGCGGCGAGGGGGGCATCGATCACCGCTGGGGTGGCGAGCCCGAGGTCGAGCTCTGCCAACAACAGCACCTTGACCGGCCAGGGGCCGGCCAGCAGCCAGGCGAGCTGGGCCAGGCCCGGGCCGGCAAGGCTGCCGCTGTCCCCCACCAAGAGCAGCGCCGGACAGGCGCCGCGCTCCTCGACGGCGAGGTCCCGCCAGGTCAGGCCGTCCAAGGTCGGCCCCTGGCGTATCGCCTCACCCGGTTGATCCAGCTCCAGGCGGGCCTTGCGCAGCAGGATGAAGCCGGCGGTCGCCTGGCGCAACTGGCCCTCCAGCAGGCCGGCGGCCATCAGGGCGCCGTCGCCGGTGGGGTCCAGGGTCACGGGCTCGGCAAAAGGAGTGTGGGGGAAGGCCCCGGTCCAGCCCACCGGCGAGCCGGGCGAGAGCATCAGCCCCAGCCCGGCGCGGCCAAGCCCCCCGCGCCCGCCGGCGAGCTGCTGCTCCAGCTCGGCGAGCCCCCGCCCAAGCTCCACCAGGCGCCGCAGCCGTGCCGTGTCCACCCCCTGCGTCAGGGGGCCCTCGGCCCCGGCGATGAGGGCCCTGAGCTCCGCCTGGCGGGTGCCCACTCCCGCCAGCCCATCGGCGAGGGCGTCGAGATCGTCGCTGGGGAGGGCATCGGCGAGGGTCGAGCGGATCAGGCCGCGGATGCGCTGGCGCAGGCCCCGCACCTCGCCGAGCAGGGCCTCCAGCCGGGTGCGCTGACGAGTACCGAGCAGGGTGACGGCGAGCCGCAGGGCCAGCCGCTCCCCGGAGCCGGGCTCGCTGCCGTCGCCGCCGGCCAGGCGCTGGGCGGCATGGGAGGCCAGGAGCTCTGCGGCCGGGCTGCCCACCTGGGGGTGGCCCGCCAGCCGCTCGCAGCTGGCCGCCTCGGTGGGGGGGAGCTGCTCCCACGCGGTGCGTACCTGGCGCGCCCGGGCGAGGGGGACCTGCCCAGGCTCCGCCGCGGTAAGGGCCCCCGGCTCGCAATGGCGGACGCACAGGCCGCAACCCTTGCAGGTGGCGGGGTCGACGGCCAGCCAGAGGAGCTCATCGGCCCCCGGCTGGGCGCCGGGGCCCTCGCCGTGGAGGCCCTCCGGCGCGGCCACCGGCAGGCATCCGAGCTGCTCGATCAGCCGCGCCAGGGCGGTGTCGAGGGCCGCGAGGCGATCCTCCGGGAGACTGAGGCGCGGGCGCAGGTCCGCCACTGCGGTGCGCAGCAGGGCGGCGAGGTCCGGCAACCCCTCACCGCTGCGGCAGAGGGCCGCGACCCGCCCGGCGATCCGTCCCACCAGCGGACGCAGGGCCTCTCCGCCGGGGCGGCGCACCGCCGCCCCGAGCACCCGCTCGGGGGATAGCACCTTGGCCGCCACCGCTCCCTCGGGGCAGGCGCTCCAGCAGACCCCACAGGCGGTACAGCGCTCGGGATCGAAGTCCGGCAGGGCCAGCCCCAGGGGGGCGAGGTCGCGAAAGCTCGCGGTCAGGGGCGGCATGGCCCCCAGTCCCAGGTAAGGGTCCGGGGCCAGCTCGGCGTCCTGACCCCCCCGGTGGAGCACGCCCACCTGGTCCCAGAAGCGCGGCAGGTCGTCGTAGGCCTCCTCGGGGGTCCCGAGCTGGCGCACCAGGGTCGGGGCCTCGTCTTCCAGGATGGGCTCGGCGGGAGCGCCGCCGGCGGCCAGGGTGGCGGGATCGAGCCGCCCGACGCCATCGAGTCCCGCGGCAAAGTCCTCGAGGCGCTGGGCGGGATCGGCCACCCAGCCCCGCAGCTGGGTCTCGCGGGCGGCCAGCAACCGCCGGCGGTTCACAGGGAGGCGGCCCTCCCCGAGCAGCACCGCGCACAAGGCCCCAAGCCTCTGGTCCAGACGGCGGGTGGCATCTCCCTGGGGCGGGTCCAGACGATAGAGGGGGCTGCCCCCGGCGCCGACTCCCCGGCGCAATCCCTCGGGCAGCCGGGCCCAGAGGGCGGCGTCATCGAGATTCGACTCCACCAGCAGGGCGGCGGGGGGTGGCTCCTCGGGCCCCCAGGGCCACTGGGGATCCGGGTCCAGGCACCAGAAGGCCAGGTCCAGGGGACAGTCAGCGCCCGGGTCCCGTGCCCCGGCGGGGAACAGGGTCAGGTGATCGCGGCAGGGCGCACCCCAGGGCTCGGCGAACAGGGCCGGACGGCTCCGTAGTCCGCCGGGGAAGAGGGGCGCGAGCAGCAGTCCCGCCTCCAGGAGCAGGCCCTCCCCCTCGCCACCGGAGCGGCGGTAGATGGCGAGACTCCGGGCCCCGGAGGGGCGCAGGTCCGGGGGAGGACCGGGGTCCTGCAGCCCTAGGGCCGCGGCCTCCGGGTAGGCGCGGCGCAGGCGGTCCAGGAGCACCTGCCGCTTGGGATAGCGGCTGGTGGAGGGCGAGAAGCCCATCCCCAGGTAGATGCGGGACTGCTGTAGGGTCGATGGCTGGCTGACCAAGGCAATGAGGTCCGCGGCGCGCAGGGGCCAGCCGCCCAGGCCGTAGACCAGGGAGACGAGCCGCGGCCGGCCGGTCCGGGAGGCGTCACGGCGGGCCTGGGGGTCGAGGGTCTGGGCCTCGCCGGCCCGATCGAGGGCTGCCCGCAGCCAGGTGAGCAGGGGCCCCTCGCCCCCGGGGCCTGGGGGGGTGCGCTCCAGCACCAGCACCTGGTGCGCACCCTTGAGGTGGGTCAGCAGCTCCTCGGCGGGGAAGGGGACCAGGGCGCGGATCCCCAGCACCCCGACCTTGTGCCCCCTGAGGTGGTCGGCGACGGCCTCGGCGGTCTCGATGGCGGAGCCCAGTGCCACCAGCAGCACCCGCGCCCCTTCGGTGCGGAAGGCGGAGAGGGCGCGGTGACGTCGGCCGCTGAGGCGGGTGTGGGTCTCGAAGGCCCCGGCGAGGATCTCCCCATAGCCCTGGCTGAGGAAGGCATCCGAGGCGGCCCGGCCCAGGGCGTAGGTCTCGGGCGGCTGCAGTGCCCCCAGGGTGGCCGGGCGATCCGGGTCGTGCCAGCGGGGGAGGCGCCGGCGCTCTGTCCCGAACAGCAGCTGCTGGGCCGGGGTGGGGCTGGGGAGGGGATCCTCGGGCCGGCCCGGCAGGGCCTCTAGCATCTGGGCTGCGGGGAGTCGTACGTCCTGGGCCGCCAGGGCGGTCTCCTCGGCGTCCATGGCGACTACCGCCGGAACCAGGCCCAGCTCGGCTGCCTGGCGGGCGATGAGGGCGAAGTCCACCGCCTCCTGGACGTTGGCGGCCACCAACACCAGGGCACCCGCCTCCGCGGCCAGGTGCAAGGCCTCGTGGCCACCCCCCAGCGCCGCCCCCTGGGCGGGGAGGGCGCGTCCCACCAGATGCACCACCAAGGGAAGCCGCCGCCCGACGGCTGCCCCCAGCAGGTCCCGACAAGCGGCCAGGTCGGGACCGGAGAGAAAGGCGGTGGCCCGCACCCCCGACATCGCCAGACCCAGGGTGGCCGCCAGGGTGCCGCGGGGGCCCTCGGCGCCGAGCATCGCCAGGGGTGCGCCGAATTGATTCGATCCGCGCCGCCGTTGCTCCCCCCGCCAGCCGAGTTCCGCGCCTCTCGCGGGGAAGCCAGCCCCCAGGCCCGCGGCCTCGGCGATGGCCGCCTCCGTGAGGGCGACCGCCGTGTTGCCGTCGAGCACCTGGACCTCGCCGGCCCCCGGCGGCAGGGCCGTGCCGGGGGTCCCCAGCAGGCGCCGGAGCAGTCGCAGTGCGGAGCCGGCCAGATCAGGCATGGTAGGCGGGCCGATGCTGGGGCGGTGGGGCGCCCTCGTGGAACTGGGGGCCCACCACCCATTGGATCGCCCCGGTGGGGCAACGGTAGGTGGCCTCCGGGCGGGCCGGCCCGCCGCCCCC
>CAZFHV010000054.1:0-18332 GCA_964519095.1 uncultured Chromatiaceae bacterium | reverse complement strand
ACTGCCCGTATTTTACCCGTTCGAAAAGGGGTGAAGTCCGACAGGCTGCTAGGCCAGCGGTCGCCGGTTCCCCCGTTGTTTCCTGGCTAGACCGGCACTGACCGGCCTGCATCCTGCCTCGATGGAGGCGTCCGCGGCGGACGCCTTGGAGCACAGCAGGAAGATCCTCTCTCGCCCCACCACCTGGGTCAGCATCCTGATCGCCGCCCTGTTCGGCCAGGCCGGCATCGCCCTTGCCAACGGCGCCGGACTCAGCATCACCGGCTACGACCTGATCCAGATGCAGCGCCTGGATCGCTTCAACTACCAGCTCCATTACCAGGCCCACGTCGAGAACAGCGGCGCCAGCATGGCCCAGGGGGTGACCGCCACGCTCACCACCAGCAACCCCGCCACCAGGGTGGTGGACAACCAAGTGAGCTTTGGCGATGTGGCCGCCAACAGCGGCAAGGACAGCACCGACACCTTCATCCTCAACCACGACCGCCGACAGCGCCTCAGCACCGGGGATTGGTCGTGGACCTTCCAGTCCACCAATCCCGGCACCAACCACAACCCCCAGATCACCTCCACCCCAATCACCAGCGCCACCCTGGGTCAGGCCTACGGTTACCAGGTCACCGCCACGGATCAAGACCCGGGCGACACCCTGACCGACAGCCTCACCACCTACCCCACCGGGATGCAGATCAGCAGCGGTGGCCTCCTTAGCTGGACCCCCGTCGCCGGTCAGGAAGGCACTCAGCCGGTCACCGTGCGGGTCGAGGACAACCACGGCGGCTTCACCACCCAGAGCTGGGTTATCAACGTCCAGGCGGGCGGCGGTGGAGGAGGCCTTCCCCCTGACCCCGCCACCGTCGCCCCCCCGCTGGACCCCACGGTCTCCACCACCACCTTCGCCTCCAGCGAGTTCCTCTACACCGGCGACAACCCGATCCAGACTGGGGCGGCCCCCGGGCACCATCAACCCGGCGCGCGTCGCGGTGCTGCGGGGCTCGGTCCATGACCGGGCCGGGCAGCCCATCGGCGGGGTGCGCATCAGCATCCTGGGCCACCCCGAATTCGGCCAGACCCTCAGCCGGGCCGACGGCGAGTTTGACCTGGTGGTCAACGGCGGGGGCTACCTGACGGTCACCTATCAGCACAGCGGCTACCTCCCGGCTCAGCGTCAGGTCAAGGCCCCCTGGCAAGACTATGTGGTCCTGGAGGATGTGATCCTCATCCCCCGGGACGGCCGGGTCACCCAGCTCGACCTGACCCAAAGCGGCGCCTCCCAGTTGGCCCAGGGCAGCCCGGTCAGCGACGGCGACGGCACCCGCCAGCCGGCCCTGCTGCTCCCGGCGGGCACCCAGGTCTCCCGGGTCCTACCCGACGGCAGCAGCGAGCCCCTCTCCAGTCTGAGCTTGCGCTTCACCGAATACACCGTCGGTCCCGAAGGCCCCCGGACCATGCCCGCGCCACTGCCCCCCACCAGCGGTTACACCTACGCCCTGGAGATCAGCGCCGACGAGGCCACCACCAAGCTCAACGGCAAGGACGTGCTCTTCGACCGGCCGGTGCCCTTCTATGTGGACAATTTCTTGAATTTCCCTGTGGGCGGCGAGGTCCGGGTGGGCTACTACGACAGTACCAAGGGCGCCTGGATCCCCTATCCCAACGGACGCATCATCCAGATCCTCAGCGTCAGCGGCGGCCTGGCGGATGTCGACGTGGACGGCAGCGGCCATGCGGCGGATACCGCAGCCCTGGCGGCCTTGGGAATCACGGATGACGAGCGCGGGCGGTTGGCGGGCTTATATGCCCCGGGGAAAAGTTTCTGGCGGGTGCTGCTGAGTCACCTCTCCACCTGGGACTGCAACTGGCCCTTTGGGCCGCCGGCGGATGCCATTGCCCCTGGATCCGGCGCCGAGCAGCCGCCTACCGCCGACAGTCAGAAACCAGACGATCCCTGCACCGCCACCGGGTCTACGGTTGAATGCGAGTCCCAGGTATTGGGCGAGACCCTGCCTCTGACCGGTAGTCCTTTCAGCCTCCACTACCGCAGCGATCGCGTGCCCGACCGGCTCTCGGCCCGCGATCTATTGATTCCTCTAACGGGAAGCAGCGTCCCGCCCAGCCTCAAGCGGGTGGACTTGGCCATCGACATCGCCGGTCGCCGTTTCGAGCAGACGTTCCCTGCCCAGGCCAATCAGACGACGACGTTCCTGTGGGATGGAATCGACAGCTATGGCAGGACCGTAACTGGGGCGACACCTGCCTCGGTCACTATCACCTTTGTCTATGACGCGGCCTATCAGCAACCTGTCGCCGGTCGAAGTTTCGGTGTCGCTTCTGGTGTCGCCATCTCGGGGAGTCGCACGCGCCAGGAGATTTATCTGAGCCGGACCTATACCGCCTCCGTCGGTGCTTTCGATGTCTACCAAAACACTCTCGGCGGTTGGAGCCTGGAGGTCCACCACCGCTACGACCCCATCGGCAGGCTGCTCTATCAGGGTGACGGCTCCCGGCGCAGCGCGGAGGCGACGGCAAACAACCTAATCATCACCACCGTCGCCGGTGGCGGGAATCCTCCCGATGGGCTTGGTGACGGCGGCCCGGCCACGGAGGCCAGCCTAAACCCCTTTGACATTGCCGTCGGCGCGGACGGCAGCCTTTTTATTGCCGGCTCGTACCTGGTCCGTCGGGTCGGACCCGATGGCATCATCACCACCGTCGCCGGTGGCGGGAATCCTCCCGATGGGCTTGGTGATGGCGGCCCGGCCACGGAGGCCAGCCTAACCCCCGGTGACATTGCCGTCGGCGCGGACGGCAGTCTGTATATCTCCGAGGTAAACGTCGGGCGTATCCGCCGGGTCGGACCCGATGGCATCATCACCACCGTCGCCGGCGGCGGGGATCCTCCCGAAGGGCTTGGTGATGGCGGCCCGGCCACTGCGGCCAGCCTTACAAGCCCCAGAGGCATTGCTGTCGGCGCGGACGGGAGCCTTTATATCGCCGATTATTACGAAGGGCGCATCCGCCGGGTCGGACCCGATGGGATCATCACTACCGTAGCCGGTGGCGGAGAACAGGTTGGCGATGGCGGCCCGGCCACGGAGGCCTACGTGGGTCCCCTAAATGACGTTGCCGTCGGTGCGGACGGGAGCCTGTATGTCGCCGAGGCCGGTTTTTATTACCGCATGCTTCGTGTCGGAACCGACGGCATCATTACCACCGCAGCCGGGAGTCGCGAAAACCTATGGGGATCCGGTGGCGATGGTGGCCCTCCGACGGCGGCCCTCCTAAGGAATCCTGAGAGCATTGCCATCGGTGCGGACGGGAGTCTCTATATCGCCGATGAGGGGAATTACCGCATCAGCCAGGTCTTCCCTTTGTTTGCGGGATTCAACACAGAGGATATTGCGATTGCCTCCAGTGACGGCAGGCAACTCTACCTCTTCTCCCCCGAAGGCCGCCACCTCCGCACCCTGGACACCCGGACCGGCGCTGTCCTCTACAGCTTCGCCTACGACAGCGCCGGGCGCCTAATCGGCGTCACCGACGTGGACGGCAACACCACCAACATTGAGCGGGACACCGACGGCCACCCCACCGCCCTGGTCACCCCTTACGGTCAGCGTACCCAGTTGGGGGTGGACGCCAACGGTTATCTGAACCGCCTCACCAACCCCGCCGGTGAGACCTACCAGATGACCTATACCAGCGGCGGGCTCCTGACCCAGTTCACCGACCCCCGGGGCAACGCCTCGCACTTCACCTATGACGCCCAAGGCCGGCTGAGCCAAGACGCCGACGCCGCGGGCGGCAGCCAGAACCTGGCCCGGGTGGAGCTGACCCGGGGCTACACCACCACCCGCACCACCGCCCTGGGTCGGGCCACCGCTTACAGCCTGGAGGACCTCACCACCGGGGATCGGCTGCGCACCGTGATCCAGCCGGACGGCACCCAGAGCCAGAGCCTGGCCAAGACCGACGGCACCACCCAGCTCAGCGAGCCGGACGGCACCCAGACCACCTCGGTGGAGGGTCCCGACCCCCGCTTCGGCATGCAGGCCCCGGTGGTCACCAGCACCCAGGTCGCCACCGGGGGTCAGATCGCCGTCACCACCCGCACCCGGACTGCGGTCCTTGGCGAACCGGGCCATCCCCTGTCCCTGGTCACCCTGACCGACAGCGCCACCCTCAACGGCCGCACCGCTACCAGCGTCTACGACGCCGCAAACCGCCGGGAGACCACCACCAGCGCCGCCGGCCGTTCATCCATCCAGGAGATCGACGCCAAGGGCCACACCACCCTGACCCAGATCGGGGACCTGGCGCCCATCAGCTATGCCTACGACAGCCACGGCCGCCTCCAGGACCTCACCCAGGGCAGCGGCGCCGAGGCCCGGATCACGACCTTCGGCTATGACGGCAACGGCTACCTGTCCTCCATCACCGACGCCCTCGGCCGCCAGGCCGCTTTCGGCTACGACTTGGCCGGACGGGTCACCAACCAGACCCTCCCGGACGGGCGCACCATCCAGTACGGCTATGACGCCAAGGGCAACCAGACCGCCGTCACCCCACCCGGCCGCCCGGTGCACGACTTCGAGTACACCCCCGTGGATCTGCAGGCGAAATACCAGCCGCCGGCCCTGCCCAGCCCGGCCACCCAGTATGCCTACAACCTGGACCAGGAACTGACCCAGATCGACCGCCCCGACGGCCAGAGCCTGCTCCTGGGTTACGACCTGGCCGGGCGGCTGGGGACCCTGGCCCTGCCCACGGGGACCATCGGCTACGGCTACCACCCCGCCAGCGGCAAGGTGGTGGTTACCCCCCGCGACCTGCCGGGCCGGGGCCGGGTGGCCCTGCTGGCCGATCCGGAGGGGGGCCCTTCGGCGTGATTCGCTCCGCCGTGGGGGACCCCGAGGACTTTCGCGGCGACGCGAACCCATGGTACTGGATCGAGCTTTGGGCCAAGGATCCCCAGGCGATGGCCCGCTTCTACGGCGAACTGGCCGGGTATGAGATAGACCCCAAGCCCCTGCGAGGGGGATTGCCGGCCTATCGGCGACCGCCCGCCAGGCATGGGCGGCGGCAACCGGCCGTCGCAACTGCCCGCGCGCCCGATATCACCCTCGCGGCCCATGCCCCCTTCCCGCCCTTCCTTCAGCGGTGGGCGGGGCGGCGGAGGCCGGGGGGGAGGCCGGCGGTAGCTCCCGATGATCGCCCTGCTGCTCTCTGTCACCCTGATGGCGGCCTGCGTGGCGCTCCATGCCCTCGGGGTGATCGGCGCCGTGCGCTGGATGGAGCGGCGGCCGCGGTTGCCGAAGGGAAGCTTCTGGCCTGCGGTGCTGCTTCTGATCCGGCCGGCCGCCATACTGGTGCTGCTGAGTCTGGCGGAGATCTCCCTCTGGGGGTTCTTCGTACGGCGAGGGCGGTTCCACAGCCTCAGTGCAAGACGCCCTCTACTTCAGCGTGTACTTCAGCGCCGTGACCTACACCACCGTGGGCTACGGCGACTTGGTGGTGCCGAAGCCGCATAGGGTATGTGCCGCATACCTTTTCCAGAGCTCGCTGGCAAACGATAACTCCGTGAAAGGTACG
Organism: uncultured Chromatiaceae bacterium; assembly: GCA_964519095.1. GTDB lineage: Bacteria > Pseudomonadota > Gammaproteobacteria > Chromatiales > Chromatiaceae > JAEHCY01. The sequence goes on along the minus strand of CAZFHV010000054.1, from coordinate 12,740 downwards.
CGCTCGGATTGCCAATGTGCGCTGGACTCCACATAATCCAGGGAGGCCAGGGGTCACAGCCCTTTTTGCCAATCCAAGATGAAGAATAGTGGTGCATTATGAAAAAGGGTTTCGCGTTCGTCGCCAAATCGGTGCTTGCCGGCTTGCTCGTCGTCGTACCGATATACCTCGCTGTCCTGGTGCTGCTCAAGGGAATGAAAACAGTCGGGGAGTTGGTGCGGCCACTCGCCCAGCTCTTCCCCGACTGGGTGCCCGCCGATCAGGCTCTGTCCCTTCTCCTCGTTCTGATGATCTGCTTCCTGATCGGGGTTGCTGTTCGCACGCGGTTGGGAAAGGTGACCCGCCAACAGCTCGAGAAAGGCTTCTTCGAAAGAATCCCGGGCTACGCGCTGTTCCGGAGCTTGACTCAGCAGGTGGCGGGGGACAACCGCGAAAACGTCTGGAAGCCCGCGTTGGCCGAGATCGAAGACGCCCTCGTCCCGGCATTCATCATTGAGGAGTTTGAGGACGGGCGCTACACGGTGTTTGTCCCCTCGGTCCCCACCCCGCTGGCCGGTGCCGTCTACGTGCTCGACCGCAACCGGGTGCACCCCTTGGACGTGCCCTTTACCGAAGCCTTCAAAGCCATCTCCCGGTGGGGATCGGGCGCTAAGGACTTGGTAGCGGCGATGGAAAGAGGCGGGACCTCCTCGACGGCGTGAGGTCAAAGCGAGAGGGAGGCCGGGCAATCCGCTCGAGGAGGCGGCTTCGCCTCATAACGAACGATTGTTCATGGACATCTGAGCCTGGGCCCTTTTTCCCTTGCAGCGGGGCGGCACGCCCTCGGCCGCCGACCGGCTCCTCGCCACCCGGCTGGGCACGGCCTGCGCCGACCTCATCGAGCAGGGGACCTTTGGGGTCATGGTGGCCGCGCGGGGTGAGCGGGCCGAGGCGGTCCCCCTCGAGGAGGTGGCGGGGCAGAAGAAACCCGTCCCACCCGACCATCCCTGGGTCGAAGCAGCCCGTCGGGTCGGCACCAACCTCGGCGACTGAGCGCGCTTCCTGTCCTCCTTCGCGGAAGCGCCGAAGACCCTCGTTTCTGCGATAATCCGCGCATCCGCCCAACGAGTGGACAAGACAAGAGAGGCATCGATGAGCATTCTAGACAAGGCCAAGGAAACCGCCGCGTCAGCGGTCGAAAGGACCATGGAAATCGCCAGTTCGGCAGCCGCGGCCGCCGAGGAAGCCGGCGCGAAGGCCAAGGAACTGGTGCTCGAAGCGGGCACGCTGATTGCTACAGAGGTCAGCCACGCCGCTGAGAAGGCATTGGAGCTCGCCAGCGAAACCGTCGACAAGACGAGGGAGGTCGGCTCAGCCGCTGCCGAGGAGGTGAGCGCCGCGCTGGACCAGTCGATCGCCTCACTGACCGGCATCGGTGACGCATCCGGAGACAGCTCGAGCGGCTCGGCGACCGGCGCCGAAGCCCGCAGCACGGAGGCCGACGAGAAGGCGTAACCCTCGCACCGCCCGCCCGGCTCAGCGCGATGAGCCGGACGGCTCGCCGGTGTCGGACCCGTCCAGCGCTGGGACGCTCGATCACTGAGGGCAGAGGGGTTCTCGTATTGGGACGTCGCGACGACCCCGCCAGATCGCGCAGCTAGCGCACCCCGCCCACCGGGCGCATCTCCTTATCGCAGACCCCACCCACGCTGGTGGTGGTGGGGCGGGGCTCCCGCTGGCACTGCTCGCCGCGCTCGCGCACCCGGCAGCTGATCTCCAGGGGGGTGCCGGCGTTGATCCAACTGGGGGTCTTTCGATAGCGGCCGATCTGCTCGAAGCGGCAACCGCTCGGGATGCCGTAGGGGGGGCAGTTGCTGGGGCGTTTGAAGTCCACCTTTCGGGCGTCGATCACGAAGCCCGGGAAGCGGTCGACCAGCTCTACGACATCCCGATCCGCCTCATCTTTGACGACGAAGTCGCGGAACAGGTAGCCGCCGCCGGAGGGCTCGTCCACCTGGATACGCCGGTTGACGATGAGGGCGTAGTCGCTCCCCTTGCGGGCAACCGCCCCCGAGATGTACTCCATGCGGGGATGATCTGGGAAGCACTTGCCCATGGCGGGGGCGTGGTAGTAGTGGCGGATGCTCTTCAAGGCCCCGAGGGACTCACCGGGGAAGATGTCCTGGAGGTCCCCGTCGTCGCCGAACAGGATGCGCTCCACGTCCCCCACACTCTGCTGGTACAGGCGCTGCAGCTTTTCGTAGGGCTCCCGCCCCGCGAGGTCGGGTCGCAGGAAGCAGGCGGTGAGGCCCGAGACCTGGGTGAGGTACTCGTCCCAGATGTTGTACTGGGAGACCTTGGAGGCCACCCCCTGGAAATCCCCAGAATGGCCGCACCCGAGGGCGCTGGAGCAGGTCTCCCGGCCACGATTGCGGATGGAGAGGGCGATGAGGTTGCGCTCGCACGCCCCGTAGGCGTTGCAGCCCCGGTCCAGGTGGCCCTCATAGATGGCGGTGCGCATGACGTAGTCGAGGTGCTTGCCCTGCAGCAGGGTGTCCCGCGGCCAGCGGCCCTGCTGCTCCCCGATGAAGCGGTCCCAGGCGTGCTCCAGGGCGGCCCGCCGGCCGGTGAGGGAGCGGTTGGCCCCGGCGCACTCGGCGGACTGGTGGAAGGCCCGCACCACCTCGTCCCGGGCACCCTGCGCCGCGGGGGCCTTGCCACCACCCGCCGCTGGGGGATCGAAGCTCGGGGCCTTATTCATCGGGTAGAGGTTGCGGCTGTCGATCACGTACTCCACCGAGGGGCCGCAGTGGTGATTGGTCACCGTCTGGGACTGGCGCTCCGCCACCGCCCGCTTGAAGCGCTCGGTGGCCTCGGGGCCCGCCTTGCGACTGTCCACGAGGATCTCGAAGCCCAGGTAGGGGGTGCCGTTGGCGTCGGTGAGGGGGGTACCGTCGCGGATCACCAGACAGGGAATGACCGAGCTCCCCTGGGCGAGGGTCCCCGCCGCGGCGCCGGGTCCGCCCTTGCGGAAATCCGCGACGCGGTAGTAGGGCATGGCCAGATCCCCGTTGAACTTGTAGAGGGTCATGACCGGGGCGGCCGGGATGCCGGCCCAGAGCGCGGTGGGCAGGAGCAGGGGCAGGGCGAGCAGGGATCGCTTCATGTGGGTTCCGATGGGGGTGGCTGTGGCGGGAGGCCGGGCAATGATAGGCAATGGGGCGCGGGATCGCATAGCCACCGGAGCGCAGCGGCCCTAGGCGGCCCGTCGACACCGCCGCTGCCCCGCCCTTAACATGGGGTGCCCTCGACCCGCACCGGGGGTCCCAGCTCCGCCAACCACCAGAGGAACCACAGGAAAAACCCCCATGAAGATCGAAACCCAAGCCATCCACGCCGGTTACGCGCCCGATCCCACCACCAAAGCGGTGGCCACGCCCATCTACCAGACCACCTCCTACGCCTTCGACAGCACCCAGCACGGGGCGGATCTGTTCGACCTCAAGGTGGCGGGCAACATCTACACCCGCATCATGAACCCCACCAGCGACGTGCTGGAGAAGCGGGTGGCGGCCATGGAGGGTGGGATCGGGGCCCTGGCGCTGGCCTCCGGCATGGCAGCGGTGACCTACGCGATCTTCACCATCGCCGAGTCGGGGGACAACATCGTCGCCACCTCCACCCTCTACGGCGGCACCTACAACCTCTTCGCCCACACCCTGCCCCAGCTCGGCATCCAGGTGCGCTTCGCCCCTCCCCATGACATCGCGGCCATGGCGGCCTTGATCGACGACCGCACCAAGGCGGTGTTCTGCGAGTCCATCGGCAATCCGGCGGGCAACGTGGTGGATCTGGAGGCCATCGCCCAGATGGCCCACGCCCACGGGGTGCCGGTGATGGTGGACAACACGGTGCCGACCCCCTACCTGTGCCGGCCCTTCGAGTGGGGCTGCGACATCGTGGTCCACGCCCTGACCAAGTACATGGGGGGCCACGGCACCACCATCGGCGGCATCCTGGTGGACTCGGGCCGGTTCCCCTGGGCCGAGCACAAGCAGCGCTTCCGCCGCCTCAACGAGCCCGACGTCTCCTACCACGGGGTGGTCTACACCGAGGCCTTGGGGCCTGCGGCCTACATCGGCCGGGCGCGGGTGGTGCCGCTGCGCAACATGGGCGCCGCCATCTCCCCCTTCAACAGCTTCCTGGCCCTGCAGGGGATTGAGACCCTGCACGTGCGCATGGACCGCCACTGCGACAACGCGGTATCGGTGGCCAACTACCTCAGGGGCCATCCCCAGGTGGCCTGGGTGCGCTACGCGGGGCTCGACGACCACCCGGACAAGCCTCTGGTCGACAAGTACATGGGCGGCCGGGCCTCCAGCATCCTCTCCTTCGGCATCAAGGGGGGCGCGGAGGCGGGGGCGCGCTTCATCGACGCGCTGCAGCTCGCGGTGCGGCTGGTGAACATCGGCGATGCCAAGACCCTGGCCTGCCACCCCGCCACCACCACCCATCGGCAGCTCTCGCCGGCGGAGCTGGAGCGGGCGGGGGTCTCCCCGGACATGGTGCGCCTGTCCATCGGCATCGAGCACATCGACGACATCATCGCCGACCTCGACCAGGCCCTGGCCGCGGCCCAGTAGCGGGGCAGCCTGAAGGCGGGGGGCATCCCGGAGCTCAGGGCACCGGGGTGCCCCTCGACCGCCGCCGATGATCCACCGAGTCACCGCGCTCTTTCCCCTCTGGGCGGTGCTGGTGGCCGGGGTGGCCTATGGGGTCCCGGCACCCTTCGTCGCCGCCCAGGGGGCCATCGTCCCCCTGCTGGGACTGGTGATGCTCAGCATGGGCATGACGCTCACCTGGGCCAATTTCGCCGAGGTCTTTCGGCGTCCCCGGCCGCTCCTGGTGGGCACCACCGCCCAGTTCCTGATGATGCCGCTCTTTGGCTGGCTCGCCGCCTGGCTGCTGCGGCTGCCACCCCAACTGGGGGCGGGGCTGGTGCTGGTTGGGGCCTGTCCCGGCGGGACCGCCTCCAATGTGGTGACCTATCTGGCGCGCGGGGATGTGGCCCTCTCCATCTCCCTGACCAGCCTCTCTACGCTGCTCGCGGTGGTGGCCACCCCTTTCTTGACCTGGGTGTACGTGGGTCAACAGGTCCCGGTGCCGGTGGGGGAGATGCTGGGGTCCATCCTCAAGATCGTCCTCGTTCCGGTGGCCCTGGGGGTGGCGGTCAACTACTGGCTCGGGCCACGGCTCAAGCCCCTCAAGCACGCCCTGCCCCTGTTGTCGGTGGCGGCCATCCTCATCATCATCGGGGTGGTGGTGGCGCTGAATCGCGCCAACTTCGCCGCCCTGGGACCCACGGTGGCCCTGGCGGTGATCCTGCACAACGGCCTGGGGTTGTTGGGTGGCTACTGGGCGGGGCGGCTGTTCGGCTGGGACGAGCGCATCAACCGCACCCTGGCCATCGAGGTGGGGATGCAGAACTCCGGGCTCGGGGTGGCCCTGGCGCTGCAGTACTTTTCCGCCGCCGCGGCCCTGCCCGGCGCCCTGTTCTCCGTCTGGCACAACCTTTCGGGCTCCCTGCTGGCGGCCTGGTGGTCACGCCGCTCCCAGGCGGGGCCGATCCCCCTATCCCGTCACACCTGAGGAGGCTGGTGATGCAGCTTCGAGATCCCACCCTGTTGAAAGACCGCTGCTACCTGGACGGCCGCTGGGTGGAGGCGGACAGCGGTGAGTGTTTCGCGGTGTGGGACCCGGCCACGGGTACCCAGGTGGGCAGCGTCCCGGCGCTCGGGGAGGCGGAGACCCGCCGGGCGATCGCCGCCGCCCAGGGGGCGTGGCCCGACTGGCGGGAACGCACCGCCGCCGAGCGGGGGCTGATCCTGCGCCGCTGGTTCGAGCTGATGATGGCCAACCTCGAGGACCTCGCCCAGCTCATGACCGCCGAGCAGGGCAAGCCCCTCGCCGAGGCCCGCGGCGAGATCCACTACGGCGCCTCCTTCCTCGAGTGGTTCGTCGAGGAGGGGCGCCGGGTCTACGGCGACACCATCCCCACCTACCAGCCCAACAAGCGCCTGCTGGTGCTCAAGCAGCCGGTGGGGGTGTGCGCCGCCATCACCCCCTGGAACTTCCCCATCGCCATGATCACCCGTAAGGCGGGTGCGGCGCTGGCGGCGGGCTGCACCCTGGTGGCCAAGCCCGCGGAGGAGACGCCCCTCTCCGCCCTGGCCCTTGCGGAGCTGGGCGAGCGTGCCGGACTGCCCCCCGGGGTGCTCAATGTGGTCACGGGGGTGCCGGAGGTGATCGGCGCCGAGCTGACCGCCAATCCGCTGGTCCGCAAGCTGAGCTTCACCGGCTCCACCGAGGTGGGGCGCCTCCTTATGCGCCAGTGCGCCGCGACGGTGAAAAAGGTCTCCCTGGAGCTCGGCGGCAACGCCCCTTTCATCGTCTTCGACGACGCGGACCTGGACGCGGCCGTGGAAGGCGCGATCCAGTCCAAGTACCGCAACACCGGCCAGACCTGCGTGTGCGCCAATCGGCTGCTGATCCAGGAGGGCATCTACTCGGCCTTCGCCGAACGCCTGGCGCAGCGCGTGGGCCGGCTGCGCGTCGGGGCGGGCACCGAGGAAGGCGTCGAGCAGGGACCCCTGATCAACGTCCCCGCCATCGAGAAGGTGGAGGCCCAGGTGGCGGACGCGCTGGCCAAGGGCGCCCGGGTGCTGGTGGGCGGCGCCCGCCATCCGCTGGGGGGCACCTTCTACCAGCCTACGGTGCTCACCGAGGTCACCGCGGAGATGCGCATCGCCGGCGAGGAGACCTTCGGCCCCGTCGCCCCGCTCTTTCGCTTTCGCACCGAGGCCGAGGTGGTGGCCATGGCCAACGCCACCGAATACGGACTGGCCGCTTACCTCTATAGCAACCACCTCGGGCGGGTTTGGCGGGTGGCCGAGCAGCTGGAATACGGCATGGTGGGGGTCAACAGCGGCATCATCTCCACGGCGGTGGCGCCCTTCGGCGGGGTCAAGCAGTCCGGGATCGGGCGCGAGGGCTCCAAGTACGGCATCGAGGAGTACCTGGAGATCAAGTACCTCTGCCTCGACCTGGGTGCGCCCAGCGGCTGACAGGCCCGGCGGGCCGATTTGCGCGGGGACGGGTCCTGGTTTAATCTTGCCGCCCTCGACCGGTCCGGCGCTCAGACACCGCAAGCCCCGGTCGAGACCTTCCTGGAGAGGTGTCCGAGCGGCTTAAGGAGCACGCCTGGAAAGTGTGTGTACGTTAATAGCGTACCGTGGGTTCGAATCCCACCCTCTCCGCCAAACCTCGCGCCGTCGTCCGCCCCCCTCCCTCTTTTCCCAGACCGCAGTCCCACAGAGGGTGGGGTGAGAACCCACGCGGGTTCGACGCGATCGTCTGGAACGATCGCGAGCGCGCGCAGCGCGACCCGAAGGGCGGAGCACAGGACGTGCGGAGTAATCCCACCCTCTCCGCCATCCGCTTATTGCGCCCCGTCCTCCGGTGTTCCCCGACTTCGATTGTAGTCCCCCGTGAGGGTGGGGTGAGAACCCACGCGGGTTCGACGAACCGGCAGGATAGCCGGTTCGGGCGCCGCTTGCGGCGCCCCGAAGGGGCGATCCACAGGGAGGTGGCGAGTTGACGCGACCGTTCGGAACGATCGCGAGCGCGCGCAGCGCGACCCGAAGGGCGGAGCACAGGACGTGCGGAGTAACCCCACCCTCTCCGCCAAACCTCGCGCCGTCGTCCGCCCCCCTCCCTCTTTTCCCAGGTTTGGCTCTATGTTGTCGGGCAACGCTGCGCTTTTCCCCGACCTACGACTGCTGCGATCCCCGACTTCGATCGGCGCCCCCTGAGAGGGCGGGTGGAGGCGCACTCCGTGCTCGCCGCGATGTGCCGCCCCGAGATTTGAGATCTCCCGGGAACGGCGTAGACTCAAGTTGAGCGGACCCCGTCGAGGCTGCTCGTGGAGCGGGTGCAGGGGCGGGCCTGCAACCCTTTAGGAGTTCCGGTTTGCTGAGGCGGCGAGCAGGAGCACGCCCCCGAGCCAAGTAAGGAGGAACGGATGATGAACCGATTCATCAAGACCAGCGGTAGGCTCTACGCGACACTGGCCCTGCTTGCCCTGGGTTCGCAGGCTATGGCGAGCACGCTGAACCAGAACGTGTCCTGGACCATCGACCGCGCGGGCACGTCCACCAAGTACCGCATCGTCGCCTACGGCGACTCGATCTACGCCGGTTACCGCGGCTCGACCACGAGCGTGGCGAAGTACGCGGCGCCCACCGTGGATGCCGAGTACCTGTCGGCGCTGTGGAACGCCGACATCGAGAACGTGCGCCGCGCCAAGTCCGGCGCGGTGGCCTCCGACATCTACAACAACAAGATCGTCGCCGAGCGGTCGTACATGCAGGCCAGCTCGACTCGGGTGGTGACCTTCGAGATGTGCGGCAACGACGGGCTGCAGGCGCGCTCGAGCTTCAAGAGCCAAACCGGCACCTGCAGCTACGCGGGTCTGGATACCGCGTTGGCCAACTGCGAGACCTACGTCGCCGCGGCGATGGACTACATCAACGCCAACGCCTATACAGGCACGAAGCTGAAGATCGTCACCAACCTGTACTACCCGGGCTATGCGGCCGACAACGTGCAGAGCTCGTGCCGCGACGCGACGACCGGTGCGACGGTGAACGTGCAGAGCACGTTGCTGCCGCGCATCGCAACGATGAATTACTGGATGTGCGAGTACGCGCGGCAGAAGGGATTCCAGTGCGCCGACAGCTTCGCGCAGTACATGGGCGCCGAGTACGACAGCAACGGCGACGGCCAGGTGGATTCGGACGCGCTGCGCTACGTGGCCGGCGAGAGCGAAGCGGCCTACGTCACGCGCATCACCTCGACGCTGCGCTCAACGATCCGCGATGCCAACGTGCACTTCGTGTCGTCGAGCAGCAGCTCCGACTACATCCAGTCCGACGACACGCACCCGACATACAGCGGCGGCACCGTCAGCTCCGGCCTGTTCGGCAGCACCACCGGTTCGGGCGCGCCGCGCTACATCTCGTTCAGCGGGGGCAAGAGTCCGATCTGGAACCAGTACGGTCACGAGCGCATGGGCTGGGCCTTGTCGATCCCCAACCCGCTGACGCCGTAACGCGCCGGCTCCATCAAGTCTTGGGTCGGATCTGCCAGAGACCGCCCCGGACGCTGCCCCAGGGATGGGGTGCCCGCGAGGGCACGGGCCCGCAGCGGTAACCGGCCCGTAGGGCTCGAGCCCTAGAGATGCGCCCATGAACGATCGCGCACAGCCAGGCCCCTCGTCCCCTCAGGAGGAGGGCGGGGCGGTGCGCATCACCCGCCGCAATGGCGCCGGCCACGCGACGGTGCTCTACCTGGTCCTGGCGCTACTGCTCATCGCCGGCTCGGCGGGCTACATCCTGAGCAGATGCCATCATTCGCCACAGCCCCCGGCCGACTCGGCACCGCCAAAGACGTCCGCGAGGGATCGCGCCATCGCGGCCGACGTCCCCAAAATCGAGCAGCCTGCAGACGCCGCAGCACGCCCGATCCCCCCCAGGGACACGACGGCAACCGGTGGCGCGATCACGCCGCGGCGCACCCATCGGACTCCCGCCGCGCCGCGAGCCCCCACAGGGGAGCAGGGCGCCGTGGACGGAGATCCAACGCTGGACCTGTCGGCGTTCGTCCCGCGGGGTCAGGCGCCGAGCATCAGCGAGGTCATCGAGCAGTTGCACAATGCCGGGATCTACTCCGGCATCGGCGCCTTCTCGCCACCCGGCACCAGCCCACCGCTGGTGGGGCTCGCGGTGCCCGACGACTTCGAGTTGCCGGAGGGTTACGTCCGGCACTTTCAGGCCACCGACGACGGCCAACGCATCGAGCCCATCCTGATGTTCTCGCCGGATTACGAGTTCTTGGACGCGAAGGGTCGGCCGATCGAGATCCCGGAGACCCGGGTCGTGCCTCCCGAGCTGGCCCCGCCCGGTCTCCCGATCCGCCAGATCGAGATTCCAGCCCCCCAAGATCCCGGAGACCGTTCTCGCTGAACCGCCTCGGGCGCCTTCACCCCGCCGTGCGTTCGTTGGCCGGCATCGCTTCGACGGCCGCGATCCTCGGTCTCTATGCGCAGGTCGAAGGCTACTGGTACCTGCTCGGATTCTTCGGCCTGGTACCCTGGCTGCTCGCCCTGAACGCGACATCGACCGCCCGCGGGGCGGCGCTCAGCGGGCTGGCGACGGGGATCGCCTTCGTCGCAACGGTCTTCGCCTGGTTCGGCTTCTCGATGGCCTCCTACGGCTCGGGCCCAGCGGCAGCGGGTCTGCTCGTGCTGCTCGGCTCGGCACCGCTGCTCCAGCCCCAGTTCATCAGCTTCGCGCTGGTCCGCCACTCCGCCGGCCGCTACCTCGGCCCGGCCCTGGGGGCGCTGGCGGGGGCGTCGACCTGGGTGGCAACCGAGTGGCTGGTGCCCAAGTTGCTGGGCGACACCCTGGCCCACGGACTGTACGCCTCGCGGATCCTGCGCCAGTGCGCCGACATCGGCGGCGCCGCCGGTGTCACCTTCCTGCTGATCCTCATCAACGAATGCCTGGCGCTGGCCATCGGGCGCCATCGGGGTGGCGCACGCGCCATCACACCAGCGCTGGCAATCGCCGCTTCCATCGTCGCGCTGATGACGGGCTACGGCGCTGCCCGCCTGCAGGCGATGAGCGCAGGGCCCTCCGAGGGGGACAAACCCCTCCGCATCGGCCTGGTGCAATCCAACATCCTGTCCTACGAGCGCCTGCGCCGCGACATGGGTACCTACGACGCGGTCCGCTACATCCTCGACACCCATTACGCGATGTCGCGCGAGGCCGTGGACCGGCATGGGGTCCACGCGCTGCTGTGGTCGGAAACGGTCTACCCGACCAGCTTCGGTCACCCCAAGAGCGCGGCCGGGGGCGAGCTCGACCGTGAGATCACCGAGTTCGTCGCCCGTACCGGCGTGCCCTTGGTGTTCGGCACCTACGACCGTGACGAGGGCGGGGAGTACAACGCGGCGGTCTTTCTGGAGCCCGGCTCTCTCCAGTTCGGGGTCTATCGCAAGACGAACCTGTTCCTGTTCACCGAGTCGGTCCCCCGCTGGCTCGAGGGGCCCAGCATCCGGGCGTGGCTACCCTGGGCGGGCACCTGGCAGGCCGGGGACGGCGCCGGGGTGCTACCCTTGCGCCTCGCCGATGGGCGCACGATTCCGGTCTTGCCCCTGATCTGTCTGGATGACACCGACACGGCGCTGGCGATCAGCGGCGCGCGAGAGGGGGCTCGGCTACTCTTGGTGATGTCCAATGACTCCTGGTTCACCGAGCACCCGGCCGGTGCTCACCTGCACCGGGTGGTATCGGCATTTCGCAGCATCGAAACCCGCCTCCCGCAGCTACGGGTGACGACCAACGGCCTCAGCGCCGTCATCGATCCGACAGGCGAGATCCTGGCAGGTGGGGCGATGGGCGAGCGCAAGCTCCTGATCGGCGAAGTGGGACCGACCCCGCCGGTGGGCACGCTGATGGTGGCCTGGGGCGACTGGGTCGGCCCGGTGGGGCTCGCAACGCTCCTCCTCCTGCTGGTGGCGCCGCTGACCACCAGGATGCGCGTGCGCCAGGGTCCCCGGGCCACGCAAGGAACCTGACAGGCAATGACCTCTCGGACTGCTTCACCCCTGCAGCAGGATGTCTTCTCGGCCGATGTGGTGGTCCTGACGCCGGCGTGGCGGGCGCTGGCGGCCGCGCTCAAGGTCTTCGCGCGCGGTGGCCTCCTGATGATCGGGGCGGCGTTGTTGTTCTCGGACAACCCGCCGAATCCCCTGGAGGAGATCCGGAGCTTCGCCGCCCTGTTCCTGGCGCCGGAAGCCGCGGCCTGGTGCATCCGCCGGGCATTCACCGCGCGCTTGCGGCTGGAGAACGGCACCCTCAGACTCGATCGGCGCGCCGAGCTCATCGAGGTCCCTGTAGCAGCGATTACCGGGGTGGAACCCTGGCGCCTGCTCTTGCCGGGTGTGGGGGTGGATCTGCGGCTGGAGGAGGGCAAGCGCCTTGCCCAGGGGCTGCTTCTGGCCGATCCCGCGGGCTTGGTCGACGGGCTGCGCCGGCAGGGCGGTCGGCCCTCCCTCGCCGACGGGCTCGCCGGCTGGGCCGCCGCCTACGCAGGTGCCCGCTCGGCCAACCCTCCCGGGATCCTGGATCACCCGGTGGCGAAGTTCGTGATCTTTCCCCTCGTCCCAACCCTACCGGCTTTTCGCTTGCACCAGTACATCGCGTACGGCGGACCCTTCGGGGAGTACCAGACGTTCGGTTTGCAAGCCTACCTGAGCGGTTTCGCGATCTGGTGGATCTCCTGGGCCATCGGGCTGGTGCTGTTTGCCGCGGTGCTCAGGGTCGCCGTGGAGCTCGGTACGCTGGTGCTGCTGCCGTCGAACCCCGTGTGGCTCCCCCGGGCACGGCGGGCCCTCGAGATCCTTGGCCGCGTGCTCTTCTACCTGGGTGTCCCCCTCTGGTTGCTGGCGCGCTTGTGGCCCTGGTAGAGCCGGCGGAGACAGGCCGCGGGAGAGGGGCGGCGGGGTATCAGAGACCGGTGGGCGGAGCCCCCAGCCGGTGAGATGGGGCGAGGTCGCCTTGCGGCGACCTCGCGTGCGCGGGTCTAGCAGCCTGTCGGACTTGAGCCTCGCGATGACCTTCTTGGGCCGTCAAGAC
>CAZFHV010000053.1:0-18428 GCA_964519095.1 uncultured Chromatiaceae bacterium | reverse complement strand
CCAGCACCCCCTGGCGGCGGAAGAGCGCCAGGAGCCGCTCGCAGTTGGCCCGCACCTGCCCCTGCAGCCGCTCCGCCGAGACCGGGGCGCCCCCTGGCCCCGCCAAGCCATAGCCGCCGGCCTGGACCTCTGGGGTCAGACACTCGACCAAGCCACTGAGGTCCCGGCTGCCATCCAGCAGGGTCACCAGCCTCGCGGCCAGGGGGTCCAGGGACAGGGTGGTGTGGTGGGGGGTCGCCAGGTGCCCGAGACCCGCCTGGGCCTGGACCTGCGCCAGGGCCGTGGCGCGCGGCCGCTCCCCCGGGGGGGCGAACCGGCGCGGGTGGAGCGAGGCCCCCACCCCCTGATGGGCGAACAGGCTGAACAGCTCCCCGAACAGGTTGCCCACCTCCTCCGCGTGGCGCCCCCCGCCCGCCGCGACCACCGCGGCCCGCGCCCCCTCCACCAGCTCCCCAAAGGGCAGGGCATCGGGGTAGCGGCCGGTGAGGATCCCCAGGGCCGCCTTGGTGAGGGGGTGCTCCACCTCCAGGGTCTCGCCACTGGGCTTGCGGAAGGGCTGGGTCTTGATGCGCCGCAGGTCCAGCTTTCCGGGTAGGACCAGATCCGCGAAGAAGGCCAGGGCCTCGAAGCCCTCCAGGTCCAGCTCGCGGCTGGGCTCCTCCTCGGCCCGGCACAGCAGGGTCTGGCGGAAGTTGCGGTTGCGCACGAAGTCCAGGTACTGCTCCTGCTCGATGCCGTCCTCGATCCCCCCCAGTGCCGCCTCCACCTCCGCCCCGAGGGTGGAGGGGAAGAGGGTGTGCAGGTCCGCATCGCAGAGGTAACGCAGCCCGTGACGCTCCGCCCGCCCGAGGAAGTCCGTGAAGAGGCAGGGCTCGTTCACCTCCGCCAGGTACTCGTGGTAGAGGTAGCTCGGGTGGGCGCGGCGGATGCGCGGGATCTCCTCCTTGAGGTAGCGGGCGCTGGCCGCATCGAGCCGCGCGAGGGCGGCCAGCAGCAGGTCCAGGAATCCCTGGGCCTGGGCGAGGCGCTCCGCCGGGCCCGTGGCCGAGCGGGTGTGGTAGAGCAGCATGTCGCGCAGCATCCCGCGCATGCGCCAGCCGGGCAGGGTGTTGAAGCTCACATAGGCGATCCCACCCGCTGCCAGGAGGCCCCCGCAGAGGGCGAGGATCCGCTCCCGCACCGGTTCGGGCACCCAGGAATAGACGCCGTGGACGATGAGGTAGTCGAAGGGCCCCAGCTCGGGCCCCAGGTCCAGGATGTCGCCCTGGCGGATCTCCGCATTGGCCAGCCCTAGCTCTTTGACTAGGCGCTGTCCCTCCGCCGCCTGACGCTGGGACAGCTCCACCCCCAGGAAGCGACCTCCGGGGTAGCGCCAGGCCAGGGGGATCAGGTTGCCCCCGCCGGCGCAGCCCAGCTCCAGCACCCTGCACCGCTCGGGATCAGCGGTAGACAGCCCGAACAGCCGGCCCAGCACCGCGAGCCGATCGGGATCGGTCTCGGTGATGGGGCTGCTGTCGTAGGGGACCTCGTCGTAGCTGTCCATGGGCGCAGCGGAGATCCCTCAGATCATCTTGCGCAGCTCGTACTCCAGGATCCCCTCGGCCCCCGCGGCGCGGAGCTGGGGGATCAGCTCGCGCACCCGGCCCGCGTCCACCACGGTCTCCACCGCCAGCCAGCGGCGGTCGTAGAGGTGGCTCACCGTGGGGGCATGGAGGCTCGGCAGGAGCGCAACCACCCGATCCAGGTTCTCGGCGGACACGTTGAGCTTGATGGCCACCTTGTGGCGGGCAGCGAGGGCGGCCTGGAGCATGAGGGCGATCTGCTCGATCTTGCCCCGCTTCCAGGGGTCCTCCAGGGCTTGGGGGTTGGCGATGAGCCGGGTGTCGGTATAGAGGAGGTCGGCGACGATGCGCAGCCCGTGGGCGCGGATGGTGCTGCCGGTCTCGGTGATCTCCACCGCCGCGTCCACCAGCTCCTCCACCACCTTGGCCTCGGTGGCCCCCCAGGAGAACTCCACCTCCGCCTCGATGCCCCGCTCCGCGAGGTAGCGGCGGGTGAAGCCCACCAGCTCGGTGGCGATCTTCTTGCCGGCGAGGTCCTCCACCGAGCGGATGGGGGAATCGCCCCGCACCACCAGCACCCAGCGGCTGGGCTGGTCCGAGCTCTTGGAGTAGGTCAGGGTGCAGACCTCCTGGACCCTGGCCTCGGTCTCGAGGATCCAGTCGAGTCCCGTGAGGCCCAGGTCCAGGGTGCCGTTGGCTACGTAGGGGGCCATCTCCTGGGCGCGCACCAGGGCACAGGCCAGCTCCGGGTCGTTGACGCCGGGGTAGTAGTTGCGGGACTGGGGCTGGATGACCCAACCCGCCTGGGCGAACAGGGCCAGGGTGGCGGTCTCGAGGCTACCCTTGGGGATACCGAGTCTGAGCTTCTGCATAGGGGAGTGCCTGGTGGTGAGGAAAGGCCGCGCCCCTAGAGGCTGTCGAAGCGGCCGAAGATCATGCTGAACTGCCCGCGCCCCTGGGTGAGGCTGCGGAGGTCCGTCGTATAGCCGAGCAGGTGGTCGAGGGCCAGCTCACAGTCGATGGTCACGCTGGCCCCCCAGCGCTCGGTGCCGCGGATGAGGGCGTGACGGGACTGGAGGTCCCCGAGGACGGTGCCCAGGTTCTCCTCGGGGATGACGACCTCCACCTCCATGATGGGGTGGAGCACCGCGGACCCGGCCGCGGCGAGGGCCTGGTGCACGGCGCGGGAGGCCGCCGCGCTCAGGGCATTGGGGGTGGAGGCGGCCCCGAATAGCTCCACGGCGATCAGCTCCACCGCCACGTCGGTCAGGGGCGCACCCTCCTGGGGCCCGTTGCTCAGGGCAAACTTCAGGCCTTGCTCCAGGGCGGTGCGCTGCTCGGGGGAGAGCTTGGCCCCCTCGGGCCGGATCTGGGGCTGCGCGGCGACCTGGATCCCCGCGCCCCGCGGGAGGGGGGCGATCCGCACCGCGGCCCCGGCCTTGATCTCCGGGGTCTTGCGCTCCGCCACCGCGGGGGGATGGAAGAGGAGCTCGGCGGCGGCGGGGCGCAGGATGGTCTCCCGCAGGGCCACCGCGGGGGTGCCGCTGCGCAGGCGCAGGTTGAACTCCCGTTGCAGGCGCTCCAGCACGATCTGCAGGTGCAGCTCCCCCATGCCGCGCAGCAGCCGCTGACCCGTCTCCGGGTCCTCGTGGAGCTCCAGGGTGGGGTCTTCCTCCAGCACCTTGCCGATGGCCTCCAGAAGCTTCCCCTCGTCAGCCGCGGAGGTGGGCTCCACCGCCAGGCTGATCACCGGCTGGCGGGTCTCGATGCGCTCGAGCACCAGCACCCGCTTGGGGTCGCAGAGGGTGTCGCCGGTAGTGGCGGTACGCAAGCCCCCCAGAAGGACGATCTGCCCCGGCCAGGCCACCTCCACCGGGGTCTTCTTGCCCGCATCCACGTCGAACAGGCGCGTGAGGTGCTCGCGCACCTCCCGACCGTCGGCACCGAGGTAGGCCAGGGTCTGACCCGGATGCAGGCTGTTGCGGTAGATGCGGGCGAAGGCGTGGCGGCGCCCCTCCCACATCTGCACCTTGAACACCAGGGCCACCGCCGGGCCGTCGCCGCCCAGGCGCACCTCCTCGCTGGCCCCGTTGGGGCGTCGCGCCAGGCTGGGAGGACGATCCAGCGGCGCCGGCAGCAGCCGCACGATGCCATCCAGCAGGGGCTGCACCCCCTGGTTGCGCAGGGCGCTCCCCCCGAAGCAGGGGAAGATGCGCCCCGCCAGGGTGGCGCGGCGCAGGGCCGCCCAGAGGGCCTCCTGTTCGGGGTCCTCGCCGCCCAGGACCTGCTCCGCCAGACCATCGTCCGCCTCGGCGGCGGCCAGCAGCAGGGTCTCACGCTGAGCGGCGAGCTCCGCCCAGAGGGCGTCCGGACAGGGGACCGCCTCCACGCGCTCCCCCTGCTCCCCGGCGAAGCGCAGCAGGGTTCGGTCGATGAGGTGGACCACCGCCTGCTGCTCGGGCAGGGGCACCGTGATGGCGACGGGCTCCGCGTGCAGGCGCTTGCGGATGCTGCCCAGGGCGTGGGCGAAGTCCGCCCCCGGCCGGTCCATCTTGTTGACGAAGAAGAGGGCCGGCAGACTGAATCGGGTGCGCTGGCGCCAGACGGTCTCGGTCTGGGGCTCCACCCCACGGACCCCGTCCAGCACCAGGATGCAGCCGTCGAGCACCCGCATGGATCGCTCGACTTCGATGGTAAAATCGACGTGCCCCGGTGTGTCGACCACTTGAAGCAGATGGTCGCGCCAGGGGGCCTTCGTCACGGCCGAGGTGATGGTGATGCCATGCTCCTGCTCCTCGGCCAGATAATCCATGTGCGCTGCCCCGTCGTGCACCTCGCCGATCTTGTGCGAGACCCCGGTGTAGAAGAGGACCCGCTCGGTGAGGGTGGTCTTCCCCGCATCGACGTGGGCGGCAATACCTATGTTGCGAATATGGGAAAGATCAGCGGGTTTGCTCATCAGAAAGAAATCTGCGTTTCCTCGGGCCGCGCCGCGCGGCGAGGGGAGGCTGCCAACGGCTGGGTCGGCTGGGGATTGAGACTGGTGGTCGCCGCGACGCTCGCGGGGACGGCCTCCATCTCCCAAGCGGCGACCTACCCGCTGCGCGAGGGGGAGCGGGTCATCGGCAAGGCATTCTATGTCAAGAGCAAACAGGAGCAAACCTTGCTCGACATCGGCCGGCCCAACGACCTCGGCGTCGATGAGATGGCCCAGGCCAACCCCGGCATCGACCCCTGGTTGCCCAAGGAAGGGGGTACGGTCACCGTCCCCAGCCTCTTCATCCTGCCCGATACCCCCCACAGCGGGGTCGTGCTCAACCTCTCGGAGAAGCGGATCTACTACTACCCCTCCACCAAGAACGGGGAGTCCGCGATGGTGCATACCTATCCGGTCAGCATCGGGCGAGAGGGCTGGGACACCCCCACGGGCTCCTTCCGCATCACCGAGAAGAAGAAGGACCCGGAATGGCGCCCCCCGCCGAACATCCGTGCCGAGCACATCGCCGCGGGCGATCCCCTCCCGGAGGTGATCCCCGCGGGGCCCGACAACCCCCTAGGCCAATACGCCCTGCGGCTCAGCGCAGCGGGCTCCTACCTCATCCACGGCACTAACAAGCCCTGGGGCATCGGCATGGAGCTCAGCCACGGCTGCATCCGCATGTATCCAGAAGACGTGGAGCAGCTCTTTCCGATGGTGTCGGTGAGCGCGCCGGTGAACATCATTCGCCAACCCTACAAGGCCGGTTGGAGGGGCGATGAGCTCTTTTTCGAGGTCCACGTGGGCGAGGAGCAGCCCAGCGAGGAGGCGGCGCATCAGGTGATCAAGCGCGCCATCGAAGGCAACAAGGAGGCGTTTGTGGACTGGGAGCAGGTACGCACGGTGCTCGCGGAGAACACCGGCCTCCCCCGTGCGGTGGGAGGCCGGCGTGGAGCGGTCGGCAAGCGTTACTTGGAGAGCGTCTTCTGATAGATCTTGTTCAGCTTGTCGCTGTTGGCGTTGCAGCAGGCCTGGGCACCCTGGGCGGTATCCAGGGCCTTGGTGGCCTTCTGGTCGGCCGCCTGGGCCAGGGCCTCGACACGGGCCAGGTCGCTGGTGGAGGCGCAGCCACCGAGGACGGCGGCGAGGGCCACGACGGCGCTGAGGGCGGACAGCTTGATGGTCTTGGTCATGGGATTATCCTCATAAGACGAAAGTTAAGAACCGTTGAGTTTACATCACCAGGGCGCGATCCCAAAGGCGGCCTCACCGCCCCGGGATGCCTCGGCGCCCCGTCGCCGCGCCAGAAGTAAGGGGAATTCCCGGCTGGCGACTGACTGGACCCTGGCACGCGCGCACAGTGTAGCCCGATCCCGAGCCCGCGCAAGGGTCTTTCACCCCTCCCTCGAGGCCACCCTCAGGCCGCAGCGCCTCCCCGGTCCTCCCCCAGGAAGAGGTGCAAGCGCACGTTGGCGTAGTCCCGGTGGGCCTCATGCAAGCGACGACCGAGACGGAGGGCGGTCTCGTTGACCCGCGCCACTTCGGCCCCGGGCTCCGCCACCAGAAACACCTCCGCCACCAGACCCTGGGTGGTGTAGTGGGGCACCACGGTGTGGATCTCCTTGAGCGGCGGCTCCAGCGCGCCGACCCCCTCGATGCGCTCCCGCAGTTGGGTACGGGTGTGGGTGATCCGCTCCACCCCCTCGCTCATGTCCGACTCCCCCGCTGTCTCGTCGCTCACGTCCACGTGCACCATCACCGAGGTGATGCCCGGGACCTCCTTAATCAGGGTCTTCTCCACCTCGTCGGCGATCTGATGGCCCTCGGAGACCGAGAGGAAGGCATCCACCACCACGTGCACGTCCACCATGATGTCGGGGCCCATCTTGCGGGCCTTCACCAGATGGGCGGACTGGACCTCGGGATGATCGTTGATCAGCCGCTGGATGGTGTCGTGGATCTCCTTGTCGATGGCGGTGGCCGCGTCCGTGAGCTCACGCAGGGACTCGATGGCGATCTCCACCCCCACCTTGCCCACGAAGAAGGCCACGCCGATGGCGGCCACGGGGTCGAAGATGGGCCAGCCCATGATCGCCCCGGCGATACCGATCAGGGCGGCGAAGGAGGCGATGGCGTCGCTGCGGTGGTGCCAGGCATTGGCGACGATGATCTTGGAGCCGATGCGGCGGCCCACCCGCAGGGTGTACTGGTAAAGAAGCTCCTTGATGATCATGGACCCGGCGGCCACCCAGAGGGTCAGGGCTGCGGGGGCATCCAGCTCCGGGTTCTGGATGCGGCCGACCGCATCCCAGACGATCCCCGCCGCCACCGAGAGCAGGATCAGGGCGAGGATCAGGGTGGCCAGGCTCTCGTACTTGCCATGGCCGTAGGGGTGATCGGCGTCCACCTCCTTGCGGGCGATGCGCATCCCGATCAGCACCACGATGTCGAACAGCAGATCCGCCGCCGAGTGCAGACCCTCTGCCACCAGAGCCGCGGAGTTGCCCAGGAATCCGATGATGAGCTTGCCCAGGGTGAGCAGGGTATCCGCCCCTGCCCCGATCTGGGTCACCCGCACCGCGGCCTGGTAGTTCTCTTGCTTGACATCGAGGGGTGCGGTTTCCACGGTGGCACCTCTGGCTGAAACGGGAGAGCGCCTAGTTTGCGCCTTTCACGCTTAGCTGCAAGGGGATTGATCAGCGAGAAAGGCACGCCGTGAAGCCAGTGCCGAGAAACCCCTGCCGTCTGGGTAGCCCCAGCGGCGAGTCAATACTAGCTCTCTCGGCTGGTTAGACGGCCCGCGAGAAACAGCTACAGATCTGCAAACGAACCCAGGTCGCAAAAAAGGGGCATCCTCTGCTGCTGACGCCCTCGGCATCTCCCGATACTGAACCCATTACAGAACCTCTGGTACCGTTCAGGTGAACACAACCAGCCCGCAGGCCAAGTTCGAGCCCTTTGGACATTCAGTCGCCACGGCCTCCAGCCGCTGACGCGATACGATGATAGGCCGAGTGTACGGCTTCTTCTTGCCGCCGTCGGGGGACACGGCGACGGCGGGGGTGCGGGCTTCAACATCGTTGTTTGCCATGCTTTACTCCTTATTCGATCCTTTGGAGCACAGTATCAAATTGTGGGTAACGAATTCGCCTCCGCAATTGCAGGCGCAGCTCGGCCAGGGGATAGACCCGCAGGGGATCCCCCGTCTCTTCTTGGGCGCGGCCTGCACAAAAGCCCATCAGCCGACCCCCTTCATAACGGTCGACCAGCCGTTTCAGGGTGATGAGCTGTTCCCGGATACGCCGTAGCTCCCCAGAATGACTCCAGATGTCCTTGATCGATTCCCGATGTAGGTTGCCCACCGGGCGCCGCCACTGGACGCAGGGGTAGACGTTGCCGAAGGGATCGATGGCCACCCCAGCCGAGCCTGCCCCACACTGCTTGGCGGGCGTTTGCGGCCTCCCCTCGGTCGGGGAGCCGGCGCTCGCCCGCGACTCGCCCTGCGCGGCTTTCTGCTGGCGCCGTTCCTCTTCACGGCGCCATTGCAGCCGCTCCAGTCGCTCTAGGCCCCGGCGGGTCGGGGCGACCGCCAGGGGCTCCCGGCTGCCGTCGTCCCGCGGGGTGATGTCCCCGTGCAAGTTGAGGTGAGTCTCCATGCCCTCGGCCAGGGCCAACATCGCCTCCAACTCCCCCTGGTTCCAGCGGGTCACCGGGCAATTCAACCGAAAACGCAACCCCAGGGCCTTGAGGGTCGCCAGATTTGCCATCAAGCGGTCGAAGCTGCCCGCCATGCCGGTCTGGCGGTCGTGGGTCGCCGCACGGGCCCCGTGCAGACTGATATCGAGGTTGAAAGGATCCACCTCGTCGCGCAGCCGCCGGGCCATGCGCTCACCGAGGGCTAGCCCGTTGGTCTTGATCCGCACCACAAAGCCCAGCTCCCGCGCGCTGGAGCCCAGGGCGAAAAAATTGGGATGGAGCAGGGGCTCGCCGCCGGTCAAGGTCAGATTCAGGGCACCCAGATCCCGCAGATCACGGAACAGGGCGCGATACTGCGCCAGGGACAGGGGCTCGCCGGTGCGGTTGAGGTCGTTGTAGCAGATCGCGCAATGGAGGTTGCAGCTGTAGGTGAGCTCCAGGAGGGCGGAGAAGAGGACGTTGTGCCCCCACATCCGCTCCATCAGGGCGTCGAGGGACATGGGCTAAGGCCTCGCCCCAGGCAACCGCTGCACCACGCCGGCCTCCACCAGCTCCGCCACGAAGGGCGGGATATCGGCCTCCAGGTTGCCGCGGTCCACCTCGTAGCAGCCGAGCAGCCCCTCGATCAGCTCACCCAGGGAGCGCGGCCGTTGCAGCAGCTCCAGAACACTCACCGCCACCTCGTCCAGGACCAGCGCCTCTGCGGCGGACTGCACCACCACCACCCCCTGATCCAGAACCCGCCGGAAGCGGGCCTGGTCGGAGAGGAGGAACCGATCCGAAGGGGTGTCAGCCATGGGGGAATGCTCCTGTCGCCGCCCGTGGGGGGAATTGCACCCCATCCCAGAACCCCCCCGCAAGCCCGAAGATGATGGGAAATAGGGGGCAGCGGCGCACCAGCGCCTCGGCCACCCCCGTCAGGGCATCGAACGCCCAGGGGTTGATATTGACGAAGGGTGCCGAGGCGACCAGGGTCGCGATGGTCTCCGCGTCGCTCAGGGGTCGGGGATCGATGCCGTTGCCCGTCCCCTTGCCCAGCAGCCCCAGGAAACGCAGGGGGTAGGTGGAGGCGTCGGTCTGGGTACGCTCAAGGGACCCGGCAAAGGGCAGCTTCTCCGCCACCACCCCATCGGCTCGGGCCAGCACCCCGTTCATGTCGTCGCTCAAGATGCTCAGGCCCGCCTCCAGGCTCAGGCGGGCGAAGGTGGACTTGCCGGCCCCCGACTGCCCCAGCAGGAGGTAGGCCTCGCCATCGCGGACCACCCCGGAGCTATGCAGCAGGAGGCCACCCAGGGCCAGCAGCCGGTAGGCCACCAGCACCCGGAAGCTGTTGTGAAAGGCCAGCAGGCTCAGACCCCCCCGGGCATCCGGGCACCAGACCTCGGCACGGAGTGCGGGCGCCAAGGCGATCCGGGCCAGGAAGTCAGGGCCGGCCACATCCACCCGCTCCGGGGAGAAGGCGAGGTCCAGGTCGTACCGTCCGCCGGTATGGGCGGCGCCGAGGAACTCCGCGTTGCCGGCGCGGAAGAAGCGGGTTTCGGTGGCCGCCGCCGGTGCCGGTGCAGAGGGGGGCCGGCACAGCTCGCCATAGGCCCCGCGGATGGCGGCCGCGCGCGCCCGATCCAGTCCGCGGAACAGGTAGGGCCCGCCGACGAACTCGGTGATAACCATCTCCTCGCCCCAGGGCTCCGCACCCCAGCGTGAGGGGACACCCCCCGGATCACGGAGAAATCGCTCGCCAAAGCTCATGGGGTCATCTTACCGCGGTGCCGCGCCCGAAGGAATCGCGGTGCCTAGCCCCGCTCCCACAGGGCTTCCCCCGCTCTCCAACCATCCCCCGCCGAGGGGGCGGGTATGGCGAAGTCCGGATGTTATCAACCCGGCCCCATAATTCCGTCGCTCCCGCGCAAGCGGGGGGCCCAGTAAATCCGCTGGATTCCCGCTTTCGCGGGAATGACGATGCCAGGGTATCCTAGGGCCTTCTTGATCGCTGGATAGAACAGCGCAAAGGCTAATGAGATCAAACTGTTGGGCTTCATTACATTCAGCTCAACCTACGTCCTGCCCCACCCTTGGGGACGGAAGATGCCGGCAAACCGGACCCCGTCAACCCACGAGCCCCGAAAAAAAGCCTTCCGCCCTCGCGGGCGGAAGGCGCCTTGGCCGGCTTAGCGAACCCTGATCGCCGGGTCCCCGATGATGGAGTAGGTGCTATGCATCCCCATGGGGTCTACACCCATCTCCCTGAGGGCCCCGAGGACAGCACGGCCCAGCACCCTCTCGCCGCCCTCCATGGCCTCGACGAAGGCGCTCGCCAGGCTCCCTGCCTTGCCGTGGTTGGAGAAGTGGGTGGGACCCCAGAAGGCGATGGCGCCGCCCCTCTCATGGAGCACCAGGGCACTGGCGAGGGACTCCACCCCAGGCAGGTCGAATCGCGCCACGTTACAGGTGAGACCCAGCATCACCGGGGTCATGGCGCCGTTGGCGAGGCCGGCCACGTCCGCCATCTCCATGAGCCTCGGATAGGCCAGGTTGATCACCCCGCCGTGCCCGAGGTAGTTGACCAGCCCCACGCCGTCATTGATGGCGCCGATAATCTTCTGCCGGGTCGCCGCGGCCGCGGCCCATGGGTCGTAGGGCTTCGACGGATCTGCGGGATCCTTCCACCAGCCCTGATAAGCCTGGTAGAGGCTGTACTCGGGCAGCAGGGCCGCCAGCTCCCCGCTGGCCGAGGCGAAATCGGGCCAGGTGCCGTCATCGGCGATCATCAGCGCCCGCTTCTGCCAATCCCCCGCCGCACTATTCTCGTAGGCCTGCACCTTGGTCAGATAGGCGGTCAGCTCGGCGGCGCTCAGCACCGGGATGCGCCCGATGGGGAGCTCCGGCAGGCCATCATCGCCCGCCACGTCCGCCAGCAGGTTATCCCCCGCATACAGCCCATAGGCGGTTCCCACCAGCAGCGGCGGCACCAGGTTGCCACCCTTGCCCCAGATGTCGCGATAGTCGAAGGTACCCGCCCCGGCAATTAGCGCATAGCCCGTGCGCCCCCCCGAGGTCTCCCAGGCATGACGCAGGAAGCGTTGCACCGCGTAAGGGCTGGGGATGCCATCGTTGAAGGCATCGACGATCTCCGGGTAGGTGGCCACCAGGACCTGGAGTCCCTGCGACTGGCGATAACCCGCGTAGGCCTGGGCCGCATCCCAGAGCTCCGGTGCGGTGACGAGGATGAAGTCCCCACCCGCCGCTGGGTTTCTCAGATCCCGCACCCGGGTGCCGCTGATGGCGAGAGGCGCCGCGGCCCCGCCGGCCACCGCGAAGTAGGGGGTGGTGGCCGTCTTGGGTGCGAGGCTGACCTGCCAGGTGGCCCCGTTCTGGGTGACCGAGAGTCCCTGCACCGGCTGGGGCCGCTCCGCAGCGCTAAGGTCGAAGACCTGGATGGCACTGCTGGCGAAGCCACCCACCGTCACCACCGGGTTGCCGTCGCCGCGGAACCAGAGCCGGTTGTCCTGGGCCTGGTAGCGCCTCGGGTAGGCCAGCTCGAAGCCGTCCACCAAGACGTAACTGAACTTTACATTCTGGTCGGCCAGATTGGCGCTCACTGTAAGACTGTTGCCGGTCTCCTTGAGCAGCCCGGCCCCAACCTGGAAGGTCTGGGAATAGGGCGCTTCACCGGACCAACGAGCCGAGCCGAGCGCCTTTCCGTTGAGGCTCACCGTCACCGCGTTGTCCGCCGTGGCCTGGAACCCCTCGAGGCGCAGGGCAATCTGGCCCGCCCCGCTGGCGGCACCCGGGGCATCGAAGGCGAAGCTGGCGCTCGATCCCGCCTGACCGAGCACGTAACCCCAGTACCAGAAGTCGTCGTTGCTGTTGGCCCCCGCAGCGGGCGCGGGCTCCAGATCCTGCTCCAGGTCCAGCCGCTCCATGAAGGTCGCCGTGGCGGGCGCCGCGGCCAGCTTCTGGCCCTTGGCCGAGGTCATGACCACCCCCGTCCCCGACTGCAGCCAGTAGACGTTGTCCAGGGCGAAATTGCGATCCGGCTCGGCGAGGGCCCGGCCGTAGAAGGCCAATCCGTTACTGACGGACTGCCACGCCACGGGTTGCCCCCTGTTGGTCAGGGACCAGGTGCGATTCTGGATGCCCTGCTGCACCGCCGTCTGGGACAGGCCCAGGGCCGCGGCGATGTCCGCGGTGGAGAGACTGTAGAGGCCGTTGCCGCGGACCGCGATCTTGACGCGGTCGTTGCCCGCCTTGGCGGCTGCCAGGGCGGCGGCCGGACCCTTCTTGGCCGAGGCCTCCCGATCGGAAGCCTCCGCGGCGGCCTCGAGCCGCGCCTCCATCCGCGCGCTCATGGCGTGCCCTCGGGCGCTGAAGCGACCCTGCTCGGTGGTGACATCCGGGGGCCCCAGGTCTCGGGCAAGGGCCGCGACCCGGTCAGACCGGACCCCGCCTGCCTCCACCTGGACGCTGAAAGGCCCGTGGGTTTCCACACCACCCGTGGTGGTCTCCTCGATCAGCCGGTAGGTCAGGCTGCCCTGGGGGGCGACCCCCGTGTCCAGCAGCTCGTAGTGGCTGCCCTGAGGAGCGAGGAGGTTCACCGGCAGCAACCGCTCGTTGACGGGCAGGAACTCGCCGGTGTCGGGGTCCATCCGCTCCAGATGATAGCCGGCGGCGCCCGCCTCGCTGCTGGTATCCCATTGGGCGAGGACGTCTTGGCCGCGACGGACCGCCCGGAACTCCGAGACCTGGGCCGGGGTGAGGATGCTGCAGGTGTTGCCCCCCGCGACAACCCAGTCGCCCTTCTCCGGATCGCCGGTGCCTTGCAGCTCGCCGCTGCGGTAACTCACCCCGGCCGCGCAACCCGCCCCCGCCGGCGGGAAGCCGTAGTCGGGCACGGGTTCGTTACAGGGGTCGTTACAGCCCACGCTCGGCGAAGACCCGCAACTCGGCGGCGTATTGGGCAGCGGGGCGTCTCTCCAAAGGTTGATGACGTCATCCCCGTTGTTGTCCATCGCAAGCTGGGCCTTGTTGCAGCTCCCGCTGAACTGATTGGGGTAGGTGTCTCTCACCACCATGGAAAAGGTCAGGGTCTTGGTACTGCTGGGGGGGATGCTCCCGATCTTCCAGAGGAAATAGCTGCCGGTGGGGCCCTCGTAAGGGCTCACATAACCGCCCGCGTTCACTGGTTTAACGGTGGTGCCCTGGCTCGCCACGTAATTCGTGGGGTTCCCGACCAGGTCCTCCGGGAAGTCGTCCACCACGTAGATGTTGTTGGCGGTGACCGTGGCGCTCACATTACTCACCGTGATGGTGCAGTTCAGCGCCTCACCCGCATAGGCCTTGCCGTCGCCGTTGGGGGCGGGGACGGTGTCCTTGCAGGTCTTGGTGATGCTGAGCTCGGGACTGAGCAGGCCGACGGACTTGACCTCGTGGGTGCACTTGGAACTCGTGCCGGCCGGCAAGGCGGTCAACAGGTTCTGGTCCGGGGTCGCGCTGTTACACACCTTCTCATTTTGGCTCTGACCCCAGGTCACCAGGGTGTCGAACTGCACCACTCCCCCCACATTTTTACAACTGATGGTGAGGGGCACGAGGTCGGAAGGACCGGTGGCGCCGGTTTCCTCGCCGAAGACGACGACATTGGTCTCCCCTTGGGTCAGGTCTCCGCACTTATCCCCCGGGTTACCATCCAGGCTCCGGTAAGGCCCATAGCCCCCCGTGAGATTTGGGTTACCGGTTGTCACCGGGCTGAGGAAGGTGCCGATGCAGGGCTCTGTGGTAGTACCGCTGCCGCCGGCGTTGGTGAAGACGCTGCCACCGTCTGTGTTGACCCAAATACCGATGTCGTACTTCGACTGGGCGGTGGCCAACAGGTCCGTCCGGAAGGTGATGGACGCGGTGTCATTGCTGCTGATGCAGCCGTCCACGACGGTGGGCGTGACGCTGCCCAGCCGCACGTCGTTGGCCGTGCAGTTCTGGTCTGCGGCACCAAACATCTGCTGGTAACAGCCGATATGATAAACAGGGGTGGCTTCGGCCAGGCTGAGCAGCCCGAGCTGGCCTGCCAGTGCCACTGCAACGGCAAGTCCTCCGCTCGCGACGCCGGACTGCCGGCGACCAAACGGAGAAGTCGCGCACACGCTTATCAGATTTCTGGGAACGATACGAAGATCGGCGCGGGTTTCCACGGTTGCGCTCCATTTTCTAATTTATCCGAAATAAGTATAGCAACTCTCGGCGCTTGCAAGATGTGGAGCGCAAAAAACGCCTTTTCATGGGCTATGTGAAAATATGGTCTTAACCATCGGATTCGAGTATGTTCTATAAATAAACAGGGTTGTGGTTGGCGGGGGCGGCGTTTCCTGCGAGACAAAGCGCCCTTTCCCACCAGCCTTGTCCACCAGGGACCGCCGCCCAAGGTCGCGCCGCGCGGCGTTCCTCCCAGAGCGGCGAGCGCGACCAGGGTCGTGCGCACCCGGAAGAGTTGGACAGGGGTTCACCCGCGCGATCCTGAAGTCGGGAGGCGCCGGGGACGTCGGCCTGTGTCGGCGCCATCGACGCCCGCGCGGCCACAGGGCCGTTGCATCGCAGCCGTTAGACCCGTCTTCCAGGTAGCAGCCGGGCCTCAGCCCGGAGCGGTGCAAGAATTTGCCCGGCGTCGAATTGCAGTGCAGAGACCTACCCTGGGGGGCGGAGATCGAGGGGGGCTCCACCGCGACCTTTCGCCCAACTCAATCCCCCTTCGCACCCGACGGAGACCGCCGCAGGGGGTTGAACGCGACGGCGCCATTCAACTTGGTAAGCACCCGGCTTGCCGGCGCCATCGAAAACTGGGCGGCAGCCCGCCGCGACCGCGACCGTAGTTTTCTCCTTTTTTCGGACCGAACTGCTTTCCATCCAGATACCGGTTGGCCCCGAGCAAATCCTGTGCATCTGCAACCCATTGCGCAGAAATAATTTTTTCAACTGTGACGGGTTTCGCTGCAATCACTATAAGTTTTTCCATAACATAGTTTTCGTGCGGTTGGCGAACCTGTCACTCCGGCTGAGTCGCCGCTCGGGGCCTCCCAAAAACCTGAGTGAGAAAACACCGGGGTAGGGGTTAACAGAAGTGAAGTCTTGGGCTGGCGGGCCCGCAACAAGGGAGTGGCTGTTCGTTCGCTCGCCGCAAAGGCATTCATCGCTGAAGTATCCCCAAGCCATGGGAATCGGCGGAATCGGGGGCTTTGCTCCTGCAGCGTCCTACGTCTAGCGGCATCGAGGGGGCTGGATCAATGAAAACAAACGTCGTGCAACTCTATTCCAGGCTCGGGGTCTTTTTCTTGGGGCTCGCCGCGGTAACCGGACCACTTCTGGCCCAGGGAAACCCGTCACGGATGTACGGAGCAGGAGCCCACTTCATCGATGAACTCCCCCCGGGGCAGTTGCGCTCGGCCTTCGATCCGTTGCCGCCCCAGGCCCAGGCCCGCGCCCTCAATTGGCTGAACCGTTTCAGCTTCCCGGCAGCGGACCTGGAGTACCTGCGGGTCGATGCGGAGGGCGGTGTGCTGTACGAAGAACCGGCCTCTCTGGTGGCAGCGCCCGAGCCAGCCGAAGTCGCGCCACTGGCAGAAGCGGTCGCGGCACCCATTAGCTTGACCGAGGCCTTCAGCCTCCACAGCCGGCCCGGCTCAACCCGCACCCTCTACCTGGACTTCGACGGCCATGTGGTCAGCGGTACCATCTGGAACGGCACCTACCCCAACCTCTATATGCGCCCCTACGACTTCGACGGGAACGATGCCAGCTTCTCGGCGGCGGAGCTGAATTCCATTGCCGACATCTGGCGACGCGTGGCGGAGGACTTCGCACCCTTCGATATCGACGTCACCACCGAGGAGCCGCCCCAATTCGGACCCTACGTCGGCCACGTGCTCTTCACCCACATGGCCGACCAGCACGGCAATCCCATCTATAGCTGCAACTGCGGGGGCGCGGCTTACGTCGACGTCTGGGGGGCAAGCAATTACGGCTACTTCCAGCCCGCACTGGTGTTCATCGATGGCGGCACCGGTGTGCACAGCATGGCCGAGGCGGCCTCCCACGAATTCGGCCACAACCTCTCCCTAAGCCACGACGGCGTAACGGACGGCACCGCCTACTACAGGGGCCAGGGAACCGGCAACGTCGATTGGGCGCCCATTATGGGGGTGGGCTACGAGGGCCACGTGACCCAGTGGAGTAAGGGGGAATACCTCGGCGCCAACAACACCCAGGACGATATCCTCATCCTGCTGGGCCGTCTCGGCCGCAGTCCCGACGACCATGCCAACAGCGACTTCAGCCTGGCGACTCCCCTGGTGGTCAGCGGCGGGACCAGCGTCCAGGCCACCACCCCCGTGAGCGACCCGGACAACCTCAACCCTGCCAACAAGGGCATCATCGAGAACCGCTCGGACGTCGACCTCTTCTCGGTAGACGTGGGGGCCGGGACCCTGGACTTGACGATCACACCGGCCTGGATCGAGACCTACGCCCCCGCTTATTACCGAGGCGCCAATCTGGATATACGGGCCAGGCTCTACAGCGCCAATGGGGTGCAGCTCGCCGCGAGTGACCCCCCTGACGACACCTATGCACGGATCACCGCCGACCTGAACGCGGGGCACTACATCCTGGCCGTCGAAGGGGTGGGTGTGGGTGATCCCTTGACCAGCGGCTACAGCGACTACGCCAGCGTTGGCCAGTACTTCATCAACGGCACCGTGCCGGCGGCCCCCGCCGACACCAAGCCCCCGAACCCGAACCCCATGAGCTGGGCCCTGGCGCCGGTGGCGACCGGGACCGATCGCATCACCATGCAGACCACCACGGCCGTGGACGACAGCGGCGGCGCGGTGCAGTACCTGTTCCACTGCGTCTCGGGCGGCACCGGCTGCGGGGACAGCGGCTGGCAGGGCACCCCGAGCTATACGGCGACCGGGTTGGCGGGGGGCACCAACTACAGCTACCAGGCCAAGGCGCGGGATGCGGCGGGGAACGAGACCAGCTACACCGGGATCGCCTCTGCCACTACCCAGACCGGCGTCCACGTGGGCAGCCTCGTGGGCTCAAGCAGCTCCACGGGCAAGACTACCTGGACCGCGGTCGCCAGCATCCTGGCCCACGACGCCGCTCACCAGCAGCCCGTGCCAGGGGTTACCGTCAGTGGCACCTGGGCCTGGAACGGGGGCACCACGACCGGCTCTTGCACGACGGGCTCCACGGGTGAATGCGCGGTGACCAAGCCCAACCTCAAGAGCACCCTGAACAACGCGACCTTCACGGTGAAGACCCTCGCCAAGAGCGGTGTGACCTATGACGCGACCGCCAATCATCAGACGTCCGTCACCGCAACCAACCCCAAGACCGCGGCCAAGTGACGGCGTCTCACCCTCGGGCAAAGCTCTAGGACAGTCGCTCGGTCAAGGGGTTTTGGTTCCATACCTCACCCCGGCAGGGAATGCTGGGGTGAGGGCCCCAACTCCTTCTCCCCGCCATCTCCCTGATGGCCGGACCCGCGGCGCTTTGCCCTGCCGGCGCAAACTCCTTAGTCTTAGCCCCCAGGCGTCCCACCCTGCCAAAGAGACCCAAGCCCGATTATTCCTTTTCAGAGGGTGCAGGCCCCCGCTTGCCGGGGTCCCGATGACGGGGCCTCGCCCTCTCACGGATCTTGTTCTCGAGGGTCCTACA
Organism: uncultured Chromatiaceae bacterium; assembly: GCA_964519095.1. Classification (GTDB taxonomy): domain Bacteria; phylum Pseudomonadota; class Gammaproteobacteria; order Chromatiales; family Chromatiaceae; genus JAEHCY01. Next base: position 485 of record CAZFHV010000053.1, on the reverse strand, counting down.
GCCCGCTCGATACTCTAATTTCCACTCCCTGGTGACCGCCCTGCGAGGGGCCCGGCCCGCCTGATCGGAGGCTGCGGGCCACCGCGGCATGGGACTCATAGCAGCCCCCGCACCCGGCATCGGGTTACGACTCTGCGCCACACCATCCTCAATCCCGGGCGATGGGCTGATTCGCGAAACCGACGACGTCTTCCACGCCATCGGCTTGCCCCCGATCAGCCCAGGCGGTAACCAGGAGGAGCTTTCGGATGGCCTCGTCGACCTCGGCCGAGAAAGACGCGACCGGCGTTCCCCTGGACCGCTTCAAGTGCCGCACCCCCAACTTGCGTCAGGTGGCACCCACCGGGCCCTGGGGGCACGACGGGGCCTACAACGACCTCGAGCAGAGGGTGTGCCACCGCCTGGACCCCCGCCGGGACATACCCGCTCGGGGGCCCGGCACTACCGCGACGGCGGGACGGGTCTGGCCCAGCCGTCCCTCAGGG
>CAZFHV010000052.1:0-18518 GCA_964519095.1 uncultured Chromatiaceae bacterium | reverse complement strand
TTTCTGCCCTCAACCCGCACCAGCCCTGAGGTTGCAGCAGTTTCTAAAAGGTCAAGTGAGAAAAATAGGATCAATGGGGTCCGCACCGAGGCGATGCTCGAGGGCCTGCTCGGGGAGAGCAGCCCAGTGCGCTCACCGAGCTGACCAAAGGGCGCCGGCGCGGAAAGCGAGAGGAGCTGCTGCGGAGCATCCCTGGCATTGACACCATCGCCGCAGCCATGATCCTGGTGGAGGTCGGCACGGACATGAGCCGCTTTGGCCCGGCTGATCGCCTCGCCTCCTGGGCGGCCCTTGTCCCGGCAATCACCAGAGTGCCGGCAAGCCCAAGAGTGAGAAAAAGCGTAAATCCAACAGTATCGTGCGTTACCTCTTGTGCGAGGCGGCCAGTGCGGCGCGGCGAACCAAGAGCCTGTTCAGTTCCGACTACCAAGGCCTGGTGATCCGACGCGGTCACAAGAAGGCCATCGTCGCGTTGGCCCATAGGCTCATCCGGACCATCTACGTCGGCCTCCCCCGCCCCGTGCCTTATCGAGATCCGGGGATCGATTACTATGCCGCCGTCTCCAAGAATGCACAGCACTGGATCCGGGCCCTCAAGCAATTCGGCTGCTGGCCGATCAAGACGGCGGTGACAGCCTAGTCTCTCGTCGCCTCCCGACCAACCCTCCGCCCCGGCGGAAGGGATACGTCTGTCTCCTGCTTCAGGAGCCTTCACGGTAGCGCCGTCGTCGCGAGAGAAACGCAATCCCCATGAGCGCCAGGGCGAGAAGGTTTACGCCGAGTAGGCCCAAGGTGGGAATGGGTCGCGGCGGGTTGCCGGAACCGCCAGGAGGTCCTTGTTGAAAGCGGACCGGTCCGCTCGGATCGGAGAAGGTGCCATCCGCCGTGCCGTCCGCGTCGAAACGACCGCCATCTCTACCGCGGAATGCAAAGACTGTTTTGCCGCCGGTGATCTTGGGGCTGCCGTCCGCGATATCGAAGCCACCGGCCGAGCCCGTCTTTAGCCAACCCGAGAAAGTGGGATCCGGTGAGGAGACTAGGATCTTGACATCGACCGTTGCCCCTGGGGTCGGTAAGCTCACCCTGAAGCTCACGAGGCCACAGGGAAAGAGGCTGCCCATGAGCGGCGAAGACGGGGGCGGGAGTGCGACGACCTGTTGCAGGGGATAGTGCCGGGCCGTGGTGACGGTGAACCAGCATCCGCCCACGAGCGACGGCAGTGAAGCGGTCCAGGGCTCGAGATTATCGGTGACGCCATCGCCATCGCCATCGCCTTGGGCGGATCCGTTGAACCCGGGGACCCCTGCTTCAACGGCGGAAGGAACGCCATCGTTATCGTCTATCCCGGTCTCGGCACTGGCGCTGTTGTTGGCGTCGTTCGGATCGGCGGTGCTCGATGAGACATGGGCGCTGTTGGTGATGGCCGAGGAACTCAAGGGCGCTGCTACCGTCGCGGTGATCGTATAGCTCTTGTTGCCACCCGCGGCGATCGACCCCAAGGAACATGAGGGAACGCCATTCGGATCCTGGGCGCAACCTGAGGTGGAGACAAGGACCAACCCACTGGGCAGAGTATCTGTAACCACCACATTCGCGGCCTCCGATGGTCCCGCATTCTCGACCTTAAGGCTGTATGTCAGGTTGCCGCCAGCCGTCACCGGATCGGGGGTATCCGTTTTCATCAGGGAGAGATCGGCGGAGGTGGCGACCGTCGTCGTCGAGGTGGCGCTGTTATTGCCAGGGCTGCTATCCGCCGTGGCCGAGGTCGCGGTGGCGGTGTTGGAAAGGACCGTGCCACTGGCGACGTTGGCGCCAACCTTGATGACCAGAGAAAACGCGGCGCTGCCCGCTGGGAAAGCGGCAATGGAGCAGGACACCGTGCCGCCGGCGCCGACTCCGGGCGTCGTGCAACTCCAACCGCCCGGAGCGGAAAGCGAGACGAAGGTCGTCCCCGCCGGCAGGGTGTCGCTCCAAGAGGCATTCGCCGCCGCATCAGGTCCGTTGTTGGTCAGGGTGATGGTATAGGTGAGATTAGTGCCGGCGTTGACGGGATCGGGGGTGTCGACCTTGGTTACGGCGAGGTCCGCAACTTGGAACAGACCGACCAGTACCGGGTCATGATCCGAGGCGCGATAGGGCGTGCCGGGCGCGAAGACGACCCGCGGCGGGGTGAGCGCCGAGCCGTCGGGCTTCTCCTCGAAGGTCGCCTCGCCGGTGTCCTTGACCTCGTCGTTGTAGTCGAACAGGTCCACCTCGTCGGCATTGATGTGCCAGAACCGCGCTCCAGTCACTTGGGGCAGCAGGCTGGCGCTCGCGAAACCGTAGTCGAGGTGGCCAGTCGCCCCATCGACCAGGTAGGAATAGGCGGAGGCGCCGAGATAAGCGTTTTCCAGATCTGTGTAGCCGCCGGCGGCGAGGGACGTGATCGGATCCTCCTTGGCCCAGGCGTTGAAGTCGCCGAGCAGAAGGACGTCGGGATCACCGGCGGCCGGCAACAAGGTTCCGTTGATCCAGGTGAGCAAACGGTTCGCCTGCGCAACCCGGGTCGCGTTGAAGCACCCCTGGCCGTCTCCGGCATCGGTGTTGGCACCGCTGGCCCCAGCGCAGCCCTTCGACTTGAAGTGATTGGCGATGACCGTGAAACGCTCCCCGAAGGCCGGGTTGGCGCTATCCACGACGTCGAAGGTCTGCGCCGTCGGGGGCCGGTTGTGGATCGGATCCAGATCCACCAGGGGCGAGCCGGCCGGCGACAGGACACCGGTGCGGTAGATGAGCTGCACCCGGACGACCTCGGTGCCCAGGGTTCCGCCGGTGTTGACGAAGACAAAGGGATGGGCACCGCCGCGGCGGGTGTTGACAGCACCGAGGAGGTCGGTGATGGTGGCCGACGGGGTGGTGTTCTCGAGTTCGGTGAAGGCGTAAACGTCGGCGGCGAGGGTGCAGACGACGAACGAAATCCGCTCCCGTTGGCGGTTGAGCTCGGCGACGCTGTCGGCGCCAAGGCAGTCCTGAGTGCCGGCCGGGCCGCAGGGACCCGTGCTGTTACTTGCCGTGGTATCGATCGTCGTGAAGTAGTCCTGGAGCGTCATCCCGACGGCCTTGATGGCGCCGCCCACGAGGGGTGGTGTCGCTGGGCGCGGATTGGCGACCGTAAAGTTCACCGAATGCGCCGCGCTGGGGCGGATGCGCCAGGTCGACGAGCCGAAGCCGGGCGACGACCAGTGCAGCACACCGGTGAGCCCAGACACCGAGTCACCGCCGCGGAAGAAATCGACGCCCTGGGTGCCGACCGAGAGGCCGCCATTGGCCTGCGGATAGAAGACGTATTGCAGGCCATCCGCCGGCCCGGGCGGGGTCGAACTCGTCAGGTACCATTCCTGCGCGTTGTTGTCGTCGTCGAGGATCACCTGTCGCCGTGCCAGGTCGTCGAGGTACGCGGTGTAGCCGGCGATGCTCGGCGCGTTGGTTTCGGTGAACTGGGATGGCCGCCCACCCTGAACCAGCAGGATCTGGCCGTAGCGCGCGAGTTCGAAGTGGTCGGAGACGGTCAGGCTGTCGGCGAAAGTGACCAACATCCCCTCGCGCACCTCGTAGAAGGTGTCGAGGTCGCCTACGATCGGAAGGGGGACCGGCGTTGGTGTCACCTCGGCGAGGTGATTGCCGGCATCGGTGACAACGACCGAGCCGGCGGCCGAGGCCGTGATCTCAGTCATACCGTTGAACTCGGAGACTACCCCCGTCGCCTTGACGCGCTGCCCCTCGGCCACCACCGTGGGGCAGCTATTGCAGAAGATGAAGATGCCCTCAGAGGTGTTCGGGTCGGCGTCGGCGTCGGCGTCCTCCTCCTGGAGGAAGAAACCCTTCAACTTGTTCGCGCCCTGGAAGCTGGCGATCACCACGCCCTCGACGGTCACGGTCGAGCCGGGGATCGGCGTCGAGGCGCCATTCCCCTGCACGTCGTGGATCTTGGTGATGTCGTCGTTGACGATCGCCCCCAGGCCCTGGGTGTCGGTTCCGATCGCGTTGGTGATGTTGGTGACGTTGACGAAGAAGGTCTCGTCGGGCTCCTGCGTGGTGTCGCCGTTGACCAGCACGTCAAAGGTATAGCTCGAGCTGCCGGCCGGGATGGCTTGGGCGGTGAGGCTTTTCTGGGTGTAATCGCTGGGCTGTGTGGCGGTGCCGTCGGCGGTGGCGATGTCAAAGGTCACGCCGCCGGCGCCGGCCGGCGCCGAGAGGTTGACGGTGAAGGTGAAGGTTGTCGTGCCGGCGTTGCCCTCGCTGAGCGTGACGTCGCTGAGCGTCAGATTCGGCGCCGCGTCGTCGTTGACGATGGTCCCCTGCCCCTGACCATCGGTAACGGTGGCTCCGGTCACGTTGGTGACATTGACGAAGAGGGTCTCGTTGGTTTCGGGCGTCGTGTCGCCGTTGACCAGCACGGTGAAACTGTAGGTCGAACTGCCCGCGGGGATCGTCTGCGAGGTGAGGCTCTTCTGCGTGTAATCGGTGGGCTGCGTCGCGGTGCCGTCGGCGGTGGCGATGTCGAAGGTCACACCACCGGCTCCCGCGGGAGCGGAAAGAGAGACCGTAAAGGTGAAGCTCGTCGTACCCGCATTGCCCTCGTTGAGAAAGACGTCATTGATGCTTAGCGTCGGGAGCATTGCCCCGCCTTGAGGGGTAAGTGAGAAGTCGTCGACCGCGAGGCCGTCATCGGCGCCCGAGGCGTCCTGGTCGTTCCAGCGGATCCAGAAGGTGGCGCCGTTGGCGATCGACAGGCTGGTGAGGATCGACGAGAGCGCCGTGCGGTCGGCGGCGACATTGCCGTTCTTGACGCCGGTCGTGACCGTGTCCGGGGTGACGAAGTTGAGAGCGCCGACGTTCGTCCACGTGCCGGTGACGAGGTCCGTGGCGTTGGTGCTGTACTCGAAGTTCATCTGGTCGGTGCGCCCGGCGGTGCCGAGGCGCCACTCCTCGCCGTTGTAGGCGATGGCGAGGCTGGTGATCGTCGAGCCGCTGCTGTTGGTGAAGCAGGCGCCGAAGAGCGGGATGAGGGTGCCGCTGCGCAGCTGGCCGAGGGCGCGCTCGGTCGAGCCGGCGGCGCCGTAGCTGTAGGTGTCGCCGGTAGCACTGCCGCCGGTGTCGACGGCGTACTGCTCGTTGTCCCGTGCGCCGCCCCCCGACTCGGTCATGTACCAGCCGGTGATCGTCAGGTTGTTGGTTGTTGGACCCGCCGTGTTGGAGAGGGTGTCGAAATTCTGGGTGTAGGCCGAGCCCAGTGTGGTGAGCGAGACGCATTGGGCCCGGGCCGACGTGGCCACGAGTGCCCAGAAGAGAATGACGATGGTCAGCGCCAGACGGGCGGCACGGATCGACATAATGGACACGATGGAGACCCTCCCTCTGGACTTGCCCCGAATAGCCCACCCCGGGGTTACAGCCATGTCGTCCCTTCAGGGAATAACAGGCTGCAACAAATCGCTGATGCCCCACAACGAGGGCGACCCTTCACTTCTAGAGTGTAACCCCGAGCCGATGGAGTTTCACGCCGCCTGAGTGGGCCGGAAGCCTTCTGAGCGGAGTTCCTGCGCGCCCCACTCGCCGGGGTCTCCACGGAGTCGCCCGGGTCGCTCCGATAGCCACGAGGGGCTCAAGAAGGCGGTACGCTGCCCCATGCAGGTCACCTGGTAGCGCTGACGGGCGCACCTCATGAGAAACGCCCTGGTGCATCCCCCCCGCGGGCAGCGACGCCTGGTCTCGGCGTTGATCGGCGCTATCTTCGCTCAGGAAACCGAGCAGCCTGCCCGCAGCCCAGTGGCGTGCCGTGGCTGAGCAGATGCGTGAGCGCTTCCCCAAGATCGCCAGGCACATGGACGAGGCCGAAGACGACGTGCTGGCCCACATGAGCTTCCCCAAGGAGCACTGGTGTAAGATTCACAGCACCAATCCGCTGCGGTTCAACGGCGAGATCGAGCGCCGCACTGAGGTGGTCGCCATCTTCCCCAGCGAAGCGGTCATTTACCCCTCATTAGCGATGGGAAAGCCGTCCGGGGTTCAATCAAGGCGATGACGGCCTGTACACCCTCAACCAGTCGCTCCGCCATTACCAGCGGTGATTGCGGCCCTGGCGCGCGCGGACTGACACCCGCGACAAGAATTTGGGTCTGGTGATAGGCCTTCACCTCGATCAGGCCGAGTTGCCCCAGGTAGCTCACCACGGGTGTGCTGTGGTCGCGCAGCCCACCGGCGCGGAAACCGGGCCGCGTGAATGTCGAGCCGATGGTGTGCATCTTCGTGAGCGCTGTGACGTGGCCGATGTCGCCGGACTCGGAGGTAGGTGCCGCGCTTTAGGCTCGGGCAGGCGATTGCTGTTGGGTGGCTGCTCTGTCTATGCTACCGAGCCGACTGGCAGGGTTTGGCGAGCAACGTCACGGGATTGGCTGACAGGCGCCATCCCAGGCTGGAGCGAACCACTTGGTGCCTGCACCGGTGCCCATGCGCAAGAGGGGCGTGACCGCTGGAAGCCAGAAACAGCAACTTAGGGTTTTCTGCTGCTCCCGTATCTTCCGAAGGAGCCCCCAGAAGTCCAGGATCACGACCCCACTCGTCGACACCGCTCTGTTCTTGGTCCGCCCGGGCCATCCCTTCCGAAAGACATCCGCGTAGACCTGCGTCAATGGAGGGACCTTAACCGGGTGTCAGAGACTGTCAGCGATGGGCGACTTCAGTATGATGCGCGGCTCAGTTGACAAGCCGGTCGAAGCGGCCCGCAGGCATGGGCCGACGGGCTCCGCGCCGTCATTCCCAGTAGCGACTTCTCTCAGGAGGTGACTTCATGAACAAGCACAGGCGTTTGATCTCTCTGATGGTGATCGGACTCAGCTTTCTGCTGCTCGCCTTGAAGCCAGTCGTGGCGCAGGAGGCGGCCCCGAAGCTGGAAACCGACAGCCAGAAGCTGAGTTACGCCCTCGGCATGGGCATTGGGACCTCGCTGAAGCGCTTGGGGCCGAGTGCCGATCTCGACCTCAAGACCCTCGCCCAGGCGATCGGTGATGTGATGGCCGGCAAGCCCACCCTGCTCACCGACCAAGAGGCGAATCAGACGCGTACCGCCTTCAACCAGAAGATGCAGGAGGCCGCGACAGCGGAGAAGAAGGCGCGGGCGGAGAAGAACCGCTCCGAAGGTGAAGCCTTCCTGGCACAGAACAAGACCAAGCCTAACATGGTGACCACCGCGAGCGGGCTGCAATACGAGGTCGTCACCCAGGGGACCGGCGACAAGCCCAAGGACACCGATACCGTGAGCGTCCACTATCGGGGAACCCTCATCGACGGCACCGAGTTCGACAGCTCCGCCCGTCAGGGCAAACCCGCCTCCTTCCCGGTCAAGGGTGTGATTCCCGGCTGGACCGAAGTCTTGCAGCTGATGCCCGTGGGAAGCAAGTATCGCGTCTTTATTCCCGCGGGACTCGCCTATGCAGACCGGGGCGCCGGCCAGCTCATCGGGCCCCAGGCGACCCTGATCTTCGACATCGAACTGCTATCCATTGCCCCGCCCGAGGGACAGCCGGCGGCCAAGGGTGCACAGCCCTAAGCCCTAAGGGGTGCCCGGAGCCTGGCGCACCCGATCGCCCGCGGATCCCCGCCTGTGAAGCCAGGAGCATCGGGATGCCGCAGATGGAAAGATTCAGCTGACGCATGGTGACATCAGGCCCCCATGACGAGAAAAGGAATTCGCGGCGGGGCGGGGATGGCTTCCTTCCGCACCGCGGCGCCCGACCATTTTCAAAAGGTATAGCGGTCTCTCCCGGTGGGACAGGGTCAATCGGCCATCCCTCTTGGTGCGGCGACGCCGCACCGTTAGCATAGGCCGCTGGCCGCAGAGGCCGCGCGGCTGGGACAGGCCCCCCTGACGCCCCCTCGATTCACCCCTCGACAGTGCCATGGGTCATACCCCTTCTTCCCCTCGCATTCAGACGCGCGAACCCACACCGGTACTCCGGGCGTGATCGGCATCTTCGACTCCGGTTTGGGGGGGCTTTCGGTGCTTGCCGCCATTGCCCGCCACCTTCCCCAGGCGGACCTCGCCTATCTAGCGGATACCGCCCATGTGCCCTATGGGAGCAAGCCCGACGCCTTCATCCGCGGCCGGGTGCTGGCCATCGGCCGCTACCTGGTGGAGCAGGAGGGCTGCCGGCTGCTGGTGGTGGCCTGCAACACCGCCACCGCGGCGGCGGTCAACGAGCTGCGGCGCCAACATCCGGGCATCGCGGTGGTAGGGGTCGAGCCCGGGGTCAAGCCCGCCGCGGCGATGTCGCAAACCGGGCGCATCGCGGTGCTGGCCACCGAGGTGACCGCCGAGAGCGAGCGGCTCCGGCGCCTGATCCGCGACCACGCCAGCCAGGTAGCGGTGGAGGTGGTGCCCTGCCCGGGCTGGGCGACCCGAGTGGAGACGCTCCATCTCGACGGGGAGGATTTTCTGGGGGAGGTGGGCGACCTGGTGGAGCCCCTGTTGGCACGGGGTGCGGATCGCCTGGTGCTCGGCTGCACCCACTACAGCTTTCTTTCCGAGATCCTGGAGCCCCTGGTGGCGGGTCGTGCCGAGCTGGTGGACGTGGCGGAGGCCGTCGCCCGCCAGGTGAGGCGGCTCGCCAGCGGGCTGCCCCCGGGCCAGGGGCAGCTCAGACTGCTCGCGACGGCACGGCCCGAGCGCCTGCACGCGGCCCTGGGGGCGCTGGGGCTCGGCACCCTGGCCAGTCGCTGCCCCGGTCCGGCGCGGCTGGCTCAGGTGGCCTGAGGAGGGGCCCTCCCGCTAGCGATATTCCACCTCGAACACCCCGCTGCAGCGGTTTGCCACCCAGATGGCGCGGTGACCCCAACCCCAGTTCTTCCCCAGCTTGCAGCGCTTCTCGCCCAGGTCGCGGACCAGCTCCACCCGTTGCGGTGACCCCCGCAGACGACATTCGCGGGTGCCCTCGCCCCAAGACTCGCAGGCGAGTTGCTCGCCCCCACCGGCCCCCGCATCCCTTGGCGCGAAGAGGCCATGGCAACCCTTGTCCACCCAGACGGCGTTGCGGCTGCTGCCCCAGGAGTAGCCGCGGGTGCAGAGGGCTTTGGAGCGTTGCTCCACCAACCGCACCCCATACCCCGCCCAGGGCGCCGGACACTCCTTGTACTGCCCCTTCTTGCTCTCACAGTTGACGCTGTAGGGGGACGAGGTCCAGGCGTCGGCCTCCTGGGAAAAGCTGGAGCCCACGGCGAAGAGCAGGGCAGCGGTTGCGAGAAAGGCTCGGGATGGCACTTGATGACTCCTATCAGTCTGGCGAGAGGTCAGTGTCTGCGCAGCCGCGGTTCCTACTCAAAGGAGCGGGGCCAGGGCCCATGGTGTCGACGGCCTCTCCGTCACTTGCTGGCCGAGGCCGGCTCGCGCAGACGCTGGGTGAGGTTGCGGAGCTCGCGCTGCAGCTCCAGGTTCTGGAAGCCCCGCAGGGGCGGGACATCCCGCTGGAGCAGTCCATCGAGGAGCTGGCGGCTGTTGCGGATGAGCCCCACCAGCTCGCCGGACACCTTGACCGTTTCGTAGGTGTTCCAGGCGGTTAGGATGTCCCGGGCGAGCCGCTGGCGGGCCGCGGCGATCTGGCGCGACTGCTCCACCAGGTACTCCCGGTAGTAGGTGGCGGCCCGCAGAGTCAGCTCCTGGGCCTGGATGTTGGCCTCCAGGATGGGATCGGCCCTGGCGGCCTGCCGCTGGAGGACGCGGGTCTGGGCCATCAGCTCCTGGGTGCGGTCACGGATGGCGTCGATGCGCGGCAGGTAACGCTTGTCGATGGCCTCGATGATCTGGGTGTGCATACGCTCGAGCACCTTCAGGAGCACCAGATACATCCCGTAGTAGCGACGGGCGCTCTCGATGTCCTCCCCGGACTGCTCGACCAACCGCTGTAGCTCCAGGGTGATGGCCTTGACCTGGTCGAAGGCCACGCCCAGGTCCACCAGGTTGTCGCCAATCACCGTGGAGAGGAGCAGCTCCACCTGCTCGTCGCTCACCTCCATCCCGAGACCCCGCAGCTCCGCGGCGAAGGCCCGGCGCACCTCCGCGAGCTCGGCGCGGTGGTGCTCGATGGCCGCCTCCCGCTCCGCGATGGCCCGGTCGTAGTCCGCCACCGACTTCTGCCAGGTGGCGTCCCGGGGCGCGGCGACGCGGCGGGTGCGCAGCTCGGCGATCTCCTGCTGGGCGGCGAGGACCTCCCCCTCCAGCCGCCGGATGCGCGCCCGGTAGTCCTGGGCCGGGGAGACGGCGAGGATGGCCACCGCCTCGTCGAGTAGGGCGTCGATCTCCGTCTGGTTGGAGCGCTGGTCCTCTCGCAACCAGGCCTTCTTGGGGAGCTGCTCGCGGCGGTCCTCCAGGGTGAGGATCTCCCCGAGCTTGGGGACGATCTGGGTCCAGACCTCGCTGAAGCGGTCCTTGGGCTCCGCCGCCATCCAGTCGCGGGTGCGCTCCCAGGTCTGTCCGGCCAGGTCCCGCGACTGCTGCCACCAGCCCTCCGCCTGCTCCAGGGAGCGCTGCCAGAGCCCCGCCGGCGCCTCGGTGGGCGGCTTGGTCTCGCCCTGGGCGCCAGCCGTCGGGACCAAGGCCCCCAGAACGACACAAGCCACATAGCGCTTCAGGCGGATCATGCTTGGCCCCCGGATAGCGTGATACCCTCGGCGGAGTTGGACTGCGGGCGGGGGGGATGGGGCCCAGGCCCGTCCGCTGGCCAGGGTTGGGGGACGCTGCCGTCCTCCCGCGGTGGGATGGCCCCCTCCACCAAGAGCGGTCGCATGGCGTGCAGCAGGTTGGGGAACAGGTGGGGGATGGCCCGCTCCTCCCGCGCCAGGAGGCTCTTCATGTAGGCCCGCTGGGTGGGCATGCGAAAACAGGCCGGGCAACTGTCGGGCACCACGGGCAGCCCGCCGCGGGCCGCGAGCTCCGCGGTCTGGCGCTCCCGGCAATAGACCAGGGGCCGGATGATACGCACGTCGCCCGCGTCGTTGAGGTAGTGGGCCTTCATGGTCCGCAGTTGCCCTCCATGGAAGAGCGACATCAAGAGGCTCTCCGCCAGGTCGTCCAGGTGCTGGGCCAGGGCCAGCACCCCAAAACCCTCCCGCCGGCAGACGTTGTACATCACCCCCCGCTTCATGCGGACGCAGAAGGCGCAGAAGGAATCCCCCTCCATCTGGGTTTGGGCCTGGGCCAGGATCGGCTGGCGCTCGTAGAACCAGGGCAGCCCCAGGGCCTGGTAGAGAGGGATCAGGGTAGAGGGGTCGAAGCCATCCACCTCCGGGTCCACGGTCAGCACACCAAGCTCGAAGTGCACCGGGGCATAGGTCCGCAGGTGATGGAGGATCGCGAGGAGGGAGAGCGAGTCCTTGCCCCCGGAGACCCCGAGCAGGATGCGGTCGCCGGGCCGGATCAGGTCGTAGTCGGCGATGGCCCGCCCCACCTTGCTCAGTAAGGACTTGGGCGGCTTGGGCAGGAGGGGGGCCGAGGCGGGGCGCATGGGTGCCCAGTGTACCAAAGCCCCCGTCGTCCGGGTCGGCAGGGGGGTATACTTGGCGTTTGACCCGCTCGGCCCGCACAATCAAGGATTCCCCCATGGAGCCGTTCGTCATCGCCGTCGTCGTCCTCGCCGTTGCCGTGGTGGCGCTCGGCGTCATCCGCGTCCCCCAGGGATCGGAGTTCACCGTCGAGCGCTTCGGACGCTACACCCGCACCCTGGCCCCGGGGCTCAACCTGATCATCCCGGTGGTGGACCGCATCGGCTCCAAGATGAACATGATGGAGCAGGTGCTGGATGTCCCCTCCCAGGACGTGATCACCCGCGACAACGCCATGGTCACCGTGGATGGGGTGGTGTTCTACCAGGTGCTGGATGCGGCCAAGGCGGCCTACGAGGTCAGCCGCCTCGAGTACGCCATCCTCAACCTCACCACCACCAACATCCGCACCGTGATGGGCTCCATGGACCTCGACGAGCTCCTCTCCCAACGCGACCAGATCAACGCCCGTCTGTTGACGGTGGTGGACGACGCCACCACCCCCTGGGGGGTCAAGGTCACCCGCATCGAGATCAAGGACATCAACCCGCCCAGCGACCTGGTGACCTCCATGGGGCGGCAGATGAAGGCCGAGCGGGACAAGCGCGCCGAGATCCTGGAGGCCGAGGGCAAGCGCCAGGCCCAGATCCTGCGCGCCGAGGGCGAGAAGCAGTCCGTCATCCTCAAGGCGGAGGGCGAGCGGGAGGCGGCCTTCCGCGCCGCCGAGGCCCGGGAGCGTCTGGCCGCGGCGGAGGCCAAGGCGACCCTTTTGGTCTCCGAGGCCATCGCCAAGGGCGACATCAAAGCCATCAACTACTTCGTCGCCCAGCGCTACACCGAGGCCCTGCAGCAGATCGGCAGTGCCCCCAACCAGAAGCTGGTCATGATCCCCCTGGAGGCGAGCAGCCTCATCGGCTCGATTGGCGGCATCGCCGAGATCGCCCGCGCCACCCTCACCAAGGGGGGCGACGCCTGATGGGCGGCTGGCTCCAGTCCCTCTCCTACTGGCACTGGCTGGTGCTGGGGGTGGTGCTGGTGATCCTGGAGATCTTCTCCCCGGGGGTGTTTTTCCTCTGGCTCGGCGTCGCCGCGGGCGGGGTGGGGCTGCTGCTCGCGCTCTGGCCGGGGATCGACTGGCCCTACCAGCTCCTCCTCTTCGCACTTCTCAGCCTGGTCACTGTGCTCGCCAGTCGCCGCTATTTCCGCCGCTTCCCCATCGCCACCGACGAGCCCCGCCTCAACCGCCGGGGCGAGCAGTACCTGGGCCGGACCTTCACCCTGAGCGCCCCCATCGTCAACGGCACCGGCCGCAGCCGGGTGGACGACACCCTTTGGAAGATCACCGGCCCCGACTGCCCTGCGGGCAGCCAGGTGCGGGTGAGCGGGGTGGACGGGGTGGTGCTCCAGGTAGAGCCCCAGGGAGCGGAGTCCCGCTAGGTCCGCCCGGGGGCGGACGGCGGTGGGTAACGGCTTGCCCGATGGAGGCTCTGTATTCGCCAGGGAACCCACCCGCGGGGAGTGGCTCGGTGCTTAGCCTTGCTCCGGGCTCCGGCGGTCGGTGTTGGTCGGTATAGGGCCTGGGGCCAGACATACCTCATGATCTTGAGCAATACCAGGGTGGACGCGACGAAACCAGCGGTTGGAGGGGGTGAGGCGGGCCATTTCGGCTGCCATCTCACCCTCGACGGCTATGGAGGTGCCGGCGAGCGGCTCGCGGACGGCGCCCTCATCCAACATTTGTTCGAATCCCTGCCGAAGCGTCTGGGCATGCATCCGCTCCACGAGCCCTTCGTGCTCAGCGTCCCCCCGCTTAGCCCCAAGGACGGGGGGGGATACTCGGGGTTCGTCATCGTCGCCGAGAGCCATATCAGCCTGCACACCTTTCCCGATCGGGGCTTCGTGAGCGCGGATGTCTACACCTGCAAGGACAGCATGGATACGCAAGCGGTGATCGATCTCTTTCAGACGACCTTCGCCCTCGCCGAGGTGGAGACCCACTTCCTCGTCCGCGGGACCCGTTACCACCAGCAGGCGAGGCGCGGGCCTTGACACCCCTTGGCGCCCCCTCGGCGGGTCTTGGCTGTCCCCAAGAGGGGCGCGGGCTGGAGCGCCAGGGTCGGCCGGTGGGCCGCCGCCTCCCAGGGGTCGGGCGCCACACGAGCGGCCTTTTTTTGGTGAAAGTGGCATGAGCAAGATCCTCATCATCGGCGCCGGCGGGGTGGGGGCCGTGGTCACCCACAAGTGCGCCCAGGTGCCGGAGGTGTTCTCCGAGATCCTGCTCGCCAGCCGCACCAAGGCCAAGTGCGACGCCATCGCCGCGCGGGTGGGCGGGGATCGGGTGCGCACGGCCCAGGTGGATGCCGATCGGGTACCCGAGCTGGTGGCCCTGCTGCGGGAGGAGCGTCCGGCGCTGCTGATCCATGTCGCCTTGCCCTACCAGGACCTCAGCATCATGGAGGCCTGCCTGGAGGCCGGGGTCCACTACCTGGACACCGCCAACTACGAGCCCCGGGAGGTGGCCCGGTTCGAGTACCGCTGGCAATGGGCCTACCAGGAGCGCTTCCGCGAGGCGGGGCTGATGGCCCTGCTCGGCTGTGGCTTCGATCCCGGGGTGACCAATGCCTTCACCGCCTACCTCGCCAAGCACGCCTTCGACGAGCTCCACAGCCTCGACATCGTCGACTGCAATGCCGGAGAGCACGGCCAGAGCTTCGCCACCAACTTCAACCCCGAGATCAACATCCGCGAGATCACCCAGCGGGGCCGCTACTGGGAAGAGGGTGCCTGGCACGAGACCGAGCCGCTCGGGGTGCACAAGCCCATCGACTACCCCGGCATCGGGCCCCGGGAGAGCTACCTGCTGTTCCACGAGGAGCTGGAGAGCCTCGTCAAGCACTTCCCTTCCCTGCGGCGGGCGCGCTTCTGGATGACCTTCTCCCAGGAGTACCTCACCCACCTGCGGGTGCTGCAGAACGTGGGCATGACCCGCATCGACCCGGTGGACTTCCAGGGCCAGCGCATCGTGCCCCTGGAGTTCCTCAAGGCCCTGCTGCCCGAACCCGCCTCCCTGGGGGCGAACTACCGGGGCCAGACCTGCATCGGGGTGCAGGTGCGGGGGGTGAAAGGGGGGCAGCCCCTGGGGCGGTTCCTCTACAACCTCTGTGACCACGCCGAGGCCTACCGGGAAGTGGGGGCCCAGGCAGTGTCCTACACCACGGGGGTGCCGGCGATGATCGGGGCGATGCTGATGCTGCAGGGGACCTGGATGCGGCCGGGTGTGGTCAATGTGGAGGAGCTGGACCCGGATCCCTTCATGGCGGCCCTCAACCGCCACGGCCTGCCCTGGCAGCTCGTCGAGATCCCGGCCCAGTCCGGGGACTGACCCCCACCCCGAGGTTCCCGCGGCGGCCCCAGCCCTTGGACATCAGTCGGGTCCCTTCCCCCTGTTACGTCTGCGACCTGGGGTTGCTGCGGCGCAACCTGGAGCTGCTCGCCGCTGTGCGGCGGGAGAGCGGGGCGGAGATCCTCTGCGCCCTCAAGGGCTTCGCCCTGTTCAGTACCTTTCCCCTGGTCCAGCAGTATCTCGACGGGGCGGCGGCCAGCTCCCTCCATGAGGCCCGCCTGGCCCGCGAGGAGCTCGGCGGTCTGGTACACGTCTACGCACCGGCCTATCGGGACGATGAGCTCGAGGAGATCCTCTCCCTGGCCGATCGGCTCAGCTTCAACTCCTTCTCCCAGTGGCGGCGCTTTCGGGAACGGGTGCAGGCGGGCCCCCGCCGCGTCTCCTGCGGCATCCGCGTCAACCCCGAGTACTCCGAGGTGGACACCGCCCTCTACAACCCCTGCGCGCCCCATTCACGGCTGGGGGTGGTGGCCTCCCAGTTTCAGGGGCAGGCCCTCGAGGGCATCGAGGGGCTCCACTTCCATGCCCTCTGCGAGCAGGACGCCGAGGTGCTCGAGCGGGTGCTGGGGGTGCTCGAGGCCCGTTTCGGTCCTTATCTCGCGCGGATGGAGTGGGTGAACTTCGGGGGCGGACACCTCATCACCCGCAGGGGCTACCCGATCGAGCGGCTGATCGGGCTGGTGCGCGACTTCCGTGAGCGCCATGGGGTGCGGGTGATCCTGGAGCCCGGCGCCGCCCTGGGCTGGCAGACGGGGGTGCTGGTCACCACCGTGGAGGACCTGATCCACACTGGCATGGACATCGCCATCCTCGATGTCTCGGCGACCGCCCACATGCCCGACGTGCTGGAGATGCCCTACCGCCCGGAGATACGGGGCGCCGGCCGGCCCGGGGAGCTGCCCCACACCTATCGCCTGGGCGGGACCACTTGCCTGGCGGGGGACCTGATCGGGGACTACAGCTTCGCCGAGCCCCTGCGGGTGGGGGACCGGCTGGTGCTGGAGGACATGATCCACTACACCATGGTCAAGACCACCACCTTCAACGGGGTCAAGCATCCCTCCATCGGGCTCTGGACCGAGGACGACCGCTTCGAGCTGGTACGGGAATTCGGCTATGCGGACTAT
Organism: uncultured Chromatiaceae bacterium; assembly: GCA_964519095.1. Lineage (GTDB taxonomy): Bacteria > Pseudomonadota > Gammaproteobacteria > Chromatiales > Chromatiaceae > JAEHCY01. The sequence goes on along the minus strand of CAZFHV010000052.1, from coordinate 2,417 downwards.
CGCAACCGGCTCTCCTGAGGGCCTGAAACCAGCCTCGGCCAGGAGTGGGCATCCATGAGCGGCCCTCCCTTCGACGACCACGGCCCCAAGTACCTCGAAGCCGAGCGCAAACCGATCCCCGGCGCCCTGGCCATCCTGGGCTTGCCCTACGACAGCACCAGCTCCTTCCGCCCCGGCGCCCGCTTCGGACCCGACGCCCTGCGCCAGAGCAGCCTGGGCATCGAGACCTACTCGCCCGCCCAGGACGCGGACCTCCACGACTTCCCCTACTGCGACCTGGGCAATGTGCCCCTCCCCTTGGGGGCGCCGGGGCCCATGGTGAAGCGGGTGTCTGAGGCCACCCGCTGGGTGTTGGATCAGGGGCTGCGGCCCCTCTTCCTCGGTGGAGAGCATTCGGTGACCACGGGCGTGGTGGCGGTGATGTCCGAGCGCTACCCGGACCTGGTCCTGGTCCAGCTCGATGCCCACGCGGACCTGCGTCCCGATTACCTGGGCGAGCGACATAACCATGCCTGTACCCTGCGTCGCTGCCTGGAGCTGGTGGGCACCGACCGGGTCGTTCAGGTCGGCATCCGCGCCGGCACCCGCGCGGAGCTCGCCGAGCTGCGCGCGAGCGGGCGCTGGTGCCCCCCGACTCCGGAGGCCCTCCGGGCGGCGCTCGGGCGGTTCCCCGACTCGCCCCTCTACCTGACCCTGGATCTGGACGTGTTCGATCCGGCGGTGCTGCCAGGGACGGGGAACCCCGAGGCCGGCGGCCTCTATTGGCAGGATTTTCTCGCCTTGCTGCGCGCGATCGACGGTCGCCGCCTGGTCGGGGCGGACGTGGTGGAGCTGTCCCCCCTCTGGGACCCCACGGGGGCCTCCGCCTCCCTGGCCGCTCAGGTGGTGCGGGAGGTCGCCCTGCAGCTGGGTGCTCGCCTGCCCCGCCCGGAGTGAGGGCCCATCCCATCCCCTCAGCGGGTCTCTGTCCTGAGGGAAGGCGCCGCCGTACCCCAACACGGCAAGAAAGGGCGCCGGCATCGCTGCCGGCCGCCAGACTCCCGCTCCGCAGAGGCCCGCCTCCCGCAACCGGGAGGCGAGCGCTCGCACCGGGATTCACTTCACCTCGATCTTCCGCGGCTCCACCCGATGGGCCTTGGGCAGGTGGACCTCGAGGATGCCGTTCTCGAAGGTCGCCTGCACCTGGTCCGGGACGATCTCCTCGGGGAGCTGCAGCACCCGGCTGAAGGCCCCCTGGGCGATCTCGGCGCGGAAGTACTCGCCCTTCTCCTCTTTCTGCTCCTTGCGGGTCTCGGCGCGCAGCGTGAGGCTGTTGCCGGTGAGGCTCACCTCCAGGTCCTTCTTCTCCACCCCCGGCAGCTCGGCGCGGACCAACAACTCCCCTTCCCGATCGATCAGGTCGACACGCGGGCTGCGCATGCTCGCGCCTTCCAGGCCGGCCCACTCCGGCCACAGCTCACGGAAGGGGCGCATCCACCCGCGATGAAACAGCGTGTCGAACAACCGATCCATCTCCTCGAAGGGCGTCAAGCCCCGCGACGGCGTCACAGCCACTTTCTCAAGCTCAGTCGCTTTGGTGCTCATGGGACACCTCCTCAACTTCCTTCCTCCCTACTTATATTTATAGCTCCGCACGTGAGGTTTTCAAGGCCAGAAACCCGGCTTGAAATGATAAAAAACAGTAGGTTAGCGTCTTTGTCCCCGCCTGGGTCCGGGGGTGCTGCCGGCTGTTTCCGGGGCCCCTGACTGGCTCCGGGCAGGGGCGCCAGGGCCTCCCAGTTTCAGTCCAGGGGCGGCGCCGGCCTCGTCTCGAACGGCCAGTGACCCTCATCGGGTTGCTTGCGGCGGTTGCGTCTCCCGGTTTCGGGTTTATGCTTTGCTAAGGCCTACCCATCCCATACCGCAGAGGCGGTAGCCCATGACCGAACGGCTGATCGACGGCCCCCCGGACGCCCACTGGACCTTCCTCCTCGCTCACGGCGCCGGCCAGGGCATGGGCTCGGACTTCATGACCTTCTTCGCCCATCACCTGGCGCGGGCCAAGCTGCGGGTGGTCCGCTTCGAGTTTCCCTACATGGCCGCCGCCACCCGCGATGGCCAGCAGCGCCCCCCGGACCGTACCCCAGTGCTGATCGAGCGCTGGGAGCAGGAGCTCGCCTGGGCGGCCGGGGCGGGCATCCCGCCGGAGCGGCTGGTGATCGGCGGCAAGTCCCTGGGCGGACGCATCGCCAGCCTCATCGCCGAGCGGGCGGGGGTAGCGGCCCTGGTGTGCCTGGGCTATCCCTTCCATGCGGTGGGCAAGCCGGAGCAGCGCCGCATCGAGCACCTCGAAGCCCTGGGCGTCCCCACCCTGATCTGTCAGGGTGAGCGTCCAACCCCGCGTAATCCTTGGCATCGGCATCGATGAACGCCTCCTC
>CAZFHV010000051.1:0-18746 GCA_964519095.1 uncultured Chromatiaceae bacterium | reverse complement strand
TTGACGGCCCAAGAAGGTCATCGCGAGGCTCAAGTCCGACAGGCTGCTAGCGGTTGTCAGCTCGCGGGGCAGGGAGCCCCGTCCTCGCGCCGGGCACTGGTGCGCCAGTGCCCGGCTAGTGGAAATCCCGGGAGCGAACACTCAGGCCACCGAGCAGGCCCGAGTAGTCCGCGAGCTGCCGGGCCACCACATGGACCACCCTACCCTCCCGCTGCACCGCCCCCACCACCCCCAGTAGCCGCGCCCCCAGCAGCACCCGCCGCTGTTGCTCCGCCAGGCGCCTCCACACCACCAGGTTCACCACCCCGGTCTCGTCCTCCAGGGTCACGAAGGTGATGGCATTGGCCGAGGAGGGGCGCTGGCGGGTGATCACCAGGCCCGCGGTCCGCACCCCCTCCCCGTCGGCGGCGGCGTTGACCAGCCGGGCATCCTGCACCCCCAGCCGGCTGAGTCGGCCCCGTAGCAGCGCCAGGGGGTGAGCCCTCAGGCTCAGCCCGGTGCTCGCGTAGTCCGCGACGATCTGCTGCCCCGCCGTGGGGGGTGGCAGGAGGGGCGCCGCCGGATCATCCCCCCCAGCCAAGAGGGGTAGGGGCTTGTGCAGACCAGTCACCCGCCACAGGGCCTGATGGCGATGACCCGCCAGCCCCCGCAGGGCATCCGCCGCCGCCAGGGCCCGCAGGTCCTGACCACTCAAGCCACATCGCCCCACCAAGTCCGCGACCGCAGTCAGAGGCCCTTCCCGCCTCGCCCCCAACAGCCGCCCGGCCCCCTCCGCCGAGAGTCCGCTCACCAGGCACAGGCCCAGCCGCAGGGCGGCGGGGCCCATCCCGCTGGGCTCCAGGGTGCAGTCCCAGACGCTCTCCCCCACGGCCACCGGCCGCACCTCCACCCCCATGCGCCGCGCCTCCCCCACCAGCTGGGCGGGGGCATAGAACCCCATGGGCTGGCTGTTGAGCAGCGCGGCAAAGAAGGCCGCCGGATACTGGTGCTTGAGCCAGGCCGATACATAGACCAGGAGGGCGAAGCTGGCGGCGTGGGACTCGGGAAAGCCGTACTCCCCGAACCCCAGGATCTGCCGGTAGATCTGCTCGGCGAATGCCTCCCCGTAGCCCCGCGCCACCATGCCCTGGATCAGCCGCTCCCGGAAGGGCTCCAGCCCGCCCCGCCGCCGCCAGGCCGCCATGGAGCGCCGCACCTGGTCCGCCTCGCCGGGAGAGAAGCCCGCCGCCACCATCGCTACCTTGATCACCTGCTCCTGGAAGAGTGGCACCCCCAGGGTCCTCCCCAGCACCTCCCGCACCGCCTCGGAGGGATAGCTGACCGGCTCCAGCCCCTGGCGGCGGCGCAGGTAGGGATGCACCATGTCCCCCTGGATGGGCCCCGGCCGCACGATGGCCACCTCGATGACCAGGTCATAGAAGCAGTTGGGCTGGAGACGGGGCAGCATGGCCATCTGGGCCCGGGACTCGATCTGGAACACCCCCAGGGTCTCGGCCCGCTGGATCATCCCATAGACCGCCGGGTCCTCCGCGGGGATGTCCCCCAGCCTCAGCCTCACCCCGTGGAAGGACTCGATCAGCCCCAGGGCCCGGCGGATGGCGCTCAGCATCCCCAGCGCCAGGCAGTCCACCTTGAGCAGGCCCAGGGCCTCGAGGTCGTCCTTGTCCCACTGGATGAGGGTGCGCCCCGCCATGGCGGCGTTCTCGATGGGCACCAACCGGTCGAGGGGCCCCCGCGAGATGACGAACCCCCCCACGTGCTGGGAGAGGTGGCGCGGAAAGCCGAGCAGCCCGTGCACCAGGACCAGGGTGCGCCGCACCAGGGGATTGGCGGGATCGAGCCCCGCCTCCCGCAACCGCTCGGGGGCAACCGCCTGGCCGTCCCACCAAGTCAGGGTACGGGCCAGCCGATCCACCTGATCCAGGTCCAGCCCCATGGCCTTGCCCACATCGCGCACCGCGCTCTTGGGGCGATAGGTGATGAGGCTGGCCGCCAGGGCCGCCCGCTCCCGGCCGTACTTCTGATAGATGTACTGGATCACCTCCTCCCGGCGCTGGTGCTCGAAATCCACGTCGATGTCCGGCGGCTCACCCCGCTCCCGGGAGATGAAGCGCTCGAAGAGCATCTCCATGCGCGCCGGGTCCACCTCGGTGATCCCCAGGCAGTAGCAGACCGCGGAGTTGGCCGCCGAGCCCCGGCCCTGGCAGAGGATGCCGCGAGCCCGGGCGAAGGAGACGATGTCGTGCACGGTGAGGAAGTAGGGCTCGTAGCGAAGCTCGGCGATCAGCCCCAGCTCGTGCTCGATCAGGCCCTGAGCCTGGGACGGCGTCCCGTCGGGCCAGCGCTGGCGGGCCCCCGCCTCGGTCAGCCGGCGTAGCTGCTCGGTGGGGGTGAGACCCGCCGGCACTAGCTCGTCGGGGTACTCGTAGCGCAGCTCCTCAAGGGAGAAGTGGCAGCGCCCCGCGACTTCCAGGGTCTCCGCCAGCAGGTCCGGAGGGTAGAAGCGGGCCAGGCTCTCCCGGGGGCGCAGGTGATGCTCCCGATTCTGGGCCAGGGCCTCCCCCAATCGGGCCAGCGGGATCCCCAAGCGAATCGCTTCCAGGGTATCGAGCAGGGGCCCCCGCTCGGAGAGGTGCATGCGCACCCCACCCACCGCCACCAGGGGCAGGCCGCAGCGCTGGCCCAGCGCCCGCAGCCGCTCCAGGCGCGGCCGATCCCCCCCGGTGCGATGCAGGGCCACGCCGATCCAGGCCGACCCGCGAAACCGCTCCGCCAACCAGGCCCCATCCCTATCCCCTGGATCATCGCCAGACAGCCAGAGGGCCAGACAGCCCGGCAGCCCCCCCTCCAGGTCGGCACGGCTCAGGCGATAGGCCCCCTTGGGGGCGCGGCGCCTACCCCGGCTGATCAGCTGGCAGAGGTTGCCATAGCCGTCCCGGTTCGTAGCCAGGAGCGCCAGGGTCAACCCCTCGCCGAGCCCGATCTCACTGCCGATGATCAGCGGCAGACCCCGCTCCTTCGCCTCCAGGTGGGCGCGCACCACCCCCCCGAGGGAGGCCTCGTCGGTCAGGGCGAGGGCGGCATAGCCGAGCTCCGAGGCCCGCCGCACCAGCTCCTCGGGGTGGGAGGCCCCCCGCAGGAAGGAGAAATTGGAGCGGCAATGGAGCTCCGCGTAAGACGGGGGAGCAGACAGGGCCATGGCAGGGGAGCTAACTGTAGTTTTTTACAGTATACCTCCCCTGTACCCGCCTGCCAGGATCCCATCCCGCCACCCGAAGGGACCCCGGCCGCAGCCCCTATGCCGGGCGCTCGGTTAACGCCAGAGTTTGGGGATCCCCTCCAGAATCCGCCGCAGGTAGAGCAGCGGCAAACGCCCCCGCTCGCTGCTCCGGTATTTGGCGAGCAGATAGTCCGGGTGCGGGAAGAGGTGCTCCCTGAGCCATCCCAGGCGCTCGGACCAGGACCCCAGGCTCCTGAGGTTGCTGAGCTCCACCCCCAGGCGGGTGGTGGCCTGCCGGGGATCGAAGCCCTCCTTGGCGGCCCCCTTTTCCAGGGCACCGAGCACCCCCGCCGGCGATGCCGTACCGAAGGTCTCCGCGGCCCGTCCCAGCCCGTCCAGGCAGACGCCACACTGCCCGGTACGCTCCGCCAGGGCGAGGAGCTGCGCCCACTGGGTCGGGCTCAGGGCCTGGGCCAGCAGGTGCAGATCCCACAGCCAGATCAGGCGGTTGGCGCTCCCGTCGGCAAGGTGGGCGACGCGGTGCATGGCGGCGAGCAGAAGGGCGTGCACCGTCCCCAGGCCCCGTGCCCGGGGACCGAGCCCCGGCAAGGGGATCGCCTCGGCCTCGAGCTCCGCGAAGTCGAGCACCCGGGCGAAGCGCTGCATGTTGCTCAGCCGCCAGTGCACGTCCAGGGTGTGGGTGACCCCCAGCATCCCCGGCCGGGAGCAGGCGATCTCGTGACTCACCCAGTCCCCCTCCACCGTCACCGCCCGCTGGTAGCCCCGCCCCTGCAAGATCTCCAGGGCAAGCTCGGCCCCCTCGCGGTCGGGGACCAGGAGGTCGGTGTCGCAGCGGCTGCGCAGATAGGGCTCCGGATAGAGCCAGTAGGCCAGACCGGCGCCCTTGAGGAGCAGCGGCCCGATGCCCGCCTGCGCCAGGGCCCCCAGCACCTCCACCAGCTCCCGCTGGATGAGACGCTCCGCGGCGGCGGCCTCCTTGAAGGCCGACCTGAAGCGTGCGATGAGGGCTGCAGGAACCCCCTGGGCTGCCGCCTCGGTGCTCAATCCCTGGGCCACCAGGGCCGCCACACCCTCCGCCTGGGCCTCCAGCCAGAGGGTCTCGGCGAGGCCCTCCCCGCCCTCGGTGGGCCAAGGCGGGTCCGCGTCGCGCAGACGGGCGATGAGCCAGTCCCTTGGCCTGATCTGGGTCATGGGCGGGAAGGAGGGGTCGCGGCCATAGGCCCTGAATTATGTGGGCGCCCGCCCCCGGGACCAACCCGGGGAGTTGCAGGAGGGGACCCATTGCCCCGATATTGGGTCCCGAAGCCCATTGCTTTGGCGCCGGGACCCCTCCCCCATGAGCGACGACCCCAAGCCCCTACGACGGCTCTCCGGCGACCAGGAGGTCGAGGCCTTCCTGCGTCAGGTGGCAGCGACCCCCAAGCCGCGGCCCAGCGGCCAGCGGGGGCGGCTGATCTTCGCCCTGGACGCCACCGCCAGCCGGGAGCCCACCTGGGCCGAGGCGGCACGAATCCAGGCGGAGATGTTCCGCGAGGCCAGCGCGCTCGGGGGCCTGGAGATCCAGCTCTGTTTCTATCGCGGCCATCTGGAGCTGCGGGCGGCCCCCTGGTCCCAGGACCCGGACACCCTGATGCGCCAGATGCAGGCGGTCCACTGTGCCGCTGGCCACACCCAGATCGTTCGGGTGCTGGGGCACGCCATCGCCGAGACCCAGATCCACAAGCTCGACGCCCTGGTCTTCGTCGGCGACGCCCTGGAGGAGGACTTCCAGGGACTCGCGGCCCTGGCGGGACAGCTCGGGCTCCTCGGTGTGCCCGCCTTTCTGTTCCACGAGGGCCAGGACCCGCTGGTGGAGCGCGCCTTCCGCCAGATCGCCCGGCTGAGCGGGGGGGCCTACAGCCATTTCGACGCCGGCAGCCCCCACCAGCTTCGGGACCTCCTGCGCGCCGTGGCCGTGTTCGTAGCGGGGGGTCGCGCGGCCCTGGAGCATTGGGGGGCGGGGCGGGGCGGCGCCGTGCTCGCCCTCACCCACCAACTTCCCCGGGGTCGGCCCTGATGCTGCGGCTTCTGATCCTCGTCGCCCTGGTACTGGGCCTGGCCCTGCTGGTGCGCTGGATGCTGCGCACCCCTCGCCCCCAGATGATCGCCACCCTCAAGAAGGTCGGCCTTTGGGGCGGGTTAGGCACCCTCCTGATCCTGGTGGCCAGCGGTCGGCTGCCCTGGCTCTACGCGGCCCTGACCGCTGCAGTGCCGGTGGTGATGCGACTGGTGAACCTGCTGCGGCTCTTTCCCGCCCTGCAACAGCTCGCCGCCTCCCTGGGTCTGCGCACTGGCGGGGCCCTAGGCGCCGGCGCGGCGGGGCCCCAGACCTCCGCCATCCGCACCCGCTTCATCGAGATGACCCTGGACCACCAGAGCGGAGCCATGGACGGCAGGGTGCTGGAAGGGCCACTACAGGGCCGACTCCTGAGCACCCTGGGACTCCCCGAGCTCCTGGGGCTCCTCAAGCTGTGTCGGGGTGCGGACGCCCAATCCACCGCGGTGCTGGAGGCCTACCTGGACCGCACCCAGGGCGCGGACTGGCGGGCCCAAGCCCAGCCCGGACCCCATGCCGCCCCCCATCCCGAGGGCCCCATGGGTCGGGAGGAGGCCGCCGCGGTGCTCGGGGTAGCCCCCGATGCGGGGGAAGAGGAGATCCGCGCCGCCCACCGGCGCCTGATGCAGAAGCTCCACCCGGATCGGGGTGGCTCCACCTACCTGGCGGCCAAGATCAACCAGGCCAAGGACACCCTGCTCGGCCACCGCTGAGGGAGGGGCTCAGGGCAGGCTCCCCAGGCGATCGAGGAGGGTCTCGTAGCGCCCGCGTAGCTCCTCGCGCAGCCCCCGCTCCTTGGCTCCCTGGCAACCCCCCATCTCGTTGAGGCGAGCGAGAAACTCCTGCTGGAGCCGCGGCTGCACCAACCGGTAGGAGCGTTCGGGGAAGTATTTGTCCTGGACCTGGATCAGGGTCAGGCGGAACTTGTTGACCAGTACCTTGTTGAGGTTCTCGCTCTGACGGCCGGAGACGTCGCTGCGGCAGCGGGCCTGAAAGAGGTCGTAGTCGGAGGCGGCGCTGACCGCCTCCACCAGGAGCTGTTGGGTGGATTCATTGAGGGGATCCAGGGCGGCATGGGCGCCAGCAGCGGGCAGCAGTGCCGCGAGCAGCATCAACAGCGCCAGGGGTCGGAGCGACACGGCGGGCGTCTGGCTGATCTCAGCGCCCAGTGCGAACGCCCGTAGTCGTGCTGGTCGACGCGCCCCCGCTACTTCGCCTCCCCATCGCTGTATCCCTCGTTGTCTGCACATGCCCGCGGGGATCCACTATCCCCGGCACATCCTACCATGGTGGTCCCACCCGAGTGGGGCGATGGACTGAATGGAAACCGGACAACCCGCGGCTGGCCACCACGGCGTGAGCGCTCACAGCCCGGGGACGCAATGTGGGGGACGTGGGTAGATTGCCTTTGTGGCACTTAGTAACCTAGCAATACGCTCCTGGCCAGGTCGCTTGCTTGGGCCCCCTTTCGATGCTAGGGTTCGCGGGCTTCAACCGTCGCTCGGTTGGATTCCCTGAGCCCAATAAACCCAAACCCCACTGGAGGAGAAAAACATGTTGGAAATCAAGGATTCGGTAGCTGTGATCACCGGCGGTGCCATGGGCATCGGCAAGGCCGTGGCCACCTTCTGGGTGCAAAATGGCGGCAAGGTGGTCCTGGGGGACATGGCCGCCGACGCGCTGGTCCAGACCAAGGCCGAGCTGGAGGCCATGGGCGGTCAGGTGGCGACCGTCGTCTGCAACGTGACCAACGAAGAAGACTGCGCCCGGCTTGCGGATACCGCCATCGAGCAGTTCGGGCAGCTCAACCTGGTCGCCCCCTTTGCCGGGGTCATCAAGGACGGCCTGATGATCTCCCCGGATCGGGAGACGGGCAAGATCAGCCGCAAGATGAGCCTCAAGGACTTCCAGTTCGTCCTCGACATCAACCTGACCGGCGTCTTCCTGACGGTGCGTGAGTGCGCCGAGCGGATGGTCAACAACAACTGCAAGGGCCTGATTTGCCTGGTGTCATCCACCGGCTCCCTGGGTACCGCGGGCCAGATCAACTACTCCTCCACCAAGGCCGCCATGTCGGTGATGCCCAAGGTCATCACGGCGGAGTTCTTCCGGCGTGGCCTCTCCAACCGGCTGCGCTGCGTGGCCATCGCCCCCGGTTATGTGGCGACCCCCATGGTGAAGGGGATGGACCAGAAGGCCCTGGAGAAGATCCTGGGCGAGGTCCCCATCGGTCGCCTGGTGGAGCCCGAAGAGGTTGCCCAGCTCGTCGGAGATCTGTATCGGAACGAGGCCATGGCGGGCGACGTCTACTTCATCCACGGTGGCCTGAGACTGGGGTCCCGGGGATAGCCTTTTCTTGCTCTTGGGGTACCTGGGGGCCTTTCGGTTCCCCCGGTACCCACCGGAGCCGCCCCTTTCTCTCTCCCTGCGGGCCTGGCCTCAAAGAGGGTCCCTTCCTGGGGCTCGCGAGATATACCCGTCGCGCATGGGTTTTGCGGTAAGCGAGGTGCGCGTATCGGGTCCGAGCGCAAGGCGCGCCGACGAGGCATAGCGGACTCTATGACGAGGAGGCGGAAGATCCAGTGTGACGGGTATAAGACGCATCCCTGATCCCCCGGCATCGCCAGGGGCTTTCTTTCTGCAGATCACCGAGGGCGTCCCGGGGTCTCGCAAGGGGGTTAGGACGGCGCGCACCCGAGCCTCCAGCGTGCCTGACCGTCCCTTGGCTCGTACGCGGTGTAGACCGGAGCGAGCTCCAGGGGCGCGCAAGCCAGGGATGCCGAGCAAGCGCTAGGGGCTGCCCCAGCGGGATCCTGACCCCCTTTGGGCGTCGTCCCCTAGATCTCCAACTGGGTCCCCAACTCCACCACGCGGTTGGTCGGGATGCGGAAGAAGTCCGTGGCGCCGGTGGCGTTGCGGCTCATGATGGCGAACAGGCGTTCGCGCCAATGGGCCATGCCCCGTTGCACCCGGGGGATCACGGTCTCGCGGCTCAGGTAGTAGGAGGTCTCCATGGGGTCGAAGTTGTGCCCATGGATTGCGCATTGGGCAAAGGCGGCGGGGATGTCGGGCTCGTCCATGAAGCCGTAGCGGACCTCGAGCCGGCAGAAGCCCTTGCCGAGGTCAACGAGCTTCAAGCGGTCTCGGGCGGCCACAAAGGGCACGTCCGCCGTGGTGACGGTGACCAGCACCACCCGATCGTGCAGCACCTTGTTGTGCTTGAGGTTGTGCAAGAGGGCGGCGGGGATGCCGGCGGGGTCCTTGGTCAGGAACACGGAGGTGCCGCCGACGCGGTGGATGTCGTCCCCGATGGAATCGAGGAAGGCCGCCAGGGGGATACCCTGCTTGGTGATCTCCTGGAAGATGAGGGTGCGGCCGCGCTTCCAGGTGGTGAGCACGGTGAAGGAGAGCAGCCCCATGGCCAAGGGGAACCAGCCGCCCTGGGGGATCTTGAGGGCGTTGGCGCTGAAGAAGGCGAGATCGACCACCAGGAAGGTCCCCGCCAGCAGCGCCACCAGGGGCCAGCTCCAGCGCCACAGATAGAGCATCACGAACACCACCAGGATGGTGTCGATGGTCATGGTGCCGGTCACCGCCACCCCATAGGCGGCGGCGAGGTTGCTCGATGACTGGAAACCGATCACCAGGGCCATGACCCCGAGATAGAGGGTGAGGTTGGTGAAGGGGACGTAGATCTGGCCCTTTTCCCTGCCAGAGGTGTGCTTGATCTGCATTCGCGGCAGATAGCCCATGAGGACCGCCTGGCGGGCCACCGAAAAGGCCCCGGAGATGACTGCCTGGGAGGCGATGACCGTGGCCAGGGTGGCTAGAACCACCATCGGCAGTCCTAGGTCGTCGGGCACCAGGAGGTAGAAGGGGTTGGCGATGGCCTCTGGATCGCTCAAGAGCAGGGCCCCCTGGCCGAAATAGTTGCACAGCAAGGCGGGGAGGACGAAGAAGAACCACGAGAGGCGGATCGGATGCTTGCCGAAGTGCCCCATGTCGGTATAGAGGGCCTCACCCCCGGTCACGGCCAGCACCACCGACCCCAGGGCCAGGAAGCTCTCCCAGGGGTGGGCGGCGAAGAAGCGGACGCCATACCAGGGATTGACGGCCACGAATACTGAGGGGTTGCCCGCAATGGCGTGGAGCCCGAAGAAGGCGATCGCCAGGAACCAGAAGCACATGATGGGTCCGAACAACAAACCGACTGCCCCCGTGCCCCGTTTCTGGATGCCAAAAAGCACTGTGAGCACCACGGCGGTGATGGGCAGCACGTAATGGGCCAGCTCGGGCTCCACCACCCCCAAGCCCTCCACCGCGCTCAGCACCGAGATGGCGGGGGTGATCATGCTGTCGCCATAGAAGAGGGCGGCGGCGAAGATGCCGAGCACCCCGACGATCCAGCTCAGCCGGCTGCCCTTGGTGATCTCGGTGACCAGGGCGAGCAGGGCCAGGCTACCCCCCTCGCCGTGGTTGTCCGCCCGCATGATGAAGGTCACGTACTTGACGGAAACCAGTATCGTGATAGCCCAGAAGATCAGCGACAGCACCCCAAGGACGTTATCGGGGACCACGGCCAGTGGATGGTGACCCGCGAAGGTCTCCTTCAGCGCGTAGAGGGGACTGGTCCCGATATCGCCGAACACCACACCGATGGCGCTGACGATGAGCGCCGAGAGGTTCTGCTTTCCGTGGGACTCCATTGTGTTTCTCCGGGGTAAAGAGCTTCGCGGACGATGATGGATCGGGCTCAAAAGACGAATCGGTAGCCCACACCGGTCTCCGTGAGCAGGTGGCGGGGCTGGGTGGGGTCCGCCTCCAGCTTGTGACGCAGCCGGCCCACGTACACCCGCAGGTAATGGGCGCTGTCGCCGTGCTCCGATCCCCACACCTCCGTTAGGATCTGGCGCTGGGTCAGCACCCGGTCGGGCTGGCTGATCAGCAGGGTGAGCAGGCTGTACTCGATGGGGGTCAGATGCACCGGCTCTCCCGCTCGGGTCACCTTGCGCCGGGCGAGATCTACCACCACATCTCCGAAGCTGACCAGGGGTTCCGAGGACTCCCGGGCACCGCCGCGCCGCAACAGCGCCCGTACCCTTGCCAGCAGCTCCGCCACCCCGAAGGGCTTCGCCAGGTAGTCATCGGCCCCCCGATCGAGCGCGGTTACCTTGTCCGTCTCCAGGCTGCGCGCGGAGAGCACCAGGATCGGCATGTCCGCCCAGCGCCGCACCTCGGCGATGTACTCCAGGCCGTCGGTGCCGGGCAGGCCGAGGTCCAGGATCACCAGGTCCGGTTTGTGCTCAGCGGTGGCCGTGAGGCCCTCTGCCACGCTGCTCGCTTCCCGCACCCGGCAGTCCTCACTCTGCAAGGCGAGGCGCACGAAGCGGCGGATCTGGGGATCGTCTTCCACCAGGAGAATGGTATTCATGGGGTCTCCTCCCTCTCCTCGAGGGTTTCTTCCTCAATAGCGGGTGGCGAGCCCAGGGGCAGTGAGAAGCGGGCGCAGGCGCCGCCCTGGGGTGGATTTTCCAACTGCAGATGTCCGCCGTGGGCCTCGATGATCGCCTTGCAGATGGCAAGCCCCAGCCCGCTGCCCCCTCGTCCCGTTACGCCATCGCTGCGGCCGAAAACCACCGAGGGATCGATACCCACTGGAAAGCCCGGGCCCTCATCACAGACGCTGACCAGGGCCTGGGATCCATTTTGCTGATCGGCGCTGATCCGGATGGGGGTTCCGGGCGGGGTGTGCTTGGCCGCGTTGTCGAGGAGATTGCCGATTGCCCGCTCCATCAGCACCGCATCGAGCTCCACCAGGGGCAGCTCCGGTTGGAGGTCCACGCGGATGGGATGTTGGGCCAGGGCCGGTTGCAGAAGCTTGATCGCCGCCCCCACCACCTCCTCCAGGGGCTGCCACTCCTTACGCAGTCGGACCCGCCCCGCTTGCAGGCGGGCGAGGTCCAGCAGATTGCTCACCATGCTGGCGAGCACGGCGGTTTGTTCGCGCAGGGCCCTGGCTGTTTCCCTTTGGGTGGGCGGCAGGGAATCCGCCGCCATGACTAGGGTATCGGCCAGCCCCAACATGGCCGTCAGCGGGGTGCGCAGGTCGTGGGAAAGACTCGAGAGGACCGAGTTACGCAGCCTTTCACCCTCGATCTGGATCTGGGTGGCCTGAGCGACCTCCGCATAGTGCAGCCGCTCCACGGCGATGGCGACCAGTGGGGCCAGGGCGTCGAACAGGGGCCGCTCACGCTGGAGGGTTGCAGGATCGGTGCTCACCTCGAGCACTCCGCCAAGGCCGGCCGGCGCGGCGAGGGGCAGGTAGAGTTGAACCGTTCCGGTGGCGGCGTCGGGCGCCTCGATGACTTGGCCCTTGGCAAAGGCTTGCCCCGGGAGGTCGGACCCCCTACCGGAGGGCCTGGGGTCCGGGACGGGCAGGGTGCCGTCGAGACCGGCCAGAAGGAGTTTTCCCGAGACCCCGGGCAGATGGCGGAGGAACCCGAGGGTGATGGGCTCCACCTGCTCCATGGACACCGAGCCCGCCAGCTCCCGTGCCAGCTCGTAGAGGGCGTGGGTGCGCTTTTCGCGCTCGATGGCCTCCTCGGCTTGCCGGCCCAGGCGGGCCGTCAGGCGGCTGGTCACCAGGGCCACCGTCAACATCACCGCCAAGGTGGCGAAATACTGCAGGTCCACCAGCGCAAAGGAGAGATGGGGCGGTACCACGAAGAAGTCGAACGCCGCCACACTGAGAAAGGACCCCAGCAGGGCCGGTCCCCAACCCAGCTTGAGGGCGACTACGAACACCCCCAGGAGGTAGGGCATCGCCAGGTTTACTGGATCCACATAAGCCGTCTGGGGTCTTGCGTTGAGCGTGATGACCACTCTAACCAGCAGCGTCATCGCGTAGCGACGCAACGAGGAGGTGCGGCGAAGCTCGCGCCGAGGGGGAGTCCTGGGGTCCATCGGATGGGTGGAAAACCGAAACGCTACTTAGCATGCCATAGCCGGGATCAAAATGGCGTCAAAGGAAGCTTGATTCGCGAATAGATGGGGTCCGCAGCGGTCTCCGGATATCGACCGCCTTTTCCCAATCGCCCTCCGCGCAATTGCGTCTGTTCGCCCCTTGGGGGTAACTTACCCCCCGGCCAACCTTTTGTGGCCGACCCCTTGCGGCCGACCCGCGAGCCCCGTCCCTTTTTCAATGCCCAGCCCGGAGAGACGCACGCCATGCGGTCTTCTTCTTCGTTCCTCCCCGGCCGCGAAGAGCACGATCTCCTCGAAGCCGTGCGCCGGCTCTACCGCAAGCAGGCCATCGGCGGCCTGCAGAAGATCCTGCCGAAGATCTATCCCTCGGATCTGGCCCGCATCCTGAGCGCCTTCCCGGATGAGGACGCCCTCAAGCTCTTCATGTTGATCTCAGCGCCGGATGTTGCCGCCAAGACCCTCAAGCAGCTCGACGCCGACCTGCAAGAGCACCTACTGCAAGAGGGCGATTACGACCGGATCCTCAAGGTCCTCGAGGAGCTGCCCCCCGACGACCGGGCGGACATCCTGCGCCAGCTCAACCCCGAGGTGGCCAAGCGCTACATGGGCGGGATGGACCGCGATATCCTGCGGGAGCTGGAGGGGCTGTTGCAGTACTCCTCGGAGACCGCGGGGGGGATCATGACCTCCCAGTTCTTCGCCATGCCCGCGACGGCCACGGTGGCGGAGGCCATCGAGGCGGTGCGCAAGGTGCCCAACTACGAGATGGTGTTCTATCTCTACGTCCTCGACGAGGGCGAGCGGCTGGTGGGGGTGAGCTCGCTGCGGCAGCTGATCCTCGCCGAGCCGAGCCTGACCCTGGGTCAGATGATGAACACCCGCGCGGTGCGGGTGGGCACCGCCACACCGCGTGCCGAGATCGCCGAGCTGGTGAAGCGCTATCGCCTGCTCGCCCTGCCGGTGGTGGATGACATGGACGTGCTGGTGGGTATCGTCACCGTGGACGATGTGATCGAGGCCATCGAAGAGGAGGTCACGGACGACATGCTGCGCATGGCGGGTACCCACAGCGCCGAGGAGCTGGTCAGCGGGTCCTTCTTCCGTGCCTTCCTGGGTCGGCTGCCCTGGCTGGTCGCGGCCCTGCTCGGGGGACTGGCGGCGAGCGGGATCATCGATTACTACCTCCACTCGGTGCTGGGGGAAGACGTCCTCGCCAATGCAGCGCCGGCCGATCTGCTCCGTGCCCTTGTGCTCGCCCTCACCGCCTTCCTGCCCATCGTCATGAGCGTCGCGAGCAACGTGGGCACGGTCTCGGCGACGGTCACGGTGCACGGGCTCAGCACGGGTGTCATCAAGTCGGCCCACGCCCTGCCACTCCTGGCAAAAGAGCTGGGCACGGGGGTACTGCTGGGGGCCTGTTATGCGGCCATCACCGCCGCCGTGGCCTGGTGGATGTTCAATGACATCCCCGGGGGCGCCGTGATCGCCCAGACCGTTGGCGCGGCCATCTGGCTCAATATCAGCATGGCCTCCCTGATCGGACCGGGCCTGCCGCTGCTGTTTCAGCATCTGCGCAAGGAGCCCACCTCCATCACTGGTCCTTATCTCAGCAGCCTGCTCGATGTGCTCGCCATCCTCAACTACTTCCTGATCGCAGAGCTGCTCCTTCCTTCCTAACGCGGGACTCACCCATGCCCCAGGTTGCCCGTGAACCCGCTCCATCGCCCCGCCCCAAGTCCCTGTCCCGGCTGGCAGGGTCGGTCTATGCCCTGCTGCTCGACCGCCAGGGTGGCGCCAAAGAGATCAGCTGGCAGCAGGTGCGCCGCTGGACCCCCGAGGAGGGACTGCTGTGGCTGGTGGGTCGGCCAGATGGCGAGGAGACCCAACGTTGGCTTCGCCTGGAGAGTGGCCTGGACCCCGACGTCGTGCGCACCCTGCTGCGTAGCGACAATCGCCCCCACGGGGTTTCTTATCAGGGCCAGGGGCTGATGTTGAGCCTGCGCGGTGGCGGATTCGGGCCCGAGACCCAGCACGAGCTCTTGTGCGCCAACCTCTGGGCCGACGCCAACCGCCTCATCGTCTTGCGGCCAGCCTCCGTCCAGGCATTTACCGCCATCCGCACCGATCTCAAGGTCGGTCAGGGTCCCAAGACCGTGGGTGACCTGCTGGTGGAGGTGATCGACGGCTGGGTCGTGCGCATCGAGCAGATCCTGTTCGGTATCGACCACGCTGTGGACGACATGGAGGACACCCTGCTGATGGACCCGGATGCGGACCTGCAGCAGGAAGTCACCAGCCTGCGCCACCAGCTGATCCTGTTGCGCCGCTATCTGCTGCCCCAGTCAGAAACCCTGTCCTCGTTGCAGAGGGAACGCCTGCACTGGCTGCACGTCGAGCATCGGGATCGCCTCCGCGAGGAGCAGGGCCGTGCCCAGCAGCATATCGCGGAGCTGGATTCCTCCCGCGAGCGGGCAGCGCTGGTCCAGGACGAGATCCGCCACGGTCAAAACCGCAGGCTCAATGAGACGATGAAGATCATCGCCGTCTTCACCGCCTATCTCTTGCCGGTGAATGCCATCACCAGCCTGCTCGGTACCAACGTGGAAGGCATTCCCGGCCAGGCGGGTGGGGACTTCCACTGGGGCTTCGCCGTCGAGGTCGTGGGTCTGCTCTGTGTGCTGCTGGTCAGCTACTTCATCTTCAAGAAGAAGAAGTGGTTCGACTGAGGGGGAGATCACTGGATAAGGGGGCCCCTCGCCCTGGTTGCGGTGCGATCCCCGGCTGGGGCGGGTTGTCCGCCGCCGCGTCGGGTCTGTCCCAAGAAGCCGTGCGGGTGGTCGAGCCTCAGGGGCCCGCGCGGCGTCAGTTGGCTTGCTCGGAGATTCCCTCATGGTGACGCGATGTGAACGATCCGATCGAAGGGTGGCTGAGAGGGCGAATTCCTTTCACGAGCGGGGGATTGGGCTCATCGGTGTCCTGATTGGTCTGGTGGTGGTTGTTTGCCTGGGCGTGATCATCAACACCGACTACAGGGCCCATCAGCAGGCACGGACCTTCGCGGACAACCGTAAGGTCGCACAGGAGATGCTGCTGGAGGTGGCGAAGCGGCAAGAGGCCTATTTCAGGGAGCACAAGACCTACACGGATGACTTGAGCGCCTTGGGCTACGCCCAGGTCGAAGACCTCAGCGTGGCATCGCCGCGGGGCCTCTACAAGGTGGTTGTGACCTCGGCGGATGCGGTCTCCTTCGCCCTGGCCGCCGAGCCCCAGGGCGATCAGTTGGGCGACTCCAGTTGCGGTGCCCTGACCTTCGACAAGAAGGGCACAGCCAGAGGGGCGCGGGGCAGCGATGGCACCGCCTGTTGGTGATGGCCTATTTCGGGTGACTCGGCCCCCTGGGGGATTGCATTCGGCCGCCTGAAAGGAGGGTCGCAGCTCGCGCGCGTCGTTCCTCCCCCCTTGAGCGGAGGCGTTGGCCTTAGCGGTGCTCGTCACCCCCGTTCCCCCGAGGGGCATGGGGGGGCGTGCCCAGGTGCGCCGATCCTTCCCCGCCCGATCCCTTTCATCCGGTGAAGGGTGTCTCAGGCAACGCGGCGCCCGCTCCGGGCATTGCTGCGGCGCAAGGCTGCGACCTTGCGTATACTTCACCTTTTTTATGGGATCGGTGGCGGAAGCTTTCCCATGCGCGTCATCCGTGGTTTGCATAACCTGCGCCCTGAGCACAGGGGATGCGTGGCCACTATCGGCACCTTCGATGGGGTACACCTCGGCCACCAGGTGGTGTTTCGTCACCTGCTCGGGCATGGGGCGCAGCTGGGGCTACCCGCCACCGTCATCACCTTCGAGCCCCAGCCCCAGGAGTACTTCACCCCCCAGGCGGCGCCGGCCCGGCTCACCCGGCTGCGGGAGAAGCTCCAGGCCTTGCGCGACAGCGGCATCGAGCGGGTGGTGGTGTTGGAGTTCGGACCCAAGCTGGCGGCGATGGATGCCCGGCAGTTCGTGCGCGAGCTCCTGGTGGATGGACTCGCCGCCCGACTGCTGCTGGTGGGGGACGACTTCCGCTTCGGCCGGGGTCGAGCCGGCAACTATCAGCTCCTCGAGGTCATGGGGCTGCAGCACGGTTTCGTGGTGCGCAACCTCAACACGGTCACCCAGGGCGACCTGCGGGTGAGCAGTACCCGCATCCGCGACGCCCTCACCCGGGGGGACCTCCGCCGTGCCGAGACCTTGCTGGGGCGACCCTACAGCATCTGCGGTCGGGTGGTGCAGGGCTCCCAGCGGGGTCGGCTGATCGGGTTCCCCACCGCGAACCTCGACCTGCACCGGCGTTTCAGCCCCCTGCGGGGGGTGTTCGCGGTGCGGGTCCACGGGCTGGGGGAGGGGCCGCGCCCCGGCGTGGCCAACGTGGGGACCCGGCCCACCCTGTCGGGGGATTCCCGTTACCTGCTGGAGGTGCACCTGTTCGACTTTGCGGAGCAGATCTACGGGGCCCACCTCCAGGTGGAGTTCCGTCAGCGGCTGCGCGATGAGCGTCGTTTTCCCTCCTTCGAGGCCCTGCAGCAGCAGATCGCGCGCGATGCGGTCGCGGCGCGCGCGCTGCTCGGCCTCGCCCCCGCCGCCGCTCTGTAGCGGGGGCTCTTTGCAACCCTCTGGATCAGTAAGTCGTGAGCAACAACTACAAAGACAGCCTCAACCTGCCGAGCACGGCGTTCCCCATGAAGGCCAACCTGGCGGAGCGCGAGCCCCAGATGCTGCGGCATTGGGACGAGCTCGGGCTCTACGAGCGCCTGCGTGAGGCGGCCGCGGGGCGCCCCCTGTTCATCCTCCACGACGGCCCGCCCTACGCCAACGGCGAGATCCACATCGGGCACGCGGTGAACAAGGTGCTCAAGGACATCATCGTCAAGAGCCGCACCCTCGATGGCTTCGACGCCCCTTTCGTCCCCGGCTGGGACTGCCACGGCCTGCCCATCGAGCTCCAGGTGGAGAAGAAGGTGGGCAAGCCCGGGGCCAAGGTGTCCGCCACCCAGTTCCGCGCGGCCTGCCGCCAGTACGCCAGCGAGCAGGTGGCCCGCCAGCGGGCGGACTTCAAGCGCCTGGGGGTGATCGGCGACTGGGAGCACCCCTACCTGACCATGGAATACCGCTTCGAGGCGGACATCATCCGGGCGCTGGGGCGTATCGTCTCCAACGGCCACGTGCAGAAGGGTTTCAAACCGGTGCACTGGTGCACTGACTGCCGCTCCGCGCTGGCGGAGGCGGAGGTCGAGTACCAGGACAAGCTGTCCTCTGCCATCGACGTGCGCTTCCCGGTGCTGAGCGAGGACGGGCTGATGGCCCGCTGCCACGCCATCCCCAACGGTCACGGCGACGGGCCCCTCTCGGTGGTGATCTGGACCACCACCCCCTGGACTCTGCCCGCCAACCAGGCGGTGGCCCTCAACCCGGACCTCGAGTACGCCGTGGTGCAGACCCAAGGGGACCACGGCCGGGAGCGGCTGCTGGTGGCCGAGGGCCTGCTCAAGGACTGCATGCACCGCTGGGGCGTGGAGCAGTACCAGGTGATCGCCTACGGCAAGGGCTCGGCCTTCGAGGGGCTGCGCCTCCAGCACCCCTTCTACGAGCGGGAGGTGCCCATCATCCTCGGCGAGCACGTGACCCTGGAAGCCGGCACCGGCGCAGTGCACACCGCACCAGGGCATGGCCTGGAGGACTACCTGATCGGCCTCCGCTACGACCTGCCGGTGGACAACCCGGTGGGTGGCGACGGCTGCTTCCTGGAGGGCACGCCCCTGTTCGCCGGTGAGCACGTCCTGGCCGCCAACCCCCGGGTGGTGGCGGTGCTGCGGGCCAAGGGTCGGCTGCTGCGCGAGGAGCGGGTCGGCCACAGCTATCCCCACTGCTGGCGCCACAAGACCCCCATCATCTTTCGCGCCACCCCCCAGTGGTTCATCACCATGGAGCGCCGGGGGCTGCGCCAGGCGGCCCTCGCGGCCATCGCCGGGGTGACCTGGATGCCGGACTGGGGCCGGGCCCGCATCGAGGGCATGGTGCAGAACCGCCCGGACTGGTGCATCTCCCGCCAGCGGGCCTGGGGGGTGCCCATCGCGCTCCTGGTCCACAAGGAGACCGGCGAGCCCCATCCCGACACCCCCCGTCTCATCGAGGAGGTGGCGCGCCGGGTGGAGCAGGGCGGGGTGGACGCCTGGTTCAACCTCCACCCCGAGGACCTGCTCGGCCGCGCCGAGGGCCAGGTCTACGAGAAGGTGGGGGATGTGCTGGATGTCTGGTTCGACTCCGGCGTCACCCACGCCTGCGTGCTGGAGCAGCGGGAGGGGCTGCGCTCGCCGGCGGACCTCTATCTGGAGGGCTCCGACCAGCACCGCGGCTGGTTCCAGTCCTCGCTGCTGGCCTCGGTGGCGATGG
>CAZFHV010000050.1:0-18792 GCA_964519095.1 uncultured Chromatiaceae bacterium | reverse complement strand
TCTTGACGGCCCAAGAAGGTCATCGCGAGGCTCAAGTCCGACAGGCTGCTAGATGATGTGGATCCGGGAGGCGCCTTTCCTCCCCCTGGTCAGGGCCAGGGTATAAAAAGCGACCACTGCTTTGCAAGAAAGGCCCCGGGTGCAGAAAGGCCCCCGCGTGCGAGACGGGGCGGAGGGGGGACAGCCTCCGGGGGAGCCAGCCCTTAACCGGCGCTGCTTCGCTCCCTAGACCAACCGGTCCCTCGGCTCCCGCCCCGCGAGGATGGCGTCGAGGTTGTCCAGCGCCCGGAACCCCATGGCGTTGCGGGTCTCACGGGTGGCGGTGCCGATGTGTGGCAGCAAGAAGCAGTTGGGCAGATCGCGGTAGCCGGGGTGGATGTCCGGCTCGTTGTTGAAGACGTCGAGCCCCGCGGCGAACAGCCTGCCGCTGCGCAGGGCGGCGATCAGGGCCTCGTCATCCACCACCGCCCCGCGGGCTGTGTTGACCACCACCGCATCGCGCGGGAGCAGGCCGATTCGTTCCCCATCGAGGAGGCCGCGGGTTTCCGGCGTGGCCGGGCAGTGGATGGACAGGAAGTCACAGTGGGGCAGCAGGGCTTCGATACTTGGGTGAAAGATCGCGCCCCGCGCTTGCTCCGGCTCCAGCCGCCGGCGGTTGTGGTAGTGGATCTCCATGTCGAAGCCGCGGGCGCGCCTCGCCAGCACCTGACCCACCCGTCCCATGCCCAGGATCCCCAGCCGCTTGCCCGTCACCTGGATGCCGAGCTGGTAGGTGGGGCTCCAGTCGCGCCAGGTGGCGGTGCGCACCAGCTCCGCCCCCTCGTGGGCCCGCCGGGCGGCCGCGAGCATGAGCAGCATGGCGATCTCGGCGGTGGCGTCGCTCAGTACCTCCGGGGTGTTGGTCACCAGGATCCCCCGTTCTCTGGCCGCCGGGAGATCGATGTGGTCGAAACCCACGGAGAAACTGCAGATGGCCCGAATGCTCTCGGGGAGGCGCTGGATCAGCTCCGCACCCAGCCGCTCGGTGTGGCAGGGGATGATCGCCACCGCCCCCTCGGCCAGGGAGAGGATCTCATCGGCACTGTAAATGCAGTCGTCGGGGTTGAGGCGGGGCTGATAGTCGCGCTGCAGGCGCTCTTCGACCGCGGCGGGGAGCCTGCGGGTGACCAAGACGATCGGCTTGCTACTCATTCTCGATGGCTCCTATGGGAATCGCTCTGGCGAGTTGGACCAGCCGGTACTGCCGTGACCGACGGGGGGGAAGACTCGAGCTGCCCACGAAGGACCCCCTCCCTCCGCCAGGGATCGCTCGAGGCTGGGCCTCTTGTCCTCCTCGCCGTCTGGGGGCCACGGGCTTCGCTGCCCCTTCCTGCGTACGAGCGGACGCGCTCTCGCCCCTCCGCTGTCGAGGACGGCTGGGATGGGGCTTAGAGCCTGTTCAGCCTTCCACCCCGGGCTTTCGGGCGGGTGCTAAAGATAACGAACGCCTCGCTGCCTACCAACCACTTTTCCCTCCCAGAAGTGATGGAGGGGGAAAGGGTCCACCTCTTGGATCCGATCGGCCGAGCACCAGGGGCTCTGGTCCTATTGACGACGCGCCTTCAGAGATCTAAATTAGATTAGCATCAGGTGCTTGCATAACATTCATCATACATTGCGAAAGGGATGAACAACCGGCGATCCTCCTGGGTCCTGGCCTGGCTTGCGGTGCTCCCCTTGTTGCTGGACGGCTGCGGTGGGGGAGGGGTGCGAGACAACGAGGCCCTGCGCCGCGAGGTCGTGCGGGCGGCCGTGAATCAGGTGGGTGCCCCCTACCGGTTCGGCGGTGCCTCGCCGGCGGAGGGGTTCGACTGCAGCGGTCTGGTGCAGTACACCCATGATCGGGTGGGGATCCGGGTCCCGCGGATAGCCGCTGAGCAGCTCAACAGGGCGCGATCGGTCGGCAGCAGGCAGACCAGGCCGGGCGATCTGGTGTTCTTCAAGCTGGGTCCCACCGATTATCACGTGGGCATCCTGGTGGAGTCCGATCGCTTCGTGCACGCCCCCCGCAGTGGTAGGGACGTGAGCTTCGGCACCCTCAGTTCGTCCTATTGGGCGAGTCGTTTCGTCGGTGCCGGTACCTTCCTCTAGACGCCCCTTTCCTGAGGTTGATCGTTCCCCAAGCCGACAATGCGAGCCCCAGGTTTGGCAAGACCTGGAACCTGGCTCACGGGGACACTAAGATAGCGCGGGCGCCGGCGTGTCGGCGCCGCGATCTCAACCATAACCACGCTTGGAGGAAGGTTTAATGATCAAGAACATCCTGACGCCCCTGGCCCTGGCCGCTCTGATGAGCGCCGGTGTCGTGCAGGCCGGTGATTTCGGCACCGAAGCAGAGGCCAAGGCCATGCTGGAGCGGGCCGTTGCCGCGCTGAAGCAGGACGAGGCCAAGGCCCTGGCGATGTTCACCAAGGGCGAGGGCGGGTTCAAGGACCGGGACCTCTATCCCTACTGCGGTGGCCCGGATGGCATGTTCACCGCCCATCCGAAGCTGATGGGAAAGAGCATGAAGGACCTCAAAGACAAGACCGGCGTACCGATTGGGGAGGAGATCTACGCCAAGGCCGCGGATAACAAGATGATCCAGTTGACTTATATGTGGCCGCGCCCCGATAGCACCGACCCGGTCCAGAAGGTGGTGTGGGTCACCAAAGTGGGCCCCCAGATCTGCGCCGTGGGCTACTACAAGTAAGCTAGTCGCGAGCGAAGCGGGGGCAGGGCGATGTCCTGCCCCCGCTTCTTTTCGCCACCCTCCCACAGCGGTTGCCCGTCATTCCAGGCCGACCAGCGGCTGATCAGGGCCCCGACCCGCGCCGATGCACTGAACGAACGGATTCCCGTCAAGTGCCTTGAGACAACTCGGTGGATGCACCGCCGCTCCGGGGGTCGGGGGTTCATCTTGGGCTTTGTCCCCAGGAGCGGAGCCCGCCTGAGTCAGTCCAGCACCCGCGTGAGCGGGGTCTCTGGCGCCAGCTCTAGGGGTGGCGCCTCCCCATCGAGCCGTACCCTCAGGGCCGAATCGCCGGCGGGCCACTGCCCCTTGATGCGGTTGTCCGGTGCGCTGCCCTCGAAGACGAGGTAGCCGTACTTGCCGTAGTGGGGCAGCTTGCGGGCGAGGCTGGGCAGGGCCTCGGGGTTGTCGGCGGCCAGCCAGGCGAGGGGCGGCTGCTCACCCCGCGTGGCCACCAGTCCCAAGCTGAGCCCGGTGCCGTCGAAGACGCCCTCGGGGAGCCCCAGGGTGCGCTGCGCCCCATCGAGGCTGAAGGGCTGGGCGGCGCCCTTCAACTCGGCCAGGAAGCGGTTCTCCCAGCCCAGCAGCCATACCGGCCGATCCCCGGGGAGGGCACCGAGGTCCCGGTCGCTCGCGACCCCCCATCCCGGGGAGTCCTTGGCCCAACGCTGCGCCAAGGCCTGATAGGCGTCGCGCAGGGCGGGGGATGCCTCTGAGGGGGTCAGGATCAGGCCGCGCTCGGCGCCGAACAGGGCGCCGAGGGTGGGTGGGGACTCGCCCGGCGCCAGAGTGCGGAAGAGGTCGAAGGCGGGGTCCAGGGCGACGCGCAGGGGTTCCGCCGGGAGGTCCAGGGCAAAGCCGACGCTGGGTCCGCTCATCTCGACCAGGGTTGTCAGGGCCTCGCGGTCCCGCAGTTGCACCACCAGGGGGATGCGCAGGGCGAAGGGCGGGGCGGATTGGGTCTGGCGCACCAGGCCGGCGATCCGGTAGCCCGTCTCCGTTGGGGTGCGGGTGACCCGTTCGATGGCGAGGGAGGGGGCGCCGGTGCGACGGGTCCACTGGTCGAAGAAGGGGCCGAGGTCCCGCCCGCTGACCGCCTCGAAGGCACGCCGCACTTCCGCAAACCCGGCGGTCCGGAAGCGATTGTCCCCGTAGAAGCGCCTGAGTCCCGCGACGAAGGTCTCGTCCCCGAGCTCCCGGCGCAGCATGTGGAACAGCATCAGGGTCTTGCCGTAGCCCACGGCCTGGGAGGCGGCGCTATGCCGGCCCCGGAAGGCGGTGAGGGGGAAGTCCTTTTCCGCCTGCACGTAGCTCGCGTAGCCCTGGAGGCTGTCGCGCCGGTAGGCCGCCCCCTGCCCGGCCTCTTCCTTGAGCAGATGATCCGCCAGGTAGCTGGTCAGGCCCTCACTCCAGTTGCCGCTTTCGTAGTCCACGTAGACGCCATTGCCCCACCAATTGTGAAGGACCTCGTGGGGGTAGGAGCTCGTGGGGATGAAGGGCAGGCGAATGACCTCCGCTCCCAGCACCGTGAAGGAGGGCATGCCGTAGCCGGTGGCCCAGAAGTTCTCCACCAGGGCGAACTTGGCGTAGGGGTAGGGGCCGATGAGGCGGGAGTAGAGATCCAGATAGCGCCCCGTGGCCTCCAGGTAGCGGTTCGCCAGGCCCTCGTCGGCCCTACGGAGATAGATCTGGGCGGGGGCGATGGGGGTAGCTTGCTCGTAGAGTCGGAAGGCCCCGGCCATGAGGTAGATGTCGTCCTGGGGCTGGGACTCACGCCAGCGCACCGTCACGCTGTCCTCGCTTCGGCGGGGGTCTGGGCCCGCCCCCTGGGACACCGCCAGCCAGCCCGGGGGCAGTTCCACCGAGAGGTCGAAGCCGATCAGGCGATCCTCGAAGCGGGGGTACCAGCCGCTCGCCCCGTCCAGGAAGACGCCATCGGCACTGATGATGCCTCGGGTCCACTCCCGCTGACGGCCTAGGCTTTCCTGAACCGGGTCGAGTCCGTGCCGGATCCGCCCGCCATAGCTCAGGGTCACCGGCGAGCCCTGTTCGGGCAGGGTCAGACGGAACCGTTCCAGATGGCCCTCGGCGCCCAGGGGGCTCAGGGTCGCCTCGACCGCGCTCACCCGCGGGGCCATGCCGGCGTGGAGGCTGAAGGTCCAGTCCGTGCCTTCCAGCGGCAGGCCGAGCTGGTCTTCGACGCTGATCTTGCCCTCCGCGGGCTCCAGCAGGACCCGCAGGTCATGATGCAGAAGCGGGTCGGCGCTGACGGGGGCCGCCACAAGGGTCAGACCCCAGAGGATCACGGCCGCGAGCCGCCCCAGCAGCGGCGCGCCGTCCCAACCGGTGCTCGGGCGGGGGGGTGGCAGGGTGGTGGGAGAGGTCGACGCCATCGGCTTCAGGGGTCCATAATCGAGGCACTGGGTTGGTGGGGGGAGACGGTGGTGGTCAAGATCCGGAAGAGGCTCATGGCCCCGCTCCTTGGGTCGCTCCTCACCCTCGTCCCGGCGGGGGCCCTCCTCGCCGGCACCGGTCCCAAGCCTGCGGAGGCCAGTACCCGGGTGCTCGATACCAAGTCCCTCTACGGGCTGGAGCGGCTGATCGGCCAGCTCGCCACCAAGCGGGTGGTGTTCGTGGGTGAGAGCCACGACCGCTACGAGGACCACCTCAACCAGCTCGCCATCATCCGCGGCCTCCACGAGCGTAACCCCAATCTGGCGATCGGCATGGAGTTTTTCCAGCAGCCGTTCCAGGGGGTGCTCGATGCCTATGTGGCCGGCGAGCTGTCCGAAGAGGAGTTGCTGGTGCGCAGCGAGTATTTCGAGCGCTGGCGCTTCGATTACCGCCTCTACCAGCCCATCCTCCGGTTGGCCCGCGACAAGGGCATACCGCTGGTGGCCCTCAATCTACCCCAGGAGATCACCAAGCGGGTGGGGGATCAGGGTATCGGCGGACTCACCGAGGCGGAACGGGCCCAGATCCCGAGCGATATCGACCGCGGCGACCCCGCCTATCGGGAACGGGTGCGGGGCGTGTTCGCCCATCACCCCAAGGCCTCGGGCGGGGACTTAGAGCGATTCCTCGAGGTGCAGCTCCTCTGGGACGAGGGGATGGCCGAGCGGGCCGCCCGGTACCTGCGCGAGAACCCCGGCAGGCGGCTGGTGATCCTCGCCGGCACCGGGCACCTGGAGTACGGCCAGGGGATCCCCAAGCGGCTCAAGCGTCGGCTCCCGGTCTCCGCGGCAGTGGTGCTGAACGCCAGCACTCGGGACCTGGACCCCGCCATCGCCGATTACCTGCTGTTCCCGGAGCCCGCCGAGCTGCTCCGGCCCGGCCACCTGGGCATCCTGCTCGACACCGAGGGGGAGGGGGTGCGCGCCAAGGGCTTCGCCGAGCGGAGCGGGGCGGAGGCCGTCGGCATCAAGGTCGGCGATCGGATCCTGAGCATCGCCGGGCGGCCCATCCAGTCCTACTCCGATGTGCGGATCACCCTCCTCGGCCGGGCGCCGGGCGAGAAAGTACCGGTGGTGGTGCGACGGGAGCGGCTGCTCCTCGGGGCGGAGGAGCTCGGCTTCGAGGTGGAGCTGCGCTAGGCTGGCCGCGGGGACTGGCTGGGGTTCCCCAACCCGATCACTCGACCCAGTCCACCAGGTGGTGCAGGGGGTCTCCCGCCTCCAGCTCGCTGATTGCCCGTCCGCGGATGGAGTTGCCGGATCGCACCACGCTCAGCGGGGTGCCGGAGATCAGGGGGTGCCAGCTCGGTAGGGGGCGGCGCTCCCGCAGCAGCCGGTAGGCGCAGCTCGCCGGCAGCCAGTAGGGGTCCTGGATGTGCTCCGGGGCGAGGGAGACGCAGTCGGACACCAGATCGCTGCGGTTCGCGTAGTCCGTACAGCGGCAGGTGGCGAGGTCCAGCAGCCGGCAGGCCACGTTGGTGTAGTGCACCCGGCGGGTCTTGGCCTCCTCGAACTTGTGCAGGCAGCACTTGCCACAGCCGTCGCACAGGGCTTCCCACTGCTCCCTCGTCATCCGCTTGAGCGGCACCCGTTCCCAGAACCGCTCTGCCTCTTTAGCCATTACCAACCCCCGGTCCCCATGAGGATGGCTAAGTCTAGCGGCCCGACCGGCGTTGGCAATGTCCCCTCTCCCTTGCGCTTAGCACGCCCCGAGCGGCCGCGCAAGGCTTATGCACAGGAGCGACAGGGGCAGGCTCGCAGGGGGGACTTGACAAGACCGCGGGGAGCTGAGTCGTTGCGCGGATACAACAGGCTGTTTTCGCTCAGGATTTCGAAACGGAAAGAAACTGGCCAGTCCCCGCGGGGCCGCGATTTCTGGGCCTTCGCAGGCCTTATGCCTGAGGTTGTCCACGAAGTTATCCACAGAAGATGTGGACAACCGAGCGCCAAGCAGGCGCCGTGCAGATGCCCCGCGATCTCCAATCGATCGCCGCACCGGCGGGTCAGGACCGCCCTGGGGGTCCCGCAACGGGCACGTGCGGTGTGACCCGGACGCCCTTGCCCCTACACTATCCGGGTCACGCCGGGTGCCGCGCCGGGCGGTGCCCGGTAAACCCTGCACAGGAGGTTGGGAGGATGCCGCTCTCGCGCCTGGTCCGAATCGCGCTGGCGGTGGGGCTGACCCTGCTGCTGGTGGCGCTCCTCTGGGCCGTCCTCATGCTCACGGAGACGGCCTTCCAGGTGTGGGAGCGGCTGCGCGGGGGGCCGACCTGGTTTCTGGTGGGCTACGCCGCGGGCTTCCTGCTGCTCAGTCTCGGCGCCGGGTACCTGGTGTGGCGCCTCCTGTGGCCGGCGCGACGGGCGCGGGGCCAGGCCGCCGCGCCCGTGCCGGTAGCGGATCCCGCGGCGCTGGAACGGCGCCTGGGCGCGGCGGAGGAGGGCGGGGTGGACACGGCCCAGGCCCGCGCGGAGCTGAGGCGGCTGCGCCAGCGCAAGGCCGCCGGGACCATCTACGTGGCCTTCTTCGGCGAGATCAGCAGCGGCAAGTCCTCCCTGGTGCGGGCACTGGTGCCCGAGGCCCAGCCGGCGGTGGGGGTGGCGGGGGGCACCACCCGCGCGCTCCAGGAATACCGCTGGCGGAGCCCCGCCGGGGATGAGCTGGTCCTCACCGACATGCCGGGGACCAACGAGGTCGGTGGCGAGCTGGAGCCCATGGCCCGCGACGAGGCCCAGCGCGCCCACCTGGTGGTCTACGTCTGCGAGGGGGACCTCAGCCGCAGCCAGCACGAGGAGCTCAAGCGCCTGCTCGACCTGGGCAAGCCCACAGTGCTGGCCCTCAACAAGTCCGACCGCTATCGCCCGGACGAGCTGGACCTGCTCGCCCAGCGCCTGACGGAGCGGCTGGAAGGTCGGCCCCGGACCGAGCTGGTACGGGTGCAGGCGGGCGGTCAGCGGGAGGCCATCCGGCTGCTGCCGGACGGCCGGGAGGAGCGGGTGACCCGCGGGATCCCGCCCCAGGTGGAGGCCCTGCGCGAGGCCCTGCAGCGCCACCTGGACGAGGATCCGGAGGTCCTGGACCGCCTGCGCGACAGCGCGGTGTTCCGGCTGGCGGGGACGCGCCTCGAGGGTGCCACCGCCGCCCACCGGCGGGCCAGGGCGCAGGAGCTGGTGACCCAGTACGCCCGCAAGGCCATCATTGGGGCCCTGGCCGCGGTCACCCCGGGGACCGATCTCCTCATCCAGGGCTATCTCGGGGTGAGCCTGATCAAGGAGCTGGCCAGGCTCTACGAGGTGCCGGTCCGGCAGGTGGACACGGACCTCCTGCTCGATCTGGCCCAGCGGCACATCGGGCGCACCCTCACCCTGGTGCTGGCGGTGGCCGGAAACGCCCTCAAGGCCTTCCCCGGTCTAGGCACGGTGGCCGGGGGGCTCGCCCATGCGGTGGCCTACGGCCTGATCTTCGATTCCCTCGGCCGTGCGGTGGCCGACAGCCTGGCCACACGGGGTGCCTTGCGCCCCGCGCAGGCAGCCCGTTCCTTCGAGGAGTACCTCAGTGACGATCTGGAGACGTCTGCGCGACGCATGGCGCGACTTGCCCTGGCCGTCCGCGGAGCCACCCGCGACGACGCCGGTCCCGGCCGATAGCGGCGAGGACCACCTGGGGCTGGCCCGCGAGAGCCTGCGGGAGCTGCTCGATGACCCGCGCGTCCCCGAGTCGGTGCGCGGGGCTCTCGCCGAAGACTATGCCCAGGTCCAGGGCATGCTCGACAAGCTCGAGCAGGGGCACATCCATATCGCCGCCTTCGGCCGGGTGAGCGTGGGCAAGTCCGCCACCCTCAACGCCCTGCTGGGGGAAGAGCGCTTCCGCACCAGCCCGCTGCACGGGGAGACCAAGACCGCCGCCCTGGGCCGCTGGGATGCCTACCAGAGCGGGGGGGTGTTCCTGGTGGACACCCCCGGACTCAACGAGGTGGAGGGGGAGGCCCGGGAGCGCCTCGCCCACGAGGTGGCCGCCCGCTCGGACCTGGTGCTCTTCATCCTCGATGGGGACATCACCGACACCGAGCTCGCCGCGCTCCGTCTGCTCACCGAGGATCGCCGCCCCGTCATCGTCGTCTTCAACAAGACGGACCGCTACACCCGCGAGGAGCGGGCCGAGCTCCGGGCCTCCATCGTCCGGCACACCTCGGGTTACGTGGAGGAGCGCAACATCGTCGGCATCAGCGCCCGCCCCGCGGAGCGACTGGTCATCCGCGTGGACCAAGAGGGCCGGGAGACCGAGACCTGGCAGCAGCCGGAGCCCAATGTGGCGGCCCTGCGGGAGCGGCTCTGGGCGGTGCTGGAGGCGGAGGGCAAGACCCTCGCCGCCCTCAACGCCTCGCTGTTCGCCAGCCGCCTGAGCGACCAGGTGGGCCAGCGCATCCTCGAAGCCAAGCGGCAGCTCGGCGGCCAGCTCATCCGCCACTACTCGCTGGCCAAGGGGGTGGCGGTGGCCCTCAACCCCATCCCGGTGGCGGACCTGCTGGCGGCGGCCACGGTGGATCTGGGGCTGGTGGTGCACCTCTCCAAACTCTACGGCCTGCCGCTGAACCGCTCCGAGGCGGGGGGGCTCATCAAGACCATCGTCACCCAGATGACGCTCCTCATGGGCACCGTGTGGGCGGTACACCTGATCTCCTCGGCCCTCAAGCTGGGCACCGGCGGCCTCTCCGCGCTCCTCACCGGCAGCGCCCAGGGCGCGGTGGCCTACTACAGCACCTACGTCGTGGGTCAGGCCGCCGAGGCCTACCTGGCGGGTGGCAAGTCCTGGGGCGCGGGCGGTCCCAAGCAGGTGATCCGCGACATCCTCGATGGCATCGACCGGGACTCCATCCTCGCCCAGGCGCGGGAGGACATCAGCCGGCGGCTGCGTTCCACCGCGGCGGGCTGATGGGGATAAGGGCCCCGGGAAACGGGGAAATCACAACCCCGGGAGGCGGGCGAGCATGGCGATCAGCGCCGAAGAACGCCAATTCCTGATCCGACGCAAGCGGTTGCTGCGGGCCTGGCCGGTGGTTCTGGCCGTTCTGTTGGGCCTGGTGGTGGGGCTGGGGCTTTGGCTGTACTGCACCAATCCCCTGTTGTTGAATCCCTACGCCGTGCTGGCGAGGCTCGAAGCGGATGCCCTGCCCCACGCTACTTTGGCCCTGATGGCGGCCTCGCTGCCCATCCTCGCCCTGGCCTGTCTTGCCCTTGTCAGCGCCCTGCTCGCGCTTGCTCAGGCCGCCTTTTCCAACGAGAGGCGCTATCTCGCGATTTTAGAGCGGACGGGCGTTCCGGAGGGGGGTGCGATGGCGGCGGTAACCGCCCCCGATCAAGACCAGTGAAGGAAGCGGACCATCCGCGACCGGATTTGAGGAAGATCCGTGCGAATCTGACCCTATTAAACGCTTGAGGCCGGTAAGCAGGGTTCCGGACGGGGCGGCTGCCCCGTCCGGTTCCCCGGGGATCGGCCCCTAGACCCGCTCGGAGAGCGGCACCCAGCCCCGTGGCTCGGGCCCGATGTAGTTGGCGCTCGGGCGAATGAGCTTGCCGTCCTGGCGCTGCTCGATGACGTGGCCGACCCAGCCTGCGGTGCGGGCGATCACGAAGATGGGCGTGAACATGGAGGTGGGGATTCGCATCAGGTGGTAAGCCACCGCGGAGAACCAGTCCAGGTTGGGGAACATCTTCTTGGCGTCCCACATCACCGTCTCCAGGCGATCCGCCACGCTGTACATGGTCAGGTCATGGGCGGAGAGGGCCAGGCGGTGGGCCACCTTCTTGATGACCTGGTTGCGGGGGTCGGAGACGGTGTAGACCGGGTGGCCGAAGCCGATGATGACCTCCTTGCGGGAGACCCGATCACGGATGTCGTGCTCCGCCTCGTCGGGGGTCTCGTAACGCTGCTGGATCTCGCAGGCCACCTCGTTGGCACCGCCGTGCTTGGGGCCGCGCAATGCGCCGATGGCGCCGGTGACGCAGGAATAGAGGTCCGAGTTGGTGCCGGCGATTACCCGTGCGGTGAAAGTGGATGCATTGAACTCATGCTCCGCGTAGAGGTTCAGCGAGGTGTGCATGGCGCGCACCCATTCCTCCCGGGGCTTTTTGCCGTGAAGGATGTGCAGGAAGTGCCCGCCGATGGAGTCGTCGTCCGTCTCCACCTCGATCTGCCGGCCGTAGTGGCTGCTGTGGTACCAGTAGACCAGCATGGAGCCGAAGCAGGCGATGAGCCGGTCGCCGATCTCGCGGGCCTCGTGGAGGTTCATGTCGGCGCGCTCGGGCTCCAGGGTGCCCAGCACCGACACGCCGCAGCGCATGACATCCATGGGGTTGGCGGAGGAGGGGATCCGCTCCAGGGCCTGACGCAGGGCCTTGGGCAGGCCGCGCAGGGTCTTGAGCTTGTCTTTGTAGGCCGCCAGCTCATCGACGTTCGGCAGATGGCCGTGGATGAGCAGAAAGGCGATCTCCTCGTACTCGGCCTGATCGGCGAGGTCGAGGATGTCGTAGCCCCGGTAGTGGAGGTCATTGCCCGTGCGCCCGACGGTGCAGATCGCCGTGTTGCCGGCGGCGGTACCCGAGAGGGCGACGGATTTCTTCTTGCCAGACAGGGCCTGGCCTTCGGTGCTTTGGTTCATGCTCATTCTCCCTTCTCTTTTGCGAACAAGGCATCGAGCTTGCGCTCGTAGTCGTGGTAGTTGAGGAAGTCGTACAACTCCATGCGGGTCTGCATGGTCTCCACCACCGCCTTCTGGGTTCCTTCGCGGCGGATCGTCTCAAATACCTTGAGGGCGGCGCGGTTCATGGCGCGGAAGGCGGAGAGGGGGTAGAGCACCAGACGCACCCCCGCATCGCCCAGCTCGGTGGTGGTGAAGTAGGGGGTGGCGCCGAACTCGGTGATGTTGGCCAGCACGGGCACCCCCACGGCGGCGACGAACTGGCGGTACTGATCGAGCTCGATCATGGCCTCGGGGAAGATCATGTCGGCGCCCGCCTCCACGCAGGCCACTGCCCGCTCCACGGCGGAATCCATGCCTTCCACGGCCAGGGCGTCGGTTCGGGCCATGATGACGAAGTTGGGATCGGTCTTGGCATCCACCGCGGCCTTGATGCGATCCACCATCTCCTCCTTGGAGACGATGGCCTTGCCGGGGCGATGGCCGCAGCGCTTGGCCTGGACCTGGTCCTCGATGTGCACCCCGGCGGCGCCGGCGCGGATCATCTCCCGCACCGTGCGGGCGATGTTGAAGGCGCTGCCCCAGCCGGTGTCCGCGTCCACCAGCAGTGGCACCTCGGTGGTGTAGCTGATGCGGCGCACGTCCTCCAGCACGTCGTTGAGGCTGGTGATGCCCAGGTCCGGGAGGCCGTAGGAGGCGGCGGCCACCCCACCGCCGGAGAGGTAGAGGGCGCGGTAGCCCACCCGCTCCGCCATGCGGGCATGGTAGGCGTTGATGGTGCCGACGACCTGCAGGGGTCGCTCCTCCTCGAGCGCTCGGCGCAGGCGCTGGCCGGGGCTGGTCGGTTGGGTCATGGGGCTTCCTCGTTTCGGTGGTTGGTGGGAAAGGTGGGCGCTCGGTCAGGTCCGCAGCAGGTACTCGACGTTGCGTCGCGAGGCCCGGACGTGGCGGCGCATGAGGGTCTCGGCCATCTCCGGGTCCCGATCCGCGATGGCATCGAGGATATGCAGGTGCTCCTGGAGCCCGCGGCGGGCACGGGGGCTCGCCATGCCGAACTGGTAGCGGTACATGCGCACCAGGTGGTAGAGGTCGTCGCACAGGAGCTGGATCAGCCGCTCGTTGCGGCTGCCCTGGACGATGCGGTAGTGGAAGTCGAGATCCCCTTCCTTCTGGAAGTAGGCCCGGCCCGCCTCCTGCTCCACCTGGGTGCGGTGCTGCTCCAAGAGCCGTCTCAGCTCCTCGATCTCTGCCTCGGGCATGCGCTCGGCGGCCAGGCGCGCCGCAAGCCCCTCCAGGGCCTCGCGGACCAGGAAGATCTCCAGCAACTGCTCGAGGGAGAGCTCCACCACGCGCGCGCCCACATTGGCCCGGCGCACCAGCAGCCCCCCGGCCTCGAGCCGGCCGATGGCCTCCCGCAGGGGGCCGCGGCTGATCCCAAGGGAGCGCGACAGTTCCGGCTCACTGATCTTGGTCCCCGCCGGGATCTCGCCTTCCACGATCTGACGACGCAGGCGATGGAACACCTGCTCGGCCAGGGTGCCCGTTTCATTGCTGGGTTGGCGATGCCACTGGTAGGCGAGATTGTCGACACTTTGCATGGGTGCGATAGTGTATTCCGGTTGTTTCGGCCGTCAAGGGGATTCTTTTTGTAAACATGTCGACAATGTGGCAGCCCCTGGGGTGTAGCCTGGCGTTGAGGAGGGGGGCTGGATGGGGCGAGGGGTCCGCCGCGGGGTCGCGGTCGGCTGCAAGAGCGGAGAGGGGGGCCGGCGGTGCGTTGCCGCACCGCCGGTGGGTCACGCTAGCCGTGGTGGGCGTAGCCGATGGTCTGGAGGGCCGCCTCGATCTCGCCGAGGATGGCGGGATCGTCGATGGTGGCGGGCACCTTGTACTCGGTGCCGTCGGCGATGGACTTCATGGTGCCGCGCAGGATCTTACCGGAGCGGGTCTTGGGCAGGCGGTCCACGATCACCGCCAGCTTGAAGGCGGCCACCGGGCCAATCTTGTCCCGCACCAGGTTGACCAGCTCCTTGCGGATGACCGCGTTGTCGCGATCCACTCCGGCCTTGAGCACCACGAGCCCCAAGGGCAGCTCGCCCTTGAGCTGGTCGGCCACGCCGATGACCGCGCACTCCGCCACGTTGGGATGGGAGGCCAGCACCTCTTCCATGCCGCCGGTGGAGAGGCGGTGACCGGCCACGTTGATGATGTCGTCGATGCGGCTCATGATGAAGACGTAGCCGTCCTCGTCCTTGAAGCCCGCATCCCCGGTCAGGTAATAGCCCTCCACCGCGCTCAGATAGGAGCTGATGTAGCGGTCGTCCTTCTGCCAGAGGGTCGGCAGGGTGCCCGGGGGCAGCGGCAGCCGGATCATGATGCGGCCGATCTCCCCCGGTTTGGCCTGGTTGGCGTTGTCGTCCACGATCTGCACGTCGTAGCCCGGCACCGGGACGGTGGGGGAGCCCGCCTTGACGGGGAGGGCCTCCACGCCCAGGCAGTTGGCGGCTATGGCCCAGCCGGTCTCCGTCTGCCACCAGTGGTCGATGACCGGCACCCCCAGGCTCTGCTGGGCCCAGGTGAGGGTGTCGGGGTCGCAGCGCTCGCCCGCCAGGAACAGGGCACGGAAGCGGGAGAGGTCGTAGCGCTGCAGATGGGTGGCGTTGGGGTCCTCGCGCTTGATGGCGCGGAAGGCGGTGGGGGCGGTGAACATCACCGACACCCCGTGCTCGGAGATCACCCGCCAGAAGGCGCCCGGATCCGGGGTGCCCACCGGCTTGCCCTCGTACACCACCGTGGTGCAGCCGTGCAGCAGGGGGGCGTAGACGATGTAGGAGTGGCCCACCACCCAGCCCACGTCCGAGGCGGCCCAGAACACCTCCCCGGGCTCCACATTGTACACGTTCTTCATACTCCAGCGTAGGGCCACCGCGTGGCCGCCGTTGTCGCGGACCACCCCCTTGGGGATGCCGGTGGTGCCGGAGGTGTAGAGGATGTAGAGAGGATCGGTGGCCTCGACGCTCACGCAAGGATGGGGCTCCGCGGCCGCTACCGCCTCGGCCCAGCCGATGTCACGGCCGGGGACCAGGGTGCCGGGCTCCTGGGGACGCTGGAGCACGACGCAACGATCCGGCTTGTGGCTGGCGAGGTTGATGGCCTCATCGAGCAGGGGCTTGTAGTGCACCACCCGGTTGGTCTCGATGCCGCAGGACCCTGCCACCATCGCCTTGGGCTTGGCGTCGTCGATGCGGGTAGCGAGTTCCTTGGAGGAGAAGCCACCGAACACCACCGAGTGGATGGCGCCGATGCGGGCGCAGGCCAGCATGGCGATCACCGCCTCGGGGACCATGGGCATGTAGATGATGACCCGGTCACCCTTGGTGACCCCCTGATTGACCAGGGCGCCGGCGAAGGTGGCCACCTCGTCGCGCAGTTGGGAGAAGGTCAGGGTACGCTGGGTGCCGGTGACCGGGCTGTCGTAGATCAGGGCCGCCTGGTCCGCACGCCCGTTCTCCACATGACGGTCGACCGCGTTGTAACAGGTGTTGAGACGCGCCCCCCGGAACCAGCGATAGAGGGGTGGGGCAGAGGCGTCCAAGACCTTCTCCCAGGGCTTGTCCCAGTCGATCCCCTGGGCCGCTTCGCCCCAGAACCCCTCTGGATCGCTCAGGGAGCGTCGATAGACCTCAGCGTAGCTCATGATCAGCCTCCATCAGTGTCTTGTTGTGTTGAGAAATAGCGAGGTAGGGGTGACGATTCCACACTAAAGCATTTTGCGGCGGCGTTTGCACGAAATACTTCTGTTTATCAGCGACTTTGGGTGCCTCCGCAGGGGACCGGGGACCCTGGGATTCGGGGCTGTCAGCGCAGCATGCCGCAACCGGGGCGGCGGAGCAAGGTACTGTCCCGCTGTAGGTGCGAGGCCGATTGTGGTTAGGGATCGCCATTCCGGCCGTCGTTGGGGGCAGTTGCGACACACAAAGAGGTGCTGTGATCCCGGCCCGGCCGCCAAGACGGATGCCGCGGCCGACGCCCCGGCGCCCGGCATCGCTGAAGCGAATACGATTGAGGAGGAGACCTACAACTACGGTTTTCTGACCGCCGCGCACAAGGCGCGTACAACCCCGACAAGGGCTCGCCGTAGGGGAAGGTGCGCTTCAGTCAGACTTGGATCGACACCAAGACCTTCACGCCTGACGACACGGCCATCGTTACGCCGAATGCCGGCACCCTGTGCTCCAGCGACTGTTGAGAAGGTTGAGGTATGCGCTCGGATCTGGTTTCCCATCTTGCACTGGTTCGCGACCCGCGTTCGGAGAAGAACAAGCTCTACCCACTCGAGGAGATTCTGTTGTTGTGTATCTGTGCGGTGGTCAGTGGGGCGGAGGGCTGGCAGGGCATCGTCGAGTTCGGGCACGCCAAGCTGGGGTGGTTGCGGCAGTTTCTCCCCTTCACCAACGCCATCCCCTCTGCCGATTGTCTGGGCTGGGTGATGGCGCGGCTGCCGGCAAGCGACCGTTCCGCCGGGGCGTCTTACACAGGGGGCTCCCGCCGGCTTGTCGAGGGGTTCGCCTCCTTGACCGCCCTTTTTCGGGGACGAGATACTGTCAGCGGCCCCCTTCCAAGGGCGGCGCCTGACACCACCGCGGCAGCGACGCACCCGTCGCGGTCGAAGCTCGAACAATCCGAGGGCTTTTTTGATGAAAACAGCGGCTATAACCTTGATCCTCAGTGCGCTCGCAACCGGTGCCAACCCAGTGATGGCGCAGGCGCCCCAGACGGCGGTCACCCCGTTGAAGGGGCAGTCCTCCCAGCAGACCCAGAAGGACTCGGCGGAGTGTCAGGCCGCGGCCAATGCCTCCGCGAATGCCACGGCCCAGGCCACGGCCCCCGCTACGGCGCCACCGGCCGGTGGACGGGCGCGGGGCGCGGCTGTCGGAGCGGCTGCCGGAGCAGCGGCCGCAGAGGTGCGCGGCCAGCAGTATCAGGCCTACGACAACCTGCCCGATGAGGTGAAACAGGACTATCGCCAGAACCAAGCCAAAGGGGCCGCTACTGCCGGTGCCGTGGTCGGGGGTTCCCAGCAGCGCCAGCAGCGGCGAGCGGCCGCGAGCCAAGCATCCACCTCCCAGCAAGCGACCGCCAACGCCTACAACCAGGCCTTCAAGAACTGCATGCAGGGGCGAGGTTACAGCGTCACGCCCTGATCGGGCCGAAGATGTCGAGACGGCCGGCGAAGAGGTTCGAGCCTTCGACCAGACGCTCGGGAGCTCGGGGTCAGCTCAATGGCGACCCTGTGTCGCCCTTGGTCCCCTAGGGGGTGTGGGGCGGGCCAGACACCCGCCTTGATCCGGTTGGCCCATCCTATATCTGCGCCAGGATGGCGACATAGTTCTTGCCGTACTTCTTGGCACACCGGGGGCAGGTCGTATAGAAGAAGTACAGCTTCCGAATATCCTTGCCTTGGCTCTGGACGAAGTCCCTCATCTTGGCAATCCATTTTCGGGTGTTCCGGTACGGCCCCTCAAACACCTTGCAGAGAAAGGTTCCCGAGATGCTGGCCATGGTTGCACCCGGAACATCCCTGGCAACCGCGATATACACATCGGCACCCCAAAGCGACTTCACGTCTGAAAGAATCACATTGCTGGCGGAAGCCGCACCTGAGGCTTCAATCCGGCTCATGTTACGCCGCATCACGGCGCCGAAGTTCAGGGGGATGTGGAAAAAACTCCTGACCCGATCCTTGACGAACCGCTTGTCCTGCCACTGGATTTCCTTTTCGTCCCAGGGCGCGGGGTCAAATCTCGGACAGCACTGGTCATCGCCGCTATTGCTCATCGTACTTCCTCATTCTCTTCATAGCCAAGGAAACGCTATTGAAGGGGACGCAGGGTGAAGTCCCGCAATTCAGCATTCTTCGGTTCGAC
Organism: uncultured Chromatiaceae bacterium; assembly: GCA_964519095.1. Taxonomy (GTDB): domain Bacteria; phylum Pseudomonadota; class Gammaproteobacteria; order Chromatiales; family Chromatiaceae; genus JAEHCY01. The sequence continues at coordinate 947 of CAZFHV010000050.1, read as the reverse complement.
AGGGAAACCCACGCCAGAGCCTGTACCGCTCACCGGTTTGCGCACGGCTCGACTCTGGGTGAGGTAGTTTACGCCGAAATAGTCGGCGATCCGCTGCATGGAGTAGATGCCGGTCCCGAAGGCCCGGGCTATCGCTGCGCACGGGACGCGGTAGATGGGGGAAAGTCCGTGAGGGCTTGGCGAGCGACAGGCGCTGGGCGCGTGGAACCTCGCGGAGCCGTTTAAGCGGCTCGGGGGGAGGCAGTGGCGTTGCCCCAATGCCTCACTGCCGAGAAAGACCGGACGACGCGTCCCTTCCCAACGCTCGACTACCCGATCCCCTGGCCGATGCCAGCGCGCTGGGTGCGGAGGGGTCTTGGAATGCTCCAGAGCATAGCTCAGACATCCCGGATTGCAGGATTCCGCTGCCTCATGTGGTGCTTGGCATAGAGGCAGCCTAACGCCGCGCTTGAGCCGCGCCGGCCACGGAGACCGCCGCGAAGCGCCACCGCGATTTCCCCGGCGTCGGCTCGAAGCGCTGGTTAGGGTTCACGGTTTTAGCAGTTCCTTAAGCCGCGATTTCCACGTCGGCTGGACTCGCCGAAGTCTAGGCGGGAGGTAGCAATAGATGGTCTTTAGTTCAATTTCTGAGCCGTGCTCCGGTTTGCTTGGGAGGCTCTCTATTGTCGGATCCCACCAGACCAGTCTAATCGGCTCTTCGTTTATCCCGCGCTTGGCTTCGATACGGAGCATGATGTCAGAATGACTCTCCATTGCTCCAGTTAGCCACGCGATTCGCTCGTACACTTTCCATACGAGGAACGTGAAGAACGCGATGATTGCAGTCAGGAGAATCATTATGCAGTCAGTCATGAAGTTCTCCTTACAGATGGAGCATGGTGAACCCTAACAGGTAATGGTCGGCGCATCCGCCGACACAAAAGTTCCTAGATGTAGGAACAAGTTCC
>CAZFHV010000049.1:0-19535 GCA_964519095.1 uncultured Chromatiaceae bacterium | reverse complement strand
ACCTGTTCCTCGGTTGGCAGATGCGCCTCGTGGCCAACCGCGTCGCCATTGCCCCCATGCTTCTGCAACCCTGGTCCCGGGACGACTACCTCTTGGAGCTACGCAAAAAGGAGGGTGCGGCGCGAAACACCATGTATCTCGTCCGCTACGTAGCCGACTGCCCCATCTGCGGACCCGAAGAAGGCTGCGAGACCATCCATGTCGCGTCCGGGCGCCTGGAGTTCTTCGGCCGCCTCGTAGGCCGCTGCGACCGGGCACCCAACGCTCATGTGTTCTCGTTCGACCACATCACCAAGAGAGGCCGTTTCCTCCGGTAGAGGCAGCCCTGACCGCCGGCGCGAGTCACGTGGCGGTCCTAGCCACCCTCACCTTGAGGAGTTTCGAGAGCACGCTGGGGCGGCTGCGTAAGTAGCGCCATAATCCCGATACCCGTCTGAAGCCGCCCCGCACAGGCGCTCGCTGAATTGGACAGCCGTAATCCGAGTACCCAGTCTCAATGTGGCCTTGTCCCTCCAACTAGCACCGAAGGAACACAATAAACAACGCCGGGCCGAGCGTTCGGCCTTGCTGGCACCACTGCATGAATCAATGGGACTCCACGTCAGGTGACAGCCCCAGTTCCCGGAGCGCCGATTTCGTTTCCTCGACCTGCTGAGGGGTAAAGCCGCCCTTCGGTGACGCACTCACGGATACCCTTACGGTGAGATCCCCCGCGTTCACGAACTTCGCGAGGACCTTGGTGTAGAAGTTCATCCATTTCTGCGGCGGCACCTGGCCGGCCCAGGTCAGCCGTCCCGGCTCGACCGGTGGAGGGTCAACGATTGGCGGCTTGACTATGCGGTTGACCGCCACTCGCACTGTCGTCTTCGTGACCCCTGAGACAGCGGAGACCGCGTAATCTCCCTCCTCTTCTCCGGCGCGAAACACCCCATCCGCACCGATCTCACCACCGGTTGCCGACCAGCTCACCACCCCGACCGGGTACTCCTGGCCATGCTGGTCGAGGCATCTGAAGGTGAAGGTCAGGCTCTTGCCGGGCTCGACGCTCGCGTGATCGGGGCGGACCTCGATGTACTTCAGCGCCGGCGGCTCAATGCACTTCCTGGACTCCTCGGCCGTTACGATGAACATGTCGTCGCTGAGCTCGATCTCCTCGGGGCCGATGTCCTGCTCGAAAAAGAAAGGGTCGCAACGACCGTCGGGGGTCTTGCCAAGGTAGGCGAGCATGCCGTTCGCCACGCCGCGGGCGATGGTCTCCTTGAGCTTGTCGATGACGAGTAGGCGCGGAAATCGGGGCGATGCGAAGAAGGCGTCCCTGACCGCCCGGGTGCTCCACTCGGTCAGGGCCGGCGGCCAGTTGCGGACGAGGAAGTTGGGATTCACGCACTCCACCACTTCGTCGTCCTGACGCAGACGCCCGAGGATCAGACCCGCCATGCTGTCCGCGGCGCTGGAGTGCACCAGCCCCAGGTCGATGGTCCGTATCGCGTTGTCGCGCCCCAGGAGGCCGATGTTCTTGTAGGTGCGCCAGACGGCCTCGCGGAGGTCCCGCTCGGACTTCTTCAGACTCTGCGCGAGCTGGTGCTTCTGGGCATCATCGAGGCGATCAGTCTCTTCCGCTTCAATGTCCTCCCAGGCGAGAAGCGTCCGCGCTTCGTCGCTCAGATTGGAGGCGCTGTCCGGGATGGACCAGATCAGCGCACTCTTATAGGTACGTCCGGAGTTGCCGCACTCTTTGGTGACCTGCACGACGAAAGGCAGCGTTTCCGGGTCCCCCAATCCCTGATCCGGCGCCAGCACGATAAGGCTGATGACTGGCCGGTCCGGAACCTGGTTGCTGCGCTCGGGGAAGTAGATCCGCTCGATCCCTGCCTGCTTGGCGAAGACAGTCTGAACTTCCGATCTCACCCGCTCCTCGATGCGGGGCTGTTTGATGCTGGCGCGGCGGTCCGCCAGCAGCTTGTTGAGGTTGGGGGTCAGGCTGAAGCGATACCGGTTGTTCTGGGTGGTGAGGAAGTAGCAGTTGGTCTGCAGCTCCTCCAGCACGGTCTCGACGTTGCCCATATCCAGGTTGGGCTCCGCGACCGCGAGGCGGATCTCCGGAAGGCTCGCCTCCTTGTGCTGCTGCCCCCCGCTGGACTCGAAGAAGATGCTGGTGGCCACCTTCCGGTGCAGCCGCGCCTTCTTGATGGTCTCGACGGCAGCACTGTCCAGGCGCGTGGAGAAGGAGCCCGGCTTACCGACGATGTCCGTGGTGATGGCGCCCTCAAGCCGGTCCTCACCGAGCTGCTCGAACGCCGCACGGCGAAACAAGGGATCGTCGAGGGGCGCGGTGCCCAACCCGATGAGACCATCCCGGTGTGCGCCCTTGAAGCCTTGCTGGTAGGCGTTCGACACCCACTGGGCAAGCAGCCTGAGCACGCCGCGGGTCTGCTGGAAGCGGGGCAAGGTTTGCCACTTGCGCTCGAAGACCGAGAGCACGAGAGGATGAAACGGGTAGGTATCCGCGAACTGCTTGCGCGCATCGTCCACCGGAAACCAGGAGGGAATCAGTTTCCGATGCTCAAGCAGCCAATCCGCGTAGTCGTTGCAGGCGGCAAGCGCTTCCTTGGTCAGCAGGACCCGCCCGTCCTGCGACACCGCCCGCAAGTCCCACTCGAAGAGCCGACGGCGGATGATCTCGGAGGTCTCCGCCTCGGCCGACATCACCACCGGCTTGCCCAGCCGGTCCAGCATCTTCTTGAACCGGTCGTAGTCCGACTGGTCTTCCGCCGTCATCTCCAGCTCGGAGGCCGGGATGGATGCCACAAGAACCACGCCACGCTGGCCGCGCGCCGTCTCCGACAGGTTGTGCAGAAAGTCATAGAGCTGCGCGGAGAGCCCGCTCTTGCGGCTGCGGCTGATGTAGTTCATCAGCTCGTCCACGAGGATCAAGGCGGGGCGATCCTGCGGTAGAAAGTCCCGGATGACATCGCCCCCGGGGGCCTCTCCCTGCTGGTCGTGGGCCTCGACCACGGCGAATGCCGCCGCGCCGCCAAGCTGGAAGGCGATCTCACCCCAGGGCGTCATCCGCTTGGGGGTGCCGTCGTCCCCGCCACGCCCGCGGATCGAATCGAACTCCGTGCCAACGAACACGGCGGTTGCCGCTTTTGGGACCTGAGCGACCCCCGCGTCCCTGAGCAGCGTCTGGACGCCGGTCCAGGCCCGCGCCTCCGGACCCCTGCTTGCCAGGTGATAGAGCAGCGTCAGGGCGTGCGTCTTACCCCCACCGAACTGGGTCGCCATGTTGAACACTGCCGAGGTCTCGGTCATCTCCCCCGAGAGGCGGCGCAGGACCTGGGAGCCCAGGAGGGTCAGATTCTTGGTGAGATAGGTCCGGTCGAAGAACCGCTCCGGGTCCTGGTAGTCTTCGGAGGCCCGCCCGTCCCGGACGTGGTCCAGGTGGACGGCGAACTCTGCCGCGTCGAGTGGCCGGCCCTCCCGCAGATCTTCTCTCGGGGTCGCGACCTTGTACCAGGGCTTGATGCTCATAGGGTCACCTCGACCAGCGTTTCACCGGCGGCCAGGGCGCGCTCGATGTCCGGAAGCGCCTTGGCGAACCAAGCCAACAGTACGCGGCGCGTGGTATTGCCGATCCGCACCCACACGACCGCAGCAACGTCAGGGTCTAGCGACCTGAGCACCACGAAGTCCTGATCCTTGGTGACGATCGTTGCCCCAGTCGATACGGCCCGCATCCAGATCTCCCGATCGCTGGCTTGCACCAAGCCCAGATCGAAGACATGCTCCGTCTCATGTCCTTGATCGGAGAGCCATCTCGCCAGGGCGGGAGGAAGCTGTGCGTCCACAAGGAAGCGCATGGTCAGGCGACCCGCAGTACGACGTGGTCGGCCTGCTGTGCCGCGTACTCCAACACGGCGGTGATGTCCGCATCCTCCAGATACGGGTAGTCATCGAGGATCTCCTCGCGCGAGGCGCCCCCGGCAAGCATGTCGAGGACATCCTTGACCCTGATTCGCATACCCCGTATGCAAGGTCTGCCACCGCAGACCTGCGGGTCCATCGTGATGCGGTCGGACTGTGTCATCGCGCTATCTCCCGTTCAGGATGAGCGGCGCCGACGATCAGGGGCTCGACCCGCTCATGCTCGACCAACCGGTAGGCGTAGGCCAGGCAGGCGAGAACGTCGTCCCGTTCGAGCCAGGGGTAGCCTTCCAGGAGGGTGTCCGTATCGTCGCCCGCAGCGAGCATCCCGAGCACATGCTCGACCGCCAACCGCCGACCGCGGATGATCGGCTTGCCGCCGAAGATTTCGGGATTCACCGTGATACGCTGCAACAATTGATCTTGGTTCATCGTGGGTCTCCGAGAACGAAAAGGTCTAAGACGGCTCTGCCAAAGTCCGTTTCCCATTCGACCAGGGATTTTCTTGCAAAGCTCCAGCTATGCCTCGCGGACCGAGGGAGCGTACGCACCGCCGAGCCATCCGATCGTCCAGCACCGCCCAACGCGCGCCCTGGAGTATCAGCGGCGAGGCGTTGATCGCCCAAGCCTCAACCGTCACGACGTACTTCCTCCATCAGCTCATCGAAGCTCACCTGAATCACCGGAATACGCCGGCGTGCCAGCTCGTCGATCAGCTCGGCGCGAGAAAGACCCGCGATCTCCGCCGCCTTCGCCTGAGAGACCCGCTGCTGGGCATACCACTGTACGGCTGCCTCGCTGCGCATGTCCCGGGTGAGCTCGTCGGGTGCGCGATGGAGTGCGGGGAATACGCCGTCGGGTATATCGATCGTCAAAGTGGTCATCGTTCACTCCCGGTCAAAAACCAAGGGACTTCTTGCGCGCCAGCACGCCATCGACCCAGCGTTTCTCGTCGGTGCTGTTCGGGTAAAGGGCGGATAGGGCCTGGGCGAGGGACCAGAAGCGCTGATCGCGGCCCGCTCCCTCCTCGACCAGGAAGCGCTTGAGGGCCTCTCCGCGGCCGGCGGCGAACAGGGTCATGCTCTGGTGGATGCGGTCGAGAACGGTCTCGCCAGCTTTGGGTGCACCCGTAACGCCCCATCCGGCATCTTCCTCGGCCTCCTTGAGATCGGCGAACAGGTCGCCCTGGACCGGCTTCTTCGTGCCGCGTCCGCGCGTCGGCGCCTGCGCCTCCTCTTTGCCGAACAGGTGCTTGGTGCGCTCGGCGACGGGCAGCAACCGGGCCTGATCTCCCTTGATCTCGACCAGGTGCGACAGTTCTTCCAGGTGAGCACCGAGGCCCTGGGCGATCTTGCGGGCTGCGTCGTACTCCAGGGTGAAACCGCCTTTCGGCTTGGTCTTGCTTCCCGCGTCCTCGTCATCCGCTTCGTCGTTGTCGGCCTCGTCCGCACTTCCTGTGTCAGCGCTCGCACCGGCGTTAAGCGTCCACAGCCACATGGCGGTCAGCCGGGCGTCGGGTTCGAAGCCGGCGGTGTCGGCGTCCCTGAACACCTGGGCCAGGGCCTCCTTGGCGACGGCGGCCCAGACCTGTTCCAGATATTCGCGCAGGGGGACCACCTCGCCGCTGGCCTTCTCCACCCGCGAGTAGCGGGAGAAGATTTCCAGCGCCGGTCCCAGGCAGGCGAAGATGGCGTCCGCGCCCACCACGCCCTCCTCGGCCAGGCGCGGCATCCATTCGTGGATTCGGCGGGGGAGTTCCGCGAGGACGTCGCGCCAGTCGCCGACCGTGCCTGCCGGCAGGCAGGTGTCGGCGGTGCGCAGGGAGCCGTCGGGATTTTCGCGGGGACGGACGACGATGTGGACGCTGGAGGCAAGCGCGGCCGAGTCCATCGCCCGCAGGCGCGTTTCCATTTCAGTGTCGATGGGCCAGGAGCCGGTCACCACCCAACCGGCCTCGATCATGGCCTGCAACTGCGCCTCCCAGCCCGCGGTGGACTTGTGGGCGAAGACCACTACGCCCACGCCATCCGGGGCCAGCACCCGCCGTCCCTCGGCCATGGCCTGGCCCATGGTGCGCTCGAAATAGGCGCGGTCCTTGCCCTTCACCTCGTCCACGATGCACTCCTCGGCTTTGGGCGTGAGTACGTCCGTACCGAAGCCCGGCAGGGCGCGCTTCAGCCAGACGTAGAAGAAATCGGAAAGGTCGGCGTAGGGGACAGCGTCGTAATAAGGCGGGTCGGTGATGAAGGCTTGAGCCGCGTCGTCTGGCAGTACGTGCGCGGCAGCTGAGCACTTCTCCGCATGGCCGGCATGACTTTCAAGTTGCGTCACGCTGTCGATCAATCGTGCGGGCGGCTCATAGGCATCCGACCAACCGGCGGTGCCATCCGAAAGCGGCGTCCCTTCCGCGAAATCCCAGGTCATCGGCAACGCTTGGCGTGTGAAGACGTGCTCAACCTTTTCCTGATCCGCTTGCGGACGCCATGTGCATAGTGCTGAAGATCGATCGGCGATCCGCGTAACAGCCAACGCCAACCCCGTCTGCACCGTCTCGGCAAATCCTGAATCGTCATGCCGGCGAAGGCCGGCATCCAGTCCGTCAGCCCCATTCTGGATTCCGGCTTGCGCCGGAATGACGGCATTTGAAATCTGCCTGCCCGCCTCGACCACCAGCCGCGCCAGGGTGGCCAGGGCCAGCAACTGGCGGGCGGTGAACAGGTCGCCCCATTCCTCCATGCCGTAGCGTTGCACGCGAAAGCCCAGCGTTCCCGGCGGCGGCAGGGGTTCCTCCGGCACCAGCGGCAGCTGCCCGGCATGCGCCGCCTTGCGCCGTCCCAACTCCTGCCGCGCCGCCGCCACGGCGGCCAGGTCCAGTTCGTTGGGCAGCCGGTAGAAGCGCCCGGTCCGTCCCGGCCGGGTGGTGACCACAGCCAACAGCCGCGCATCGTCCGCCCCGCCGCGCTTCTCCTTCAACTGCCGCCGCACCGATTCCACCCGCGTCGTGTAGCCGCAGCAGGGGCAGGTGGCGGAGCCGCGGGCCACCGTGCCGTGGCCGACATCGGCAGCCCTCGCGTTGGACACGATCTCGATCTCCACGCGCGGCACCCTCACCCCAACCCCTCTCCCGGAGGGAGAGGGGCTTTGGCTCCCCTCGCCCGCCTGCGGGAGAGGGGCCGGGGGTGAGGGAACGAGCCTCAATGCCGCCATCCGGCCGGCCTTCTTGGAGAGCCAAAGCCCGCGCAACAGTGGCACCTCCGCCCCGCAGCCCGGCCCCTCGCAGCGTATCGTCCGCGCCCACAGGTAGGCGATGGGCGTCGCCCCATCCGGGTCCTTCGGATAGAACTCAGCCAGTTCCTTCTCTGCTTCTTGTTTGATCCATGTGCCCCATTTCCTCACCTCGTCGGCCAGCCGCTGGCCGTACTTGGGGATGTATTCGAGGACGACCTTGTTGAGCAGCACGGGGATCGGGTTCAGGTCGCTGGCAAAGGCGTCCGCCCCCACGCGCAGGGCCTCCAGTGGAATCGAGCCGCCGCCGGCGAAGGGGTCCACCACCAGCGGCCGGGTGCCCGGCGCGCCGCCCAGGGCCTCGTGGGCGGCCTGGGTCAGCGCCCGGCTGGTGTCCAGGTAAGCCTTGGCCGTCGAGTTGTCCCAGTTGGCGAAGTCGGCGATGAAGTCCAGCAGCGCGTGGCGCAGTTCCAGCGCATCGTCGAGCCGGCCGGCATCCTTCTGGATGGCCACCAGCCGCGAAAAACTCTCGGCGCTGACCAGGCCGATGTGCTCCCGTGCCCAGCCCAGCATGGCCTCGCGCGCCGCCTCCCGGAAGGCCGGCGGGCAATGTTCGTCGGCCGGGTCCGGCCACAACGCCGCGCAGATCACCGCCCGGCAAGCCGCCAGCGGCCGCCGCGCCCACCAGATGTGCAGCGTGGAGATGTGCCCGTGGCGGATGCTCTTCTCCCGCCGCGAATGGGCGGAGATGCGTTTGATCGGCAGGTCTACTTCGATGAGGCGCTTTGGATAGGTCACTGCTGCCATCCCTTGAATACCGCCCGCAGGTCTTCGATCAGTCGGGAGAGCGAGGCATCGGCCGCGGCTGCGCGGGTGAGGTCCATGGCCGCGACGATGTCGTCGGCGAATTCGATGCCTCCAAGGTTGGGCACCACCCCGGAAGACCGGATGGCATCGATGAGCATTTTCTTGTACCGCGATCTTTCGCATTTCTGATCCGGCGCATCGCATCCGCGACCAAAGACGAACTTGAACGCGGCGGAATCCACCAGCAGCCAACGTTCTATGTGGGGGTCGGGAACGGCGCAGACCGTGGGCACGTCAACCTTGCCGGTCACCTCGGTGATTTGCCTGAGCCGCTCCACCAAGCCTTTGCAGTTGGCGTCTGTGGCCACGACGACCAAGTCCGGCAGTCCATCCCGCCCCCGTTGCAGGTCACGCAGGAACTGTTTGAGTTCATTCACCACCGCGCCATGACCGCGACGGGCATTGCGCCAGTCCAGATGGACGGCGACCCTGGATTCGGAGGCCAGGCGCTGAAGCAGCGCCGCGAGGAATTCCTTGTGCGCGAAGTCCTCAACGAAGAGGGCGATCTCACGCATCGAAATCCCCTCGCAACATCCGCTCTGACACGGTGAGGTCTTCCGCCTCCATCAGTGCCCGATCCACCTCGCCCCGCTTCGCCAGCGCGCCCCATGCCGTGAAGGGCTCGATGCGCGTTGCGCCATCGACCCGCTTGCAGACGAACAGGGACTCGTCTGAAACCAGATCGGGCAGGAGCGGCGAATGGGTGGTGACGATGTACTGGGTTTCACCAGAGGACGCACGCGTCTTCAGGAGTTCGGCGACGAGCTGGATGCGGCGGGGATGGATGCCGTTTTCCGGTTCCTCGAAGCCGATCAGCGAAGGCTGTTCCTTGGCGCCGGCCAGGGACAGCAGCCCGAGGATACGAAGTGTCCCTTCCGAGAGGATGCGGGCGGGAACCGGGATGCCGCTTTCCTTGAGCGTGAGTTCCACCTCGCCGAGATTGCTGACCTCCACGCCGATCCCCTGCACATTGGGCATGATGGTCCGCAAGGCCTTTTCGACGGCCTTGAACTGATTCGGGTCGAGCGCCTTCAGGGTGTTCAGGAAGGACGCCAGTTCCTCGCCCATCAAGCCGATGTGCCGCACCTCCTTGACCGGATTTGCGGCGCGCATCCGTTCGCGCGGCTCGAAATAGAAAAACAGCCAGTTCTCCAGCTCTTTGCGCATCGCCACAAGATGTGGGTAATGCGGCGGGTAGTGCGGCAGGGAAAGAATGCTGTGGTCCAGGAAGCGTTCGTAGTAACTTGGATGCGCCTGCCCTTCCAGGCGCAGGTGCAAGCGGTTGCCCTCTCGGGAGAGAAAGGGTCTGCGCCTTCCGGTGGGTTCGCCTCTATCTGTCAGCGCCGCGAGATACTCGTCCGCCACGCGGAGAATGCCGGACCTGGGCAGCATTTCCACTTCGATGCGGTAGCGCAGGTTCCGCTCTCGCACGGGGCTGGCCGTCTTCGCCTCTTCGCCGGCCTCGCCCTCCTGGCTGCTGGACCGCCGCATCTCCTTGACCTGCCGATTGACCGCTTCGACGACGGCATCGGAGAGCCGTACATCCACTTCGATGGAGAAGGACAGGCGTTCCTTCTCCAGAGCCCCCTTGATGCCTTGTTCGCCAAATGTGAAGGACTCGAGCGGCTTGCCCCGATAGGGCGGCTCGAACGCCTCCTTGATGGTGCGAGAAGACGCCAGCTTGGAGAGCAATTGCAGGCAGTCGAGGAAATTGCTCTTGCCCGCCGCGTTCGGGCCGAACAGCACGGACAGGTCGGAGAGTGTGACCTCGACGTTCTTGAGCGACTTGTAGCCTGTGATTTGAATGCGGGTCAGCATGGCGGCTCGTCTCCTGTTCCTGTCTGATAGGTCTTTCGATCCTCATGCAATTCCACCGGCTGGCGGATCGACTCCACTTTCAGCCGGTAATGCTCCACCTTGACGATAGGCTGCCAGTCCAGGGTGGCCGGGTTGCGCAGGATGTTGACCGTGGGGTCCGGCGTGGCGCAGTGGAACACGACATAGAGCCAGTAGTCGTTGCCCAGGCGTTGCGCGGTCTTGTACTCGTTGGTGGTCAACGCGATTTCACCGACCGCGGCGCGGCCCTTCACCTCGATGAATCGCACCTCGATGGCCGTGGTGGGATCTTCCGGATGCGGGCGGCGGGAGATCAGGTCGAAACCGCGGTTGTCCTTCTCAACGCTCTCCACGACCCAGCCGCGGGCGTTCTCGTAGGCGATCACGGATTCGACGGCGAGGCGCTCGATCTCGTCGTCCCGCACCATGGAAGCGATGCCCGGTGACTTGCGCTCAGGGTGTGGCAGCACCCAGGCCCGCCCATAGTGCTGGATGTCCGCGATCGTGCAGTGACGCTCCTTGTCGAGATCCGCGAGGCGGGTTTCGAGCCGGTGGTTCAGCTCTTCGAGCCGCTCCTCGCTGCGCTTGAGCGCCGGGCGCAGATTGATCTCGCCCGCCTCGACGCGCAGGTGCAGGTCCGCGTACTTGAGGTTCTCGCGGTTGATCAGCGCATTGAGGCTGATCTCCATGTGCCGGCGGACGGTGTCCGTCTCCTGACGGCGGCTGTCCGCCACCTCGGCGAGCAGGGGTTCGAGGGCCTGCTCGATCAGGACCTGCTTGACCTGGGCATCCCCCGGCAGGGCCGCGTCGTCAGGGATAGCGTGCTCCTCCTCGCCGGCCACGAGGTCGAGAAACAGGGTGGGCTGCCGGATGCTGAGCTGGCCGCCCTGCTCGGCCTCGACCACGAAGATCCGCCGGTGCACGACGTTGCCACGGCCATCCTTGACGGCACCGGAGAACACGTCCAGGCGCGCTGGTGCGGCGCGATGGATGTCGTAGAACACTGCGCCGCGATGGATGTCCTCGCCGGTCTTGGCGCCCACGTCGTCCCGCACGGCTTCGAACAGGGGATGCCCGGGCGTGACCCATTCCAGGGTCGGATCGCGCTCCAGGAACTGCTTGTCGAAAACGATCTGGCCGTACTCGCGCCCCAGCCGCCCGAAGCGGGGCTCCAGGCGTTCCCCGACGGTCCATAGGGCATGGGGCACCTTGCCGACGCGGTAGGTGTGGCCGTCCTTGCGCACGGGCTTGGTGTCCAGTCCAGCGAAGGGGCTGGCCTGGAGGAAGAAGTCCTCGATCGCCTCGGGCACCAAACGGCGCTCTTTCGCTGCTGCGGAGCGGCCGAGGACGGCCGAGAGGTTCAGCTCGCGCTTGGCCAGGCCCTCCAGCGTGGAGTGGGTGATGGAGCGGAAGCGCTCGGTGTCCACCTCTTTCACGATGCGCTCCTTGATGGCGGCCTCGGTCTGGTTGCGGGCGTACATGTCCCGCACCATGCGCTCCAGGAAGTTGACGGGGAACACCTCGCCCAGGACGTTGAAGACGGCGCCGGTCTGCTTGGGGTCCAGGTCCGCCTCGATTCTCTGGATGCGCTCGAAGAGCTTGGCCATGACCCGGCCTTCGCGGGTGTTGTTGGCCACGAAGTTGATGATCAGGCAGTCCTTCTCCTGGCCGTAGCGGTGGATGCGGCCCATGCGCTGCTCCAGCCGTACCGGGTTCCAGGGGATGTCGTAGTTGATCATGAACCAGCAGAACTGGAGGTTGATACCCTCGCCTGCCGCCTCGGTTGCCACCAGGACCTGGGCCGACTCCCGGAAGGCCCGCTCGGCGTAGATGCGGGTGCCGGGGGTGTCCCGGTCGCCGATCTTCATGCCGCCGTGGATCTGGGTGACGGTGAGGCCCCAGCCTAAAAGCTTACCCACCAGGTAATCGAGGGTGTCCTTGTGCTCGGTGAAGATCAGGAGCTTCACCTGCCTGCCGGCAGGCAAGGCGGCAGACACGGTCTTGGGGTCGCCGAACACCCCTTGCTCGGTGATCACGGCCTGGAGCTTGGTGAGCTTGGTCTCGATTTCGCGGGCTTCGAGCACCCGTGCCCCGTCGATGAGCTTGGTGAGGCGAGCGATCTCTTCGCGTAGCGAGGCGGGGTCGATGCTCGGTACCACCTCCTCCAGGCGCAGCAGGATGTCCTGCTGCTCGTCATCGGGGAGGTCCTCGAAGTCCTCTGGGATGCGCTTGAGGATCTGCTCCTGGCGGTAGGCGTCCGGGTCCGCGAGGATCTTCTCGCGGGTCGCCTTCATCCGCTCCAGGCTGCGGCGCACCGCGTAGACGCTGGACGCAAAACGGCGCTGGAGCATCGCCATGGTGAAGCCGAGCGCCCGTCCGCGCGCGGAGTCGTCCTCGGAAGCCTTGATGGACTGGTCCTCGACGTAGCGAGTGAGCTCGTCGTAGAAGTCCATCTCTTCGAGGTTGAGATGGAACGGCGCCGTCTGGACCTTGCGCCGGGTGAAGAGCTGGCGCACCTCGCCCGTTTCCGGATCTGGGAAGGTCACCAGGGCCTCCTTGATCCGGCGCAGATAAAAGGGGGCCTCGCGCTCCCGCATCGCCTCCTCCAGGCTCGCGATGTCGCCGTAGACATCCTTGTCCAACAGCTCCAGGAAGAGTCGGAAGTTGTCCGGGTCGCCCTTGTGGGGCGTGGCGGTCATGAGGAGGAAGTGGTCCGTCATCTCGGAGAGGTGCTCCCCGAGCTGATAGGCGAGAGTCTTCTTGTCCGCGCTGTAGGCGCTCATCTTGTGGGCCTCGTCGACGATGACGAGGTCCCAGTCGCTGCGCAGCAGGCTCTCGCGGGCATCCTCGATGCGGGAGACCCAGGAGACGGAGGTCACCACCTGGTCGCGATCCTGCCAGGGGTTCATGCCGTAGTTTGCGCGCAGGGTGTCGCCGCGGATGACCTCGAACTGCTCGCGGAACTTGTCGCGCAGCTCCCGCTGCCACTGGAAGGTCAGATTGGCGGGAGCGACGATCAGGATGCGCTTGATAAGGCCGCGGATCTTCAGCTCCTTGATGAGGAGCCCGGCCATGATGGTCTTGCCGGCGCCGGGGTCGTCCGCCAGCAGGAAACGGATGCGGGGCAGTCGCATGAAGTAGTCGTAGACCGCTTCGAGCTGGTGCGGTAGGGGGTCGACGCGCGCGATGGAGAGGCTGAAGTACGGGTCGTACTCGTAGGCGAGGCCCAGACGCATGGCCTCGATGCCGAGGCGGAAACGCTTGGCATCGCCGTCGAAGGGGCTCTTCTCCGGGCTGGCGGTCAGGAGGCCAACCTGTTCCTTGCTGAGGATCGGGTCGTGGAACTGGCCGGTGGTCAGGCCCTTCCCCATGATCTGGGTTGCTTCCCCCAGTGGGATGACGGCAACGATCTGGATCTTTTCCGGGATTACGGGGCCGCCGACGACGGTGCCAGGTTTGAGGGCGCTGATCTCCATCGATACAAACCCGTCGCAGTTCCTTTTTCTAGGGTGCAGGAGGTGGCTGGCGAGGTGGGGGTCTCCCCATGGCGCGTCGCCAGAAATGGCACCAACCAGCAACGCAATCCCATCGAGTGCCCAGGAAGTCCCCCGAAGGAAACCGGGGTCCTACTGGAGATCGTGCTCCAGCCCGGGGTGTGCTCTGTAGGGCAGCCACCCCAGTGCTGCAGCGGCGTGACGCCGGTCAGCGCGCCACGGCTGGCAAGCTAACCATAGGATATTCGCGCATCTCGCTGATGGTTTCCAGGGTCGCGTGGGACGCGTGTACGGAGCAAGAAATCTGTCCGGAGTTGTAGCACGTGATCTGTCCGGTTGAAGTGGGTACCGAGGAGGTACCCGATGAACCGAACAGAGCCGCTACAGGAGATCCGCAAGATGAGGTTTGGAGAAGCCTACGAGGGCTGGCAGGGAGGTCGGCTCAAACAAGAGGAAGCCGGCCGTTTGCTTGGAGTGTGTCCGGGCGAAGGAATCTTCAAGTCTTGAAATCACGCACTGTGGCTCAGAGGAATGAACCCCCGCCGACAGAGTTCCGCTGGCCCACCGCTGGGCTCCTGTTTCAGAGCAACAGGCGCGCAGCGCCCCCTTCGTCTACCTTTTCCGCGTAACCTGCCTTGTCGGCACCACTCCTGACCCGGAGGACGCCCCCGTCAACTCAGGAAGTTACCCACCCGCCCCGTGCTCCAATGACCCCCTCCAACCGCTGCCTGAGATACGTCAGCCGCTTCACCGACCCCACCCGCTTGACCGCGATGGCCAGCGCCTTGACCTGGCCGATCACCACCACCAGCCTTCTGCCCCGGGTCACCGCGGTGTAGAGGAGGTTGCGCTCGAGAAGCTGGTAGTGCTGGGTGGCCAGCGGGATGACGACCGCCGGGTAGCCAGAGCCCTGGCTCTTGTGCACCGTGGTGGCGTAGGCGAGTGAGATCTTATCGAGCTCCCCGTAGGCGTAGTGCCGCGGACTGCGGCTGGCACAGCTCCGCGCCTTAGTGCTCGACTGTCCTAGGGAGAGGGCTTCCGGCACGCTTCCTTTGTGAATCTTCCGCTTGGGGGACCTGACCCGTTTCCACCCCTCACCGCCCCAGCCGCCGCACCACGAGCACCAGCCCCCAGTACAGGGCGGAGCCCACCCCCGAGAGCACCAGAAGCTCCGCCTCCCCGATGCCTCGGGAGATGTAACGGGCCGCCATGAAGCCGATGAGGCCGAGGACCAAGAGCGGGGTCATGTCCCAATAGACCGCCGCCGCTTCGTGGCGGTAGTCCCTCAGACGTGCCGGGGTGACCTCTCGATCATTGCTCGCCGACTGGAGCATCCCCTCGATGGCCGCTGGAACCCCAGCGGAGTCCTGCACCACCGCGGCGAGGAAGCGTTCCCGAAGGCTCGGGGTGGCGAACTCGATGGGGCGTTCTTCCAACCAGCGCTCCGCCAGGGTCCTGGTCTCGGCCTTGGTCAGGGGCCCCAACTCGATCGTACGCTGGAACCCCCACAAGAGCCGCAGGATGCGCACCCGGCGGTTGTCCTCGTCCAGGGAGGAGGCCAACTGGCAGACCTCGGAGAGCTCATGGAGCATGGCCGCCTGGGTGGGGGGAACCTCCAGGGTCTCGGTGAAGAGGATCACATGCCGATCCCGCACCGAGGCCAGGACCAGGGCCAGCACCTCCCGGGCCGGCTCCCGTCTCAAGGAGCGGCCGATGCGCTGCCAGGGCACCCGGCCGGTGCGGTGGGCCTCCGCTCTAAATCTCGGGGGGATGTAGCGCTCGGGCACCACCAGACCCAGTTGCTCGTGCACCTGCTCGGCCAGGTCCTCCACCATGGACTTCGGCGTGGTCATGCTGGGCCAGAGACAGGGCCGCTCTCCTTCGAGCCGCTGGCGAACCTGCCGCAGCAAGGCCCGCTTGCCCATCCCTGCCCGGCCCTTGATCACCACCGAGTGGCCAGAGCGCAGGGCTTCGAGGGCCTGGTCGATCTCGACGCTGCGGCCGATGAAGAGGAGGCTCGGGGTGGTCACGGGTCGGCCTGGGCCGATCCCGTCATCCCCTCGACTCGGGCTTGCCCGCAGTCAAGCCCATGCGGCTTCTGTAATGACTTTGGCATTACGGTGCGCTACCCTGGAGACAAACCGGAGAGCCCCATGTCCAGCCAGCCCGAGCCCGCCACCAAACGCCAGACCCTTAACCTGCGCATCCGGGCCGAGGAGCGGGCGCTGATCGACCGCGCCGCCCAGGTGCTGGGGAAGAACCGCACCGAGTTCATCCTGGAGGCCAGCCGCCGGGCGGCGGAAGAGGCCCTGCTGGAGCAGGCGCTGCTGCGGGTGGGTCCCGAGGCCTTCGCCGCCTTCCAGGCCCGCCTCGATGCACCCCCCCAGCCCAACGAGCGGTTGCTCCAGACCCTGCAGGCGGTTCCCCCCTGGGAGGAGCCTTGAGGCTTCGCGCCCCGGAGCCTCTGGGGGCAGCGCACGACTGCGGCAGCTTCTCCTGCGGACGGCCGATCCTCGACACCTGGCTGCGCGGGCGGGCCCTGGCCAACCAGGCGAGCGGGGCCTCGCGCACCTTCGTGGTCTGTGACCCCGAGCGGGTGGTGGCCTACTACGCCCTGGCCTCCAGCGCGGTGGCGGCGGAGTCGGCCACCGGCCGGCTGCGACGCAACATGCCCGACCCCATCCCGGTGGTGGTGCTGGCGCGTCTGGCGGTGGATCGGGCCTACCAGGGACAGGGCCTGGGGCGGGTGCTGCTCCGGGATGCCGGTCGGCGGGTAGTCACCGCCGCCGAGAGCATCGGCATCCGGGGTCTGCTGGTGCATGCCCTCGATGAGGCCGC
Organism: uncultured Chromatiaceae bacterium; assembly: GCA_964519095.1. Classification (GTDB taxonomy): domain Bacteria; phylum Pseudomonadota; class Gammaproteobacteria; order Chromatiales; family Chromatiaceae; genus JAEHCY01. The sequence goes on along the minus strand of CAZFHV010000049.1, from coordinate 3,351 downwards.
CCTGGGGTTCTACCAGCACCTGGGCTTCGACCCCTCGCCCCTCAACCCCATGACCCTCATGATCAGCCTGGCGGATCTGCGGGCGAGTCTGCAGATCCAGCCGCGATGACCCGGGACCCGGAGCCCACAGGGTCAGCGCCGCATCGCGCCCAACAAAACCTGTAAGCGCCTCCACTCAATGCCTCCGTACTGCCGGGCCAGGGTCAAGCCCTGGGCGTTCCAGGCCTGAGCCTCCCTGCGCCACTGGTGCTCGCTCTTCTGCACCTGCTCGGACTCGGCCCACAAGACGGGTGCCTCCTCCAACCCTTCGTCCACCCGCTCCTGGCGGTACTTGAGCCGGTCGCGGTAGAAGCGTCTCAAGGTGTCCGCCTCTTGAACCCGGGCCCCCTGGTCGCAGAGCTTGCGCACCTCGGCGAGGAAGCCGCTGAGGAGCGCATCCTGGCTCTTGGAGAGGGCGGTCCTGGCCTCCACCAGGGCCAGCTCCTGCTTGCGGTCGAAGAGCGGGATGCGCACCCGAAGCGCCGCATTGGCTCCGGCCTCCCCCGACTCGAAGCTGGTGTTGGTGGAGTACCCGAGCGAGAGGTAGCTCTCCCAGCCCTTCTGGCGGGCGCGCTCGGCGAACTGATCCCGCTCGGCACCGAGCACCGGGTTGGCCTCCACCACCAGGGCCAGGGCCTCGCCCAGAACCAGGGGGTCGGGGCAGTCGGTGGGTGCTGGTGGGTGACTCTCTGCTGCCTGTGACTTGGGCTTGGCCTTTCCGGCTGCTTTGGTTTCGCTTGCTTCGGCTTCGCTCAGCACTGGCAGCACAGGCCCGAGCCTGAGCGGTGCTGCCGAGCCGATACAGAAGATGAGAATCAGGAGCAGGAGAACGATGCGGCCCAGCATGCGCAGGTGGCGAGGGCGCGAATGGGGTCCCGACCGGTAAGAACTAGGGGTCGGTCCCCGTAGATCGTTCGGTGGTTTCACGATCAAGAGGGGCCGGCTCATGCTACCCGTCTTCTCGGATCTCTCCGCTCCCCGTCGTTCGCGGCTGGGCAGTCGCTCGCGAGGGAGAGGGCAACGCGACGCCCTTCGCAACCCCCGGCTAATGCCCGGGCTTGAGCATTGGCACGCTCCACCACCGAGGTCAGCCGCTCCCGCTCGGGAGAGCGGGTCGGAAGTACGCCACTTGTGGCTGCGCGCTGGGCCAGCGCGGGGAACCGGGGCCTCAGATCCTTCTCTGTGAGGAGTGCGGCGTAGCGACCCAGGCGCCTCTGGACCTCGGCGCGGTAGAAGTCCGGGAGCCGATCGGTCGCCCCCTCGTGGAAGGCCCGGAAGCTGAGATCGGTCTGCAGCAGCCGCTGGATGTGGCGATCCAGGGGCAGCTCGGCGCGCACCGCCAGGAGCTGGGCGGAGTGGGTGAGCTTCGCCAGGGGATGGGCCGGGGTGCCCAGCCTGCGCCACCAGAGACGCGGATCGGCGATGGCCTCGAGCAGGCGAATCCGGTGGGCGTAGAGGTCCTCTGGGCTGTAGTGCCGGGGGACGAAGGCCAGGTAGGGGTCGTAGTAGCAGGCGAAGGGCAGCGACTCCAGCAGCCTGCCCTCCGCATGCAGCTCCTCGAATAGCGCCGTGCCCCCGAAGGGTGCGGGCAGGAACACTGCCGGGTAGACGTTGGGCAGCCTCTTGGCCAGCTCCGCGGTCAGCTCCCAGGGCTCCGCCCCTTCATCCACGTCGGTGCCCAGCACGAAGTTGGCCTGCAGGTTGGGGACGTACTGGCCGATCAGGCGCAGATGCTCGATGACCGCCTCCAGTTTGGCCCGACCGGTGAGGGTCCCCGTTCCCGCCTTGGCACCGCAGTCCGACCAGGACTCGATGCCGGGGACGAGATACACACAGCCGGTGTCCCTGAGTCTGGGCAGCCGCTCGGGCCTGAGCACCGACAGGGAGGCCTGGATCACGTAGGGGTTGCGGGCGGTTGACGGGATGGACTCCAGCACCCCCATCACCGCCTCGAAGCGCACCCCGAAGTTGGGGTCGTGGAACACCATGAGCCGCCCCGGCCAGCGTTGGCCGATGAAGCGGACCTCCTCCAGCAGCCGCTCCGATTCGAAGGGCAGGTAGCGGCTTTTGGCGTCCACGCAGAAGCCGCACTGGTAGGGGCAGCCGGTGGAGGCTAGGAGCGGAATGACGCCGAAGGCTTGGAACCTGCGACCGAAGTGGGCGGCCTCGATGTCCTCGGCGCGCTCCGCCACGGTGGGCAGATCGAGCATGGGGCGGTCGGTATCCAGCACTGTCCCCGGCTCCCAGTGACCGGCCAGGACCTCCTCGATGAGGCGCCGGTCGGTGCGTTGGATCACCGCATCGAAGAAGCGCAGCCCGTCCTCCGGGAAGGCCCGGGCGTGGGGACCGGCGCCGATCACCCTGGTCCCGCGCTGCCTGAGGATCTTGGCCAGGGCATAGGCCAGGGCCGAGGCACGGGTGAAGTGGGAGAGGAACACCAGGTCCAGGTCCTTGGGCAAGAGATCCTCCGGGGGACACTGGCCGTAGTAGACCCCGTAGCTCACCCGATGCCCCCGGTGTCTGGCCCACACCGCCACCGCCTGGGGCATGATCCCGGCGAACTGGGGTCGCAGCGGGTTCCACAGGTAGCTCCAGTCCGGGGCATCGGAGTAGACCAGGTCCAGGATGCCGACATTCAACCGCCGGGGGTCGCCCATGAAGCGAGGGGTTGCCACTTATACCGGCCTCGCGGCTTCGCCCTGCGACAGGCCGCGTGCTGAGCGGAGCCGAAGCACTTGTGCTGAGCGAAGTCGAAGCATCAGGCCCGCACCCCGGACCAGGGCATTGCAGCGAGCAGGCTGCTCAGGGCAAGGTGCTCCATCAGCGGGGGCCACCCCAGGTCCTGCTGCCAGGACCCGTAGGAGCGCCGCCCCGGCGCGATTGGGCGCCTGCTGCTTCGGCCGGGCCCAGCAGAGGTCGCGGCGAGGGCGCCGCTCCTACCGGGTGTGCGCAGTGCTCGGCCCGTGCAAGTCGCTGGATTGGCACTCGTGCCGACCCTTGGACTGCACCCTTCGACGGGCCGTGTGCTGAGCGAAGTCGAAGCATCAAGTCCCCAACCGCTCCGCGATGTGCCGAAGGGTCGGCTCGATGCTCCCGGTGAAGGCCTCGGCCAGGAGCTTCAGTTCCGGCAGGCGCCGATGATCGTCGGTCACGGCGAGTGAAGGCGGCACCGCGGGCTGGAGCCGGAAGTAGTTGTGCTCGGGCAGGAGATAGCGCCCCACCGCAAGATCGGTGTAGAAGACGATGTCCATCAGCCGTCTGGCCTGGGCGGCCAGGGTCTTGGCCTGGGTGCGGTTCCTAAGGGGCATCCCC
>CAZFHV010000048.1:0-19548 GCA_964519095.1 uncultured Chromatiaceae bacterium | reverse complement strand
TGGATGGCATCTCGTGCTAATGTTGCTTATGAGCATCCCATCGTAACTGTCAGGTATTAGATTTCGAACTGTTGGGGGCGAGGCACGCGCCAGCATCGGCTGCTCGCTGCCGCTTATAATAGAAAATTCGGGAATATGGGATCTTGCTGTTGTCCTTCGCATGGCAATGGGTACCACCGCCGGGACGGAGGGAGTCCGGACGGGAAGTGCCCCGTCCGGACGATCGGAGTCTGTGGTCTGAAATGCGCTCTGTCGAAGCCGCTTTGACTAGGGTCCTGGCTGCCACCGCCGCCGGGGCCGCGCTGGCCTTCTCGGCCGCATGGGCGACCGCCCCGGCAACCCTAGCGACGCCTTCGGGTAACGGGGCTACCCGAGATGCCCTGGCCGCCTATCGGGCCCTGGCCGCGAGTCAGGCCCGCAATTACGACCGGGCGCAGGACATTTCTCCGAGGCAGCTGGTACTGCTCTTGGACGTGGCGGAGCGCACCGGGGGCAGCCTGGGTCAGGCGCTGGCCACGGGCGAGGTGGAGAGCGCGCACACCTGGAACGACCACGTGCGTCCTCCCCTGGAGAATGGAACCCTGGGGTCCGCGACGGGGGTCTGGCAGTTCCTGCCGGGCACCTTCCACCGCATCATTGCGGGCTTCGGGAAGCAGTTGCTGGAGGCGAGCGACCAGGATCCGGAGACGGGCCGCGAGCGCCTGGACCTGGGGGACGGCCCCTATAGCGATGTCAAGGTGCGCGGCCTCATTCGGGAGACGGTGGAAGGCAAGCGGGGGGCGGAGGACGAGGAGCTGCAGCTCTTGCGCCACAACTTCGCCGTCCTCGCCTTCGCCAAGCATTACCTGAGCGTTGAATCCGGTGCGACCAACCCGGAGGAAGACTACCTCTTCCACTTCTTGGGGGCGACCCAGGGCAGGAGGGTCCTGGCGCTGGCGACGGGAGAGGCGCGCAATAGCCTGGCGGTCAAGCCCGCCGGCGCGCCGGCACCGACCCTGGAGACGAAGCAACCAGCGGGGAAGGGTGAGACATCCCCACTGAGCCCGGCCGGGGTAGCGGCAGCGAGCCCACCCGCCAAGGCCGGGACGAAACCGCCAGCCAAGGCGGGGTCACCTACGGCGACCAAACCCGTCGCGGCGCCGGCGCCAGCGAACAAGGCCGCACCGGGCACGCCGGCACTGGCGGAGAGCCCGAGGGTCAGGGTGGTGATCCTGCCGTCCGGCGGGGGCGATGCCAAGCGCCCCTCGGGGTCGGTGACCCTCGCCGCAGCCCCCCGCGGCGCCTCCGGGCGCGCACCGGACAAGAGACAGGGGCTCACGGCGGCCCAGCGGGTCAGCGCCATCCTGAACACCCGCGATGCCCTGGTACCCCTGCCCTCGGCGGTCTATCCACCCCCTCTGGTGCCGGTGGCAGGTGCCGGTGCCCTAGTGCGGGCGCCGTCCTCGGGGGGGGTGGAGAAGAAGGGCGATACCCCTGCGGCGGCCAAGGCCAAGTCGCCCCCTCAAGCGCGACCTCCTGCCGCGGGCTCCGCCATGGCCGCGGCCCCCTCGCCGCTAGGGTCCCAGATCGTTCCGGAGGCGCCGCTCAGCGTTCTCTACGACTGGCGAACGGAGATAGGGGGAGACCTGCACGCAGGGTCCCCGAGCACCGGATCGACGGGTGCCAAGCCCCTTCCACTGACCGGCTCCCCCTTCGTATTCGTCTCCAAAGCCGGCGGACCCTCGGGCGGTCTGGCGGGTAGGTTCCCCACCGCCGAATGGGGCCTGCCTGCGGACTCGCCGGTGGTGACGGGCAACCTGGGGATGTTCTACCGCGACGGCAGGGGCCAGTCCCAGCCCTACACCTGGGCGGAGTTCCTGGGAAACCTGAGGCGGCTGGTCCGGGCCGACAATCAGCCGGCCCTGGTGCGGGCCAAGTACGGTGTGGGCTTCGGACTCAAGGGGGGTGACAGCCAGGATCGGGCCTTCAAACCCGAGAAGGTCCTGGAGGCCACGGAGTTCCGCCATGAGAACGGGCGCTCCTTGGCGGTGCCCGAGGCCCTGGTGATGGGTCCCCTCGATGGGGAGGAGACCCAATATTACAAACAGCGCCTGGCCGCCCTGGTGAGTCAGGGCGATGACCGGCCCCTCGATGTCCTCCCGCCCGAGACCCTCGCGGCGCTTTGGCACCTGAAACTCTTGCCCCCGACCGTGCAGGAGGCGGGCACCAGCCATCCTGAGGTGCAGAAGGCCCTGCACGCGTTTCGTCAGAAGGCCGGCAAGGCCGAGCCGGATGACTCCGCACACCTCAACCTGCTATTACCGGCCGAGCGGGTGGCCCTGGAGGTCTACGACCGGCGCCTCGCCCGCTACGCCGCCCTGCAGGCCTGTCAGCAGGCCACATCCGGCGGGGCTCCGGACCTCAATCGCCTCATCAAGATGCCGGCGGAGTCCCAGAAGGTGGAGGCCCCGCGCATCGCCGCCCTGCAGAATGCCTTGGCCGCCCGGGGGCTCTTGAACAAGCCGGTGGAGAAGCGGGTGTGGCGGGACAAGAAGGGCAAGAAGCAGGTGGAGTACAAGACGCTCGCCTTCGCGGGCACGGCGGACAAGGCGACAGTGGCGGCCCTCAATAGCTTCCAGCTGCGCAACGGTCTGAGGACGACCCAGGGTGTGGTGGACGGGGTCACCCTGGAGCTGCTCGGGCTGTCGAGGGGGGTGTAGCGCCGTCGGGGGAGGGTCCCGCCCGACCCCTGCTCAGGGTCCCATCAAGGCCTCGATCTGGGACGCCAGCTCCGCGGCGGGTAGTCCATAGGCGAACTTGGCGACGAACTCGCTGTCGGGGCCGAGCAGGAACAGGGACGCGGTGTGGTCCATGCCGTAGCGGGCGGGGTCGCCGTCGGGGTCGGGCACCTTTTCGTAGCGCACCCGGAACTGCTCGGCGGTGCGGGCGATCATCTCTTCGGGTCCCGTGAGGCCCAGCAGCCGCGGGTGGAAGTAACCGGTGTAGTTGCGTAAGACCTCGGGCGTATCCCGCGCCGGGTCCACCGTGATCAGCAGGGGTACGATCCGCTCGGCCTTGGGTCCGAGCAGGGCGAGGGCCCGGGCAAGGCTCACCAGGGAGGTGGGGCAGACGTCGGGGCAGAAGGTGTAGCCGAAGTAGATGAGCTGGTAGCGACCGCGAAAGTCGAGGTTGGTGACGGGCTCGCCGTACTGGCTGCGCAGCAGATACTTGATCTGGATGCTGTGGGTGCGGATCTCCACCGCGGGCTCCGCCGAAGCGGCCGCCTGGGCCCCGGAGCCTTCCGGGCGCAGGCAGTCACGGATGGCCCGGTAGTGGGCGCGCATCAGCTCGGCATAGAGTCCCACTCCCGGTGCCAGTCCCACCCCGAGGGAGTCCAGCTCCACCACCCGCGCCCCGGTCCCTTCCGTCAGGAGCGTGAGGTGTGGCTCCTCGAAGGCCGCCTCGGTGAACAGGCAGGGTGTCGCCGCTTGGCGGAGCAGGGACCTCAGCCCCAGCAGGCTCGCGGCGGTGGGCTCGGTGCCAGGGGGGCTCGCCGCGATCCCCGCCACCTTCATGGCGTAGGCCTGCTCGAAATACTGCTGGGTGTCGTGGTAGAGGAGCACCGGCACCGCACTCACCTCCTTGTAGCCAAACTCCAGCTCCCGATCCACCTGGGCGATCTGCGCCAGCACCTGTTGGCGATTGTCCCGATAGCGGTGGGCACGGGCGGGGTCCATCCGGCTCAAGAGCGCGGTGAGCTCATCGAGCAAGATCAGCATGTTGCGGGTGTCGAGCCAGAGGTAGGGGTCGCGCCCCCCCTCCAGCTTGCGGGCAGGAAGCACCTTGAGGGCCGGCTGGTCCAGGAGCTCCAAAGCTCGGGGGGCCAGGGCGGGCTCGCGCAGGACCTCTGCCAGCGCCGGTTCCAGCTCGGGCCCGACCCAGAGGATCAGATCCGCGGCGGAGAGGTGCTCCCGCAGCTCAGGGGTGAGGCGGAGGCTGCCGGGGGCCCCTTCAGTGGGGATCAGCTCGGGTTCCGCCACGCCTTCCAGCAACCCAGCCACCAGGGAGTGGATGGGTTTGGTGCTCACCATCACCCTCGGGGGGGCGGCGGCCAGGGCTAATGCGCTGACGAGACACCCCAGCCAGGCGACCCCCCGCAAGAAGACCGCCAGCATGCGTCGCGCTGGGATCCGGCCTCCCGAGCCTAGCGGCTGAGCGCTGCCCCTCATGGCCGGCCGAAGGCCTGCCGCAGGACCTCGATCGCCGGCCCGACCTGCTCGGCGAATCCCGCGGGGCCGGGGCATGGCTCCCCTTTGGCGATGGCGGCGCGGAAGGACTCGTCGGTGGATTCCTCGAAGGCCAGGCCGAAGCTGCGCTCTTTCGGGGCACTGGCAACCACCGCCTCCTTCAGGCGCCGCACCTGGTCCAGGGACTTGCAGTAGAGGGCCACGCCGTTGAGGGTCCCCAGGACCCTCACGGCGTCGTACTGGGCCAGGGTGTCGGCGCCCTGGGCCGTCAGGGCGAGGGAGGTGAGGGGTAGGATGAGGTATCTGAGATTCATCGTGGGGGGTCAGGGGACGGGTCTGTCTGGATCGGCGAGATCATAACCTGGGTCCGCGGGCCGCGGGCTGCCTTGATGGGGGGAGTTGACTTGGTCGAGCGTCGGTGACCGGGACGCCAAGACCCGGGTCACGCCACCAGGTGGGGGCACAAGGAGGCGAAAACCAACTTTTTTGCTGGGAAGCAATATTCCCGTTTGCTAATTGTTGCGGCGCACAATATACTGTGTCTCAGTTCACCCAAACACCTAAGGTCGTACCCCATGCGCGAGCTGACTCAGAGCGTTATCGAACGGATGGAGCCCTTGTTGGCCGCCGGTGACACCGAGACGGCAGCCGCACTCTTGCTCGAGCTCCAAGACAGCACGGCATTGCGCGCCGTGATCATCCACACCCTGCGCACCCACGGCAAGGATGTGGCGGAAGCGGTGGCCACTGCCTACCTGAACACCCGCGAAGCGGCCTGAAATCCCCGAGCCAAGCCACGCCGCTCGATCGGTGTGGTGCGTCGCTAAGATTCGGCCCTGCCGAAGCGCGTTGCCTTTCTCCCTGCGTACCAGTATCCCTTACCTTGGCGGCTGTTGCGGGCACCACGCCCCTTGCGGCTGATTCCGGGGCTCACCGGGCCCGCGCCGCAACGGACGCAAGGCCCATCCGAAGGGCTCCGGAGCCAAGGCTGTCCGGACCCTAGGTCACAGCAGTCCCCGCCCCTCTGCCCAACCCCCTCGTGGGGGAGGGCAGGGGATGGGACGTGCCTAGCCGCGCTGGGCTATTGGCACATAGTGCGCAATGGTGTTGCCGGTGTAGACCTGGCGGGGGCGGGCGATCTTGTTCACTTGGGTCTGGCGCTGCTCCCACCAGTGGGCGATCCAGCCGGGCAGGCGGCCTATGGCGAACATCACCGTGAACATGTCGATGGGGATGCCGATGGCGCGCAGGATGATGCCGCTGTAGAAGTCCACGTTGGGATAGAGCTTGCGCTCTATGAAGTAGGGATCCTCGAGGGCGATCTCCTCCAGCGCGCGGGCGATCTCGAGCAGAGGATCCTGACGCCCCAACTGGGGTAGCAGCTCCCCGGCGATGCGGCCGAGCATCTTGGCACGGGGGTCGAAGTTCTTGTACACCCTGTGGCCGAAGCCCATCAGGCGCGCCTTCTTGTCCTTGTTCTTGGCGAGCTTGACGTACTCCTTGGGGCTGATGCGGCCCCCGTGGATCTGCTCGAGCATCCGCAGCACCTCCACATTGGCGCCCCCGTGCAGGGGCCCCCAGAGGGCGCACACCCCCGCCGCGCAGGAGGCGAACAGGTTGGCCTGACTGGAGCCCACCATGCGCACTGTGGAGGTGGAGCAGTTCTGCTCGTGGTCCGCATGCAGGATGAGGATCAGGTTGAGGGCGTCGCGCACCAGCTCGGTGCAGGTGAAGCGCTTGTAGGGCTGGGAGAACATCATGTGCAGGAAGTTCGGCACATAGCGCAGGGCCGGGTCGGGGTAGATGACCGGCTGACCCTGGGAGTGGCGGTACGCGTAGGCGGCGAGGGTGCGGATCTTGCTGATGAGCCGCGCGGCGGCGACCTCCACGCTGGCCGCGTTCTCCAGCTCATGGAGCTCGGGGTGGAAGCAGGAGAGGGCGTTGATCATGGCCGAGAGGATGGCCATGGGGGGGGCGGTACGGGGGAAGCTCTCGAAGTGCAGACGCATGTTCTCATCGAGATAGGCATGCTCGGAGAGCTCATCGGCGAAGGTTTCATACTCCCCTTGCGTGGGCAGTCGCCCGAAGATCAACAGCCAGGCCACCTCCACGAAGTTGGGCGTGGTCTCGAACTCCTCGATGGGGATGCCGCGGTAGCGCAGGATGCCCCGCTCACCGTCGATGAAGGTAATGGCGCTCTCGCAGCTTCCGGTATTGCCGTAACCCTGATCGAGGGTAATCAGTCCAGTCTTGGCACGCAGATCGCTGATGTCGATGGCGCGCTCCGCCTCGGTACCTTCAACGATGGGTATCTCAAAACGCAGGTCATCGACGGTCAAAATGGCTTTTTTTGACATTGGGCAGCCCCGATTGGTGAGTGGTGTGGCATGGGATGCGGAACCGGAGCCGACTGCTGACCCCACCCCTCGCAGAGCGTTCTGCCCCGCGGCGGGGTATTCCCCGGTAGATCCCGCTGATGCGCTTGACCTCAGCCCCGTTCCGCGCCCCTCGCGGACCCTCGGTGGGCCGAGACCGGCAATCCGCGCCCCGTCGGGCCATTGGCGGCGGGGTGCGGTGGCTAGTGTAACCGAACTCGGGGGTACGCCATAGTGCAGTGCACAAAAAGCGCTATCCCTTTCAATCCAGGCCGTATTTCTGTAAGCGATAGCGCAGGGCGCGCAGGGTCATGCCGAGCCGTTTGGCGGCCTCGGTGCGGTTCCAGCGGGTGTCAGTCAGGGCATCGAGGATGGCCTGCCGCTCGATCCTCTCGAGCAGGCCCCCGAGGGGCGCCTCACCGGGGACCGGGGGCGGGGCGTCCGGGCTGCCTTCGGGGAGGCGCAGGTCGGTACACCGGATCAGCGCGCCCTCGCATAGGGTGGCGGCCCGCTGCAGGATGTTCTCCAATTCCCGCACGTTCCCAGGAAAGGGGTAGGCCCGGAGGGCGGCGAGGGCATCCGGGGCGAGGCTCAGGGGCTCGGTGTGGGCCGCCTCCCTGACCTGGGCCAGCCGGTGCTGGGCGATGACGGCCACGTCTTCCGGACGCTCTCGCAGGGGGGGCAGGCTGAGCTCGATCACGTTGATCCGGTAGAAGAGGTCCTCCCGGAAGCGCCCCTCGGCCACTAGCCGGCGTAGGTCGCGATGGGTGGCGCTGATCACCCGCACATCCACCGCCGCCTCCGCTTCTGCCCCGACGGGACGGACGGCCTTCTCCTGGATCGCCCGCAGCAGCTTCACCTGATGGGGCGTGGCGAGCTCCGCGATCTCGTCGAGGAACAGGGTGCCACCGTCCGCGGCCTGGAACAGGCCCTTCTTATCCCGCACGGCACCGGTGAAGCTGCCCCGGCGGTGACCGAAGAGCTCGCTCTCCATGAGCTCGGCAGGGATGGCCCCACAGTTGACCGGGACGAAGGGGCGGGCCCCTCTGGGCCCCTGCCCGTGGATGAGGCGGGCCGCCAGCTCCTTGCCGGTGCCCGACTCGCCGGTGATGCACACCGCTGCCTGGCTGCGTGCGAGCTTGCCGATGAGTTGACGCACCTCCCGGATGGCGGGGGAGGTGCCCAGGAGCGCCGTTTCCCCGCTCCCGGTGGCCAGGCCCGCCTCGGCCGGTTGGCGGTTGAGCTCCAGGGCCGAGGTCACGAGGCTCCGCAGGTGCGGGACCTTCAAGGGCTTGGCGATGAAGTCGAAGGCCCCCGCCTTCATCGCCTCCACCGCGGTCTCCAGGCTGCCGTAGGCGGTGATCACCGCCACTGGGAGGCGCGGGTGGTTCGCGGCGGCGAAGCGCACCAGCTCGATGCCGTTACCGTCGGGCAGGCGCATGTCGGTGAGGCAGAGGTCGAAGGGCTGCTCGGCGAGTAGTCGGTGGGCGCTTGCCAGGTCCTGGGCCTTGGCGCAGTCGATCTCCATCCTGGTGAGGGTCATGCTGAGCAGGTTGAGCAGATCGGGCTCGTCGTCGACGAGCAGGGCACGGGCCGCCATCAGGAGGGCTCCTCACCGAGGGACTGGGGGGGGAAGGTGAGCCGCAGACATCCCCCCCCTTCGGGGAGGCTGACCGGATCGAGCAGGATTCGATTCGCCTCACACAGCTCCTTCGCCAGATAGAGCCCGAGCCCGGTCCCCTGGGGATCGGTGGTGAAAAAAGGGTCGAAGATATAGGGCTTCACCTCGGGGGGGATACCGGGGCCCGGGTCGATGACCTCGATGGTGAGGGTTTCCCGCTCGGGTTGATGGCGGGCGCGGATACGGATGCCGGTCTCTGCGTTGGCCCCCCCGTGCTTGCGGGCGTTATCGCCGAGGATGCTCAGGATTTGGCGCAGCTGGCGGGGATCCACGGCGACGGGGGGCAGATCGGGCTCCATCTCCAGATGCAAGCCCACCCTGTCGGGTCCCTGTGAGCCGGTGAACTCCTTCGCGAAGACCTCCAGCCACTCCCCGAGGGGGAGCCGCTCGGGCATCGCTGCGTCACGGCGCGAGAGCTGCAGGACGCTCTCCACGATGTCGTTCAGCCGGTGGACGTTGCGCTCGATGATGCCGAGCAGCTCCCGGCGGGTGTCGGGGGCCTCATCGGACTCCGCCAGCAATTGGCTGGCGTGGCCGATGGCCCCCAGGGGGTTGCGGATCTCGTGGGCGATGCTGGCGGAGAGGCGCCCCAAGGAGGCGAGCTTGAGCTCCTGGGCACGCTGCTCCTGCAGGGCCTGGTCTTCCAGAAAGACCAGTAGGCCGGGCTGGGGACCGGAACCGAGGGGCTCGAGGGTGATGCGGCTGGCCGCCCCACCGGCAAAGGGCGAGACCACCAGCGGCGCAGGGGTGGCCCTGGTCTCCAAGCCCCGCAGCGCCGCGGCCAGGGTCGGGGCGATGCTGGTGAGCATGGTGCCCCGCGCCAGGGGGTGGTTGCCCAGCAGTCGGACCGCTGCGCGGTTGGCGAGACGGATATCACCGCCAGGGCCCAGCACCAGGACCCCCGTGTCCATCCGGCCGACGATATGCTCGTTGAGCTTCGCGAGCCCAATCAGATCGGTCTCCTGTTGGAGGGCGATCTGCTCGGTCTCCCGCAGGCGCCGGGCAAAGGCCAGCGCCAGCAGGGCCACCGCGAAGTAGGTCAGGCCCAGCAGGCCCGCCTGGGGCAGGGCCGACTGGATGCCCGGCTCCCGGAGCTCCAGAAGCAGCTCTGCGGCGATCACCGCCAGGGAGGCGGCGGCGGCAAAGGCCAGGGACAGGGTGCCCACCGAGAGCAGGCTGCCCAGGACCACGGAGACGGCGATCAGTAGCCCCAAGCCGTGGCTCGCCCCGCCGGTGGCATACATCAGCAGGCTCAGGACCCCGATGTCCCCCAGCACGCTCCACTGGACCTGCCGGCCGATGGACGGCCACTGGCGCCATACCAGGCTCAGTCCTAGGATCAGTAGGGCCAGGTAGGCCAGCAGTCCCCAAGCGACGAGATCGGGGTTCCGCATCCAGGCCGCGAGGCGGGCCGGGGGCGGCCCCAGGGTGATGAAGAGCACCCCCCAGAGCACGGCCCGATAGACCAGTAGCAGCTTCAGGGCCGGCCAGTCGGGTAGTGCCCTCGAGGGAGTGGTGGCGGCGGGGGTGGCCAGGCTCACAGGGGCGCTGCCTCCTGGGGGCGGCGTGAGTTGGAGGCAGGAAGTCACAATCTAGCAGCATCCACCCTTGGCGGAAACCAGGACGCCCGCGGACGGGTAGCCGGTTCGTTGTGCCCTGCAGCAAAGGATGTTACGTTTGTCCCGCGCGTAGCAGCGTGTGGACCTTAAGAATAAGCGCCGCCGGGGCAGCCCGGACGGTCTCGAGATCCCGGCGAGCCCCGGTTCGCCCAATCACCAAAGGAATCCTATGCACCTTCACGAATACCAAGCGAAGCAATGGCTTTCGAAGTTCGGCATCCCGGTGCCGCGGGGGATCCCCGTCACCACGGTGGAGGGGGCGCGCCAAGCGGCCCTGGATCTGGGTGGCGAGCGCTGGGTGGTCAAGGCCCAGGTGCACGCCGGCGGGCGCGGCAAGGCGGGCGGGGTGGTCCTGTGCAGCTCCCGCGAGCAGGTGGAGGCGGAGGCGGCGCGGCTCCTCGGTAGCCGCCTGATCACCCGCCAGAGCGCCCCGGATGGCCTGCCGGTCACCACACTCCTAGTGGAGGCGACCACCGAGATCAGCCGCGAGCTCTACCTCAGCGCCCTGGTGGATCGCGCCACCCAGCGGGTGCTGTTCATGGCCTCCACGGCGGGGGGCATGGAGATCGAGGAGGTGGCCGCGCGGGAGCCGGAGAAGATCCTCACCACCCGCGTGCATCCCGCCGCCGGGCTCCAGGGCTGGCAGTGCCGGCTGCTGGGCTATGGCCTGGGCCTCGATAGCAACCAGATCAAGGACCTGCAGCGCCTCTTGAGCGGGCTCTATCGGTTGTTCCTGGAGTCCGACGCCAGCCTGGTGGAGATCAACCCCCTGATCGTCGACGGCCAGGGACGCCTCTTGCCCCTGGATTGCAAGATCAACCTCGACGACAACGCCCTGTATCGCCAGCCGGAGCTGGCGGCGTTTCGCGACGTGAGCCAGGAGGACGCCCGGGAGGCGGAGGCCAAGGAGCACGACCTCAACTACATCAGCCTCGACGGCAACATCGGCTGCATGGTGAACGGGGCGGGGCTTGCCATGGCCACCATGGACCTGGTCAAGCTCCGCGGGGGCCTGCCGGCCAACTTCCTCGACGTGGGCGGCAACGCCACCGCCGATCGGGTGGCGGAGGCCTTCAAGCTCATCCTCTCCGACGCCAAGGTGCGGGCCGTGCTGGTCAATATCTTCGGCGGCATCGTGCGCTGCGACCTGATCGCGGAGGGTATCCTCCAGGCGGTGCGCGAGGTGGACGTGGAGGTGCCGGTGGTGGTGCGGCTGGAGGGGACCAACGCCTTGCGCGGTCTGGAGATCCTCGCCGAGAGCGGGCTGGCGATTCGCACCGCGGAGGATCTCACCGAGGCCGCCGATCTGGCGGTTGCGGCAGCGGGCTAGGACTGGGGGAGCGCACATGAGCATACTCGTCGACAAAGACACTCGGGTGATCTGCCAGGGCTACACCGGCAAGCAGGGCACCTTCCACAGCGAGCAGGCCATCGCCTACGGGACCCGCATGGTGGGGGGTGTGACCCCCGGCAAGGGTGGGCAGAAGCACCTGGACCTGCCGGTGTTCGACACCGTGCACGCGGCGGTGCGGGAGACCGGGGCCGATGCCACCATGATCTACGTGCCGGCCGCCTTCGCGGCGGACGCCATCCTGGAAGCCGCCGATGCGGGGATCCGGGTGATCGTCTGCATCACCGAGGGGATCCCCGTGCTCGACATGCTGCGGGTCAAGGCGGCCCTGCAGGGTAGCGACTCGGTGCTGATCGGCCCCAACTGTCCGGGGATCATCACCCCCGGCGCCTGCAAGATCGGCATCATGCCGGGCAGCATCCATCAGCCGGGGCGGGTGGGGATCGTCTCCCGCAGCGGCACCCTGACCTACGAGGCGGTGTTCCAGACCACCCGGGAGGGGCTGGGCCAGTCCACCTGCGTGGGGATCGGTGGCGACCCCATCCAAGGGCTCAACTTCGTGGACTGCCTGCGGCGTTTCCAAGAGGATCCCTCCACCGAGGGGATCATCATGGTGGGTGAGATCGGCGGCAGCGCCGAGGAGGATGCCGCGGACTTCATCCGCGCCTCCGTCACCAAGCCGGTGGTGGCCTACATCGCCGGGGTCACGGCCCCGGCGGGGAAACGCATGGGCCATGCGGGGGCCATCGTCACCGGTGGCAAGGGCACCGCCGAGGGTAAGTTCGCCGCCCTGGATGAGGCGGGGGTGGTGACGGTGCGCTCGCCCGCCGAGATGGGGCGCCAGATGCGCGCCCTCCTGGGCTAGGCAAAGGGGGGTGGGCGGCGCCGGCGGCGGCGCCCACCCCGGCGGTCCAAGGGCCGCACCTCATTTTTTCTGCCCCGCGGCGGGGGGTTCCATGCCACTGCGCATCCTCATCGCCCAGATCGACGCCCTGGTGGGGGATGTCGATGGCAACCGCAAGAAAGTCGCGGCCGCCGCCGAGCGGGCGCGGAGTCTCCACGAAGCGGACCTGATCGTCTTCCCCGAGCTGACCCTCACGGGTTATCCGCCGGAGGACCTGCTGCTGCGCCCGGAGCTGGGGCGACGGGTCGAGCAGGCCCTCGAGCAGCTGTGCGAGGAGGTCCGGGGGATCACCCTGATCCTGGGCTATCCCAGGGAGCGGCTGGGCGGGCGCTACAACGCCGCGGGGATCATCCGCGACGGTCGCATCCTGGCCGAGTACCACAAGCAGTGCCTGCCCAACTACAGCGTCTTCGACGAGAAGCGCTACTTCCAGCCGGGCCGGGACCCCTGCGTGATCGAGCACCGGGGGGTGCGGATCGGGGTGACCATCTGCGAGGACATCTGGGAGGAGCTCCCCACCCGTCAGGCTGCGCAGGCGGGGGCCCAGATCCTCGTCAACCTCAACGCCTCTCCCTATCACTCGGGCAAGGCCCCGGAGCGGGAGGCCCTGGTCCAGCGCCGCGCCCGGGAGAACGGCCTTTCCATCCTCTACGTGAACCTGGTGGGCGGCCAGGACGAGCTGGTGTTCGATGGGGGCTCCTTCGTGGTGAGCTCCGAGGGGGCACTGGTGCAGCGCTCGGCCTATTTCGAGGAGCAGGAGGCGCTGGTGGTCTTCGAGACCCAACCCCGGCCGGAGCCCGTTCCCGGGGCGGTCACTGAGGCGCCGGCGGACGAAGAGGGCATCTACCGAGCCATCGTGCTCGGGGTGCGGGACTACGTGCGCAAGAACGGCTTCGACGGGGCGGTGCTGGGGCTCTCGGGCGGCATCGATTCCGCCCTGACCCTCGCGCTCGCGGTGGACGCCCTGGGTCCCGAGCAGGTGGAGGTGGTGCTGATGCCCTCGCGCTACACCGCCGACATGAGTGTGGAGGATGCCCAGGCCCAGGCCCGGGCCCTGGGGGTGATGCATCGCGTCATTCCCATCGAGCCCGCCTTCCAGGCCTTTCTCGGGATGCTGGCGGAGGAGTTCGCCGGCAAGCCGGTGGATGTGACCGAAGAGAACATCCAGGCCCGCTGCCGCGGCGTCATCCTCATGGCCATCAGCAACAAGAAGCGGCGCATCCTGCTCACCACCGGTAACAAGAGCGAAGTGGCGGTGGGCTACGCTACCCTTTATGGGGACATGGCCGGTGGGTTCGCGCCCATCAAGGACCTCTTCAAGACCACCGTCTACCGCCTGGCCCACTACCGCAACGCCGTGGCGCCGGTGATCCCCCAGCGGGTGCTGGAGCGGCCCCCCTCGGCGGAGCTGGCCCCCGACCAGCTCGACCAGGACTCTCTCCCCCCCTACGAGCTGCTGGACCCGATCCTGCGGCGCTACATCGAGGAAGACCAGGGGGTGGGCGAGCTGATCGCCGCGGGGTTCCCGGAGGAGGTGGTGCGGCGGGTCACCCGCCTGGTGGACCGCAACGAGTACAAACGGCGGCAGGCCCCCCCGGGGGTGCGCATCACGCGGCGTGCCTTCGGCCGGGACCGGCGCTATCCCATCACCTCGGGCTTCTAGGGGCGGCCTCGGCGGGGTGCTGTGCCGACCCCGCGGTTCCTCTATACTTCCGGGCCCAGCCACTCATCAGCCGCTTGTAGCCAAGGGAGCCGTCGATGAAAAAGGTCGATGCCATCATCAAGCCCTTCAAGCTCGACGACGTCCGCGAGGCCCTCTATGGAGTGGGCATCGCCGGCATGACCGCAACCGAGGTCAAGGGCTTCGGGCGGCAGAAGGGCCACACCGAGCTCTATCGCGGGGCGGAATACGTGGTGGACTTCCTGCCCAAGGTCAAGATCGAGCTGGTGGTGCGCGACGACCAGGTGGACGCCTGTATCGAGGCGATCACGGCGGCGGCCCGCACCGGCAAGATCGGCGACGGCAAGATCTTCGTTACCGACGTGGAGAAGGTGGTGCGCATCCGCACCGGAGAGGAGGACGACGCGGCGATCTGAGCCCCGCGATAGCGCCATGCGCCGCTGGGGCGGAGGGTCTCCCCAGCCGCGGTGCCGCGGGATCAGTTCTTGTCCAGTCCCAGGTATTCCCAGGTCTTGCGGGCCAGGCTGACCTCTTCCGCCTTGGGCTCCTCGGTCACCAGGGTGCCCTTAGCCAGGTTCAGATCCAGCACCCGCTGGGCGTCGGCGGCCAGGTCCTTGAGATCGAGCTCGGTGTAGGCGGCAACCATGATGCGCAGGGCGTCCGCCACCGCGGTGGTGCGCTGATAGCGCTGCACCACGTAGTTGGCCCGATTGGCGGCGGCCAGGAAGGCGCCGCGCTTCATGTAGTAGTTGGCGACGTGGACCTCGTACTTGGCCAGGTTGTTGCGCAGGAAGAGCATCCGCAGGCGCGCATCCTCCGCGTACTTGCTGTTGGGATAGCGACGGATCAGCTCATCGAAGTCCTTGAAGGCTTCGAGGGCGGAGCCGGGGTCCCGCTGCGAGGGGTCGGTGGGGACGTAGCGATCGAGGAAGCCGGCGCTGCGGTTGTAATTCACGATCGCCTTGAGATAGTACGCGTAGTCCACATAAGGGTTCTGGGGATAGAGCTTGATGAAACGCTCCGCGGAGGCGATGGCGGAATCCGGCTCCTCCAGCTTGTAATAGGCATAGGCCATGTCGAGCAGGGCCTGCTGGGCGTAGCGGCCGAAGGGGTAGCGGGACTCGATCTTCTCGAAGTAGTCGATGGCCTCTTTATAATTGCCCTCGTCAAGGGCGGCGGTTGCCGCGGAATAGAGTCGGGTGACGTTCCAGTCCTTGGTCTTGTCCTCGTCGCTCTGGAACCAGGCGCATCCGCTGGTGATCAGAACCAGCAGCAGACTGAATAGGGAGCGTTTCCAACCCATGGCGGCAGCGGCGGCGGCAGATGACAACCTTGGCAGTATATCCTAAGGCGATGCCCATCAGGGACGCCGGGGTGGCCGGCTGATGGGCAGCCGGGAGCAGCTGGAGCGGGAGCAGCGGCTCGTCGCACCCCCCTCCGTGGTGGGGAAACGCCTCGACCAGGCCTTGAGCGAGCTGCTCCCGGAGTACTCCCGCAGCCGTATCCAGGCCTGGGTGAAGCAGGGCTGGGTCACCGTCGATGGTCGAGCCTGGCGTAGCCGGGACCGGCTCTGGGGGGGGGAGACTCTGGCGGTGCTCGCCCAGGCCGACCCACCCCTCGAGGACCGCCCGGAGGCGGCGCCGTTGGTGGTCCTGTTCGAGGACGAGCATCTGCTGGTGCTCGATAAACCCCCGGGGCTGGTGGTGCACCCGGCGGCGGGCAATCCCGACGGCACCCTCCTCAATCGACTCCTCCACCATGCCCCCGGGGTGGCCACCCTGCCACGGGCGGGGATCGTCCATCGGCTCGACAAGGACACCAGCGGCATCCTGGTCGTCGCCAAGACCCTCCTGGCCCATCGCTCCCTGGTGGAGCAGCTCCAGGCTCGCACCCTCAAGCGGGAGTATCGCGCCCTGGCGATCGGGTCGCTGGTGACGGGCGGTACCCTCTCCGGGCCCATCGGGCGCCACCCGGTGCAGCGCACCCGCATGGCGGTGGTGGCCGACGGCAAACCGGCCATCACCCATTACCGGGTGCTGGAACGCCTGCCGGGCCACAGCGTCCTCCAGGCCAACCTGGAGACTGGTCGCACCCACCAGATCCGGGTGCATCTGGCCCACATCCACCATCCCCTCGCGGGCGACGCCCTCTACGGTGGGCGCCCGCGTCTGCCCAAGGGGGCCAGCCCGGCCCAGATCACCGCCCTCCAGGGCTTCCGGCGCCAGGCCCTCCACGCCCTCAAGCTGGGGCTGGTGCATCCGGCGCGGGGGGATTACTGCGAGTGGGAGGCGCCCTTGGCGGCGGACCTCAGGGCGCTCCTCGCGGCATTGCGGGAGGGCGGCTGATGGGGGACTGGATCAGGCCCCTCTGGCCCGCTCCCCCTCAGGTACGGGCCCTGGCCACCACCCGGGCGGGGGGCGAGAGCAGTGGTGCCTACGCGAGCCTGAACCTGGCCGAGCATGTGGGGGACGACCCCGAGCGGGTGGAGGCCAATCGGCGGCGCCTGCGGGAGCTGCTGGGCCTCCCGGGGGAGCCCCTATGGCTCGCGCAGGTGCACGGCTGCGCGGTGGTAGTGGGGGAGGAGGCCCTGAGCGGCTGCGAAGCCGATGCCAGCGTGGCCTTCGGCCCGGGGTGGGTCTGTGCCGTGCTCACGGCGGACTGCCTGCCGCTGCTGCTCTGCAACCGCCAGGGCACCCGGGTGGCGGCGGTGCACGCCGGTTGGCGGGGGCTCGCGGCGGGGGTGGTGGAGGCCGCACTCGAACGGATCGGCGGGGCGGGGGAGGACCTGCTCTGTTGGCTGGGCCCCGCCATCGGTCCCGGCGCCTACGAGGTCGGCGCCGAGGTCCGGGAGTGCTTCCTGGATCAGGACCCCCAGGCTGCCGAGGCCTTTCACCCCCAGGGGGACGGCCGGCGCTGGTACGCAGACCTCTACCGTTTGGCACGCCGGCGCCTGGCGCGCCAGGGGGTGGAGGCGGTGTACGGGGGTGACTGCTGTACCTACAGCGAGCCCGAGCGTTTCTTCTCCTTCCGCCGGGATGGGACCACCGGGCGGATGGCGAGCCTGATCTGGCTCGCCGATTAGCAAGGTCCGACCAATCCTGTACCAAAACCTGAGGTGAGCCATGGCCGAGTGGACGATGCTGACCCTCGTGGGGGAGGACCGACCCGGGATCGTCGCCCGGGTCACCGATGCCCTGTACCGCGCCGGTTGCAGCCTGGGTGAGGCCTCCATGATCCGCCTCGGCGGCAACTTCACCATCATGCTCATGGTCTCCGGTGGACTCGACGAGGCGGCGCTGCGGGCCGTGCTGCAACCGGTGGTGTCCGCCATGGGGTTGCGGTGCCATCTGGATCCCATCGGCGGGGGGCTGCACCGGCACCTGGTGCCGAACATCCAGGTGCGCGTCTGGGGTGCGGATCGGGCCGGGATCGTCGCCCAGGTGACCGGGGCCCTGGCCGCCGTGGGCTTCAACATCCTGGAGCTGGACTCCGACGTGGCGGGGACCCTGGAGAGACCCGTCTACATCATGAGCATCCAGGGCTTCTCGGATGCCACCCTGGAAGTGCTGCGGGGTGCCGTGGCCGGGTTGGCGGGGCAGGGGATCGAGGCGGACGTCTCCCCCATCGAGACCCTGATCGGATAGCGGCATGGCGGTTCTAGAGATACTGACCCTTCCCGACGAGCGCCTCAAGCGACCCTCCGAGCCGGTCACCCAGTTCGACGAGGAGCTGCGGGCCTTCGTCGCCGACCTGGAGGAGACCCGGCGCGCGGGTCCCGCCGCGGTGGGCATCGCCGCCCCCCAGGTGGGCCGTCACCAGCGCATCCTCATCCTTGATGTCTCCTCCAAGCCGCGCATCCCCAACCAGGGGCACCTGGTGCTGATCAACCCCGAGATCAGCCACTGGGAGGGCTTCGAGATCGGCCGCGAGGGCTGCCTCTCGGTGCCGGACTTCACCGGCAACGTCATCCGCGCCACCCGCATCCGGCTGCGGGCCCAGGACCCCTGGGGCGAGCCCCGGGAGCTCGCCATGGAGGGCTTCGAGGCCAGGGCGTTGCAGCACGAGCTGGATCACCTCGACGGGCTGTTGTTCGTCGACCGGGTGGTGAGTCGCCGTACGGACCTCTTCCGCCGCAAGGTCTACCACCAGGCCCCCGCCGGTGGCTGACGCAGGGCGGGGCCGCCGCCGGGTGCTGGATCAACCCCCCCGAGCAGGGCTCGAGGGGCAGGAGGCCCCCCAACGCCTGGCCTTTCCAGCGGATGAGGCCCGCCATCCCTGGCTGGGGCTCCTGCTCGACGCCTATCACCTCATCGACCAGGGTGTGCATCAGGCCCTGGGGCGGGAGCTGCGCCGGGGTCGTCGGCTGGCCTGCGCCAAGGGCTGCGCGGCATGCTGCCGCAGCCACCTCACCATCCCCGTCTATCCCCTGGAGCTGATCGGAATCTACTGGTATGCGAGCGAGCAGCTCGACCCGGCGCAACGGCGGCCGCTCCAGCGCCAGCTCGGGGCCCACGCGGCGGGGTCGCCCTGTCCCTTCCTGGTGGAGGAGGCCTGCGCGATCCACCCCCTGCGCCCCGCCGCCTGCCGCCAGTTCAACGTGCTGGACCGGCCCTGCGCCGAGGGGGAGGACGCCTTCTACAGCCGGCGGGCGGACGTGGTCACGCCCATCCGGCGCTTCGCCGATGCGGCCTTCGAGCGGATGCTGCCCTTCTACGGGGTGACCGATCCCCAGGAGCGGCGCGCGGCCATTGGGGAAGGTCGGGTCCACGCCCTGGCCAAAGTGCTGCAGGACCTCGACTGGGGTAAATTGGCCGCCCGGTTGGGCGATCCCGACCCGGTGGCGGGCGGCGGAGCGAGCCGCTAGGACGGGGCGGGGCGCCCACTCGGCCATAGCTGGTCGCTGTCGCCGCGCCCAATCCCGGCAGATGGGCCTCAAATCCCGCATAACTTGTTGAATTTTTTGGCTGCCGGCCCTACCCTAATACCCTGCCTCAGGAATTTCCCTAGGACAGGCTCCGCTCGGTTTCCACCGCTGAAGGTTCGGGAGGGGAACTCGGCGGAGTCGGGCGGCGTCTTAAGTCTTGTTCTCCGGTTCAGTGATTGCGGTATGCGAGCGGGTGGTATGAAGCGTCTCCTCAGTCGGTGGATCCTCCCCGGGGTCCTTTTGGTGCTGGCGGCTCCCCTCGGGGCGCGTGTCAATCTGGTCCATTCCGAGGATCTGGTGCCCACCCCGCTCCAGTCGAAGGCGGCGCTGATCGTCAACAAGGTCCTGGAGCGCTATCACTACAAGAAGCTCGTCCTCGATGACGAGTTTGCCAGCACCATCCTCAAGGGCTACCTGGATGCCCTCGATCCCAACCGCTCCTTCTTCCTGCAACGGGATATCGACCGGTTCGCGGTGCTCGAGAAACGCCTCGACGATGAGCTCAAGCGCGGCAATCTGGAGATCCCCTTCTCCATCTTCCGCACCTATCGCGAGCGCGTCGACGAGCGGGTCAACAAGGCGCTGACCCTGATCGAAAAGAGCTTCAACTTCAACGAGTCCGACGAATACCTCTTCGACCGGGCCAAGGCCCCTTGGCCCAAGGACGAGGCGGAACAGAACGAGATCTGGCGCAAGCGGATCAAGAACGATTTCCTCACGCTGCGGCTATCGGGCAAGAGCGACAGCGAGATCCGCACCGCCTTGCGCAAGCGCTACGAGGGGCTGT
>CAZFHV010000047.1:6607-19652 GCA_964519095.1 uncultured Chromatiaceae bacterium | reverse complement strand
GGCTTAGGTAGAAGGCCCGCCCCGGCTGGTTGTAGAAGGCGGCGGTCTCGTAGTCCGAGTCCAACAGGTTCTCGATCCGCCCCTGGAGGCTCAGGGCATCGCTCAGGCGATACTCGGCGCGCAGATCCACCAACAGGTAGGGATCGAGCTGGATCCGGTTGGCCAGGTCGTCGTAGCGCTGCCCCACTGCGTAGAGGGTACCGCCCAGGCTCCAGTCGGCAATGACCCGGTCCAGGTCGAGTCGGAGGGACTGCTGGGGGCGACGCGGGAGCTGGTTCCCCCGATTGGGACCCGAGGAGCGGTTCTCCGGGTCCAGCAGGGTCAGGTTGGTGCTGAGGTCCCAGCCGAGCAGCCGAAGGGCAAGCACCGCCTCGACACCCCGGATGCGTGCGGCGTCGATGTTGGCCGGCTGCAGCGCCAGGGCGTCGAAGGCGATCAGGTCGTCGATGTGGGTCTGGTAGAGGTTGAGGGACCAGCTCCCCGACTCCAGGTCCCCGGCGATGCCGAGCTCCAGGCTCTGGGAGGTCTCCGGTTGCAGATTGGGATTGCCGAAGAAGGGGTAGCAGAGGTCGTTGAAGGTGGGGGCCTTGAAGGCGGTGCCGTAGGAGGCCATCAGACGCCAGCCGTTGCCCAGTCGATAGCCCCAGGCGAGGTCGCCGGAGTTGTGGCCGCCGAACTGCTCGTTGTGGTCGTGGCGGGCGCTGAGCTTGACCTGGTGATCACCGAATCCCCCCTGGTACTGGGTGAACAGACCCCGGTTGCGGCGTGCCGTGACGCTGTAGTCGAGGGTGCCGTCCACCTGGTCGTTCTGCCAGTCGATCCCCGCGGTGAGGACCTGATCCGGGCCGAGGGTGAAGTCGTTCTGCCAGGAGAGGGTGTCGCGGGTGCTGTCGAAGCGGTCGAGGAAGTCGCCTTGGAAGTAGACATCCAGGTTGTCCCAGCTCCGGCCGCCGGATAGGCTGAGGGTCCAGTCCCCTCGGGGATGCCAGAGCAGCTTGCCCCCCGCCACCTGCTGGACGCCGGAGGAGCGGTTGCCGCCGAAGGGGCCACCGTCGTAGTGGGTATCGGCGTGGGTACGCAACCATTGGAGGTCCAGCTCGGCGGCGTCGCCGAAGCGGTATCCGGCACGGGCGTGACCCGCGGCGTTGCGGTAGCCGTCCGAGTCCGGCTGGTCCACGAAGCAGCCACCGACCAGGGGCTCCCCGTTACAGGCATTGAAGCCGTTGCTCCTCTCCAGGCGACCACCCAGGTCGAACCAGGCGTTCTCCCCGCCCCCCGCGAGCCCCAGGGAGCCGTTGACGGTGCCGTAGCTCCCGCCACCCAGGGTGGCCCGCGGGGTCAAGGGGCCCCCGCCCTTGCGGGTGAAGATCTGGATCACCCCCCCGATGGCCTCGGACCCGTAAAGGCTGGAGCGTGGCCCGCGCACCACCTCGATGCGCTCGATCTCCTCGATGGGGAGGTCCTGGAGGGAGGGGATCCCCAGGGTGGGCGAGCCCACCTTCACCCCATCGATGAGCACCAGCACATGGCCGGAATTGCTCCCGCGCAGGAAAAAGGTGGTGGGCTGGCCCCGGCCACCGCTGTTGGCGATGGTTAGCCCCGGGATCCCCCGCAGGGCATCGGCCAGGGAGCGGGCCTGAAGGCGCTCGATCTCCTGACGGTCGATGACCGTCACCGAGGCGAGGGTCTCGTCCGCCGTCTCGGCGGTGCGGGTGGCAGTGACCACCAGGGGATCGAGTGGGGTGACCTCCTCGCTGGCCGCCACCGACGGCAGACCCGGTAACAGGAGGACCAGGAAAAGACAGAGTGTGCGCATCTCACCTCTCCTCCCCGCGCTCACCCGCACGGGGGTCGTGCCAACGAAGACGGCAGGGAGGAGATGGTGACGGAGGCAGGGGGCGCGCGAGGGGCCCCGGATCTGTCCGCCAGGACACCGCCCTCCGCAATGCCGGCCCTTGTGAGCCAGGCCGGTCTCCGGACTCGCGGTTGGGACCGAGGTCCCCGGAGCAGCGCCTTCCCATGCCGGGGCACAGTGGCGTCGTGCTGCTCCTCTAGCCGCCTACCGTTGCGGGGGCAGCGCCGGCTTTGCTCGAGCCCGCCAAGGGGCCAGCGCACCGGCTTCCCGTTTCACCCCTCGGGCGAGCGCCCTCGGGACACCTGGAACCGGGGCATTAGAGCACGCCCGGGCAGGTAAAAAAAGGACCCTCTTCGCCCCGCGTGCGGAGGAGGCCTAGGGAAGCGCCGGAGCCGGTCGCTCGGGCAACCCCTCGCGGATCAGTCGGGAGAAGTCCGGGTCCGCCCCCGCCGCCCGGGCTCGGGCGGTGACGTCGCTCTGGCGCTTGAGCTCCTCGAAGGGCAGGTCCCGATTCGTGGCGCCCCGCTCATAGGCGAACTGATCCAGATAGCCATTGGCGAGGAGGCGCCAGTCCCAGGGGATCTCTCCAGGCGCCAGGGCATCGATGTGCGCGGCGATGAGGGTGGTGCAGTTGTGACGCAGGGCGTTGTACCAGCGGGGGGTGCGGGCCAGACGGTTGACCACTTCCAGGTAGCCCACCAACAGGGCCCGGGCCCGCTCGGGGGGCATGCGCAGCCGGTACAGAAAGAGCTGCTCGCCGCGCTGGCTGGCCCTGACCCCGATCAGGTCCCGCTCGTCCGCCACCACGTAATAGAGCTCGTACTGGCGGAAGAACCCGAGCAGGGCCGAGTAGCTCTCGCCCTTCTCCTTGCGGGTCTCGATGGAGATGGCGAGATGCCGGCCATCCGAGAACTCCCAGCTCATGATGGTGTGGGCGTACAGGGTCGGCCCCCAATAGGAGAAGTAGATGTCGAGGCCCCTGACCCCATCGAGGTCGTAGCTGCGCGTCTCCCACCGCTCGGTGAAGTCCGCATCCGTGGCCCCGTAGCGGAAGTCGCGCACATTGCGGATGGTCACCCGATTCCCCGCGAACTCCGCCTCGGACGGACGCGCCACATCGGGCATCCAGTCCCGATCGTTGCTCGGCGGGAGCCATAGCCACCAGCCCAGGACCCCCAGGAAGGGGATGAAGGCCAGGAGCAGGCCCCACCCCGAGCGGAAGCGCATCCAGAGCGCCAGGCTGGCCAGCACCGTGCCCAGGGCCAGCGCCCCCGCCAGCCAGCGCTGGGGCGGGCCGTCGATCCACAGGGCCGCCGCGGACCAAGCCAGGGCGCCGAGCAGCGCCGTGAGGACCACCAGCCGCAACGCACCGCCCACGTGCCTCATCTCCCCTGCGCCGCTCCGCCCTCGGGCGAGGATCGCCCCTTATCGCTCAGGTGCCCACGCCCCCACCCGGTGGCAGCTTCGGGGTACCCGATGCCAGCGGGGGCTCCGGCTCGCCGCTGAGTCTGCGCCGCAGCCAGCCGAACACCCGCTTGACGCCGCGCCACACCTTCGGCAGCAGCCACACCAGGAGCAGGATGAAGACCACCAGGCCCACCAGGAAGATCAGGGGGTGGTTGAGGGCGGTCCAAAGACCCCCCACCACGGCCAGGTCCTCGAGCACGGAGGCGGCCCAGTTGGTGAAGGGCTCCGGGGAGGTGTTGATCATCACCCTTGTCCCCGCCTTGGCCGCGTGGGAGACCGCTGCCAGGCTACCGCCGAGGAGCCCGGCGGCGATCTCCGCCCCCATGCCCACGTCCCCGACCGCGTTCGCCGCCAGGATCGCCCCCGCGGGGATGCGCACGAAGGTGTGCAGGGTATCCCAGGCCGTGTCCACCCCCGGGATCTTGTCGGCGAAGAACTCGATCACATACATCACCCCCGCGGCCAGCATCACCAGGGGGTCGGTGAGGATCTGCAGGCCGTCCGGCAGGTTGACCCGCCCGGTGGCGCCCAGGAAGCCGAGCACCAGGATCGCCGCATAGAGATTGAGGCCGCTGGCCCATCCGGCGCCCAGGGTCAGTGCCAAGGTCTGGGTAAGGTTCTCCACGTCGCACCTCGCTCGCGGGGTCCGAGAATCCGCTCCCGCCAAGGGGGATCTTACCGCATTCGAGGGAGGTGCCGGGGTTGTTCTTTCGGGGGTAAAATCCCTCTTAAATCCACCCCGTTTCCCCGCCCATGAAGACGCTTCTCGCTGTCCTGCTCGCCGCCCTGATTGGCTTCGTCGCCTGGCCCTACTACCGGCTATTCCAGCTCGACGATGCCCTGGGCAACGACAACCTCCAGGCCCTGGGGGCCCTGGTGGACCTGGATGCCATCCGCCAGCACAACCAGCAACGCTTCAACGCCGGGGTGAAGAGCCTGAGCGCCGGGGCACCCCAGGGCCAGGCCCTCAACTGGATCCGCGGCCAGATCGAGCGGCTCGGGGAGAGCGCCCTGGAGCAGGTGATCAACTTGGAATGGGTGATGAATACCCTACGGCAGGCGGCCACCCAGCACTCCAACCGGCCCACCCCCTACTTCCTGAGCGCGGTCGACTTCGCCTTCTTCGAATCCCCCAGCAGTTTCCTGATCCGCCTGGGCCCCATCGACGCCAACCCGACCTATGTCCGCATGAGCCTCAAGGACTATCGCTGGCGGGTCACCGACATCATCCAGTAGCGGGCCTGCCCGCGACCGGTGCCGGCGCCTAGTCCCCCACCCCGTAGCGCTTGAGCCTGCGCCAAAGGGAGACCCGGTCGATGCCGAGGATCTCGGCCGCCTGGGTACGGTTGTTGCCCGTGCGCTCCATCACCTCCAGGATGTAGCGGCGCTCCTCTTCCTCCAGGGTGGGCAGGCGTTGCCCCGCCTCCCGCAGCACCGCCACCCGCACCGACCGCAGGTGCTCGGGCAGGTGGCGTGCCTCCAGGGTGTCGCCCTCGGCGAGGGCAACCCCGCGCTCGATGAGGTTGGCCAGCTCGCGAACATTGCCCGGGTAGTCGTAGTGGGTGAGCAGCGCCATCGCCTCCGGCGAGATGCCGCGCAGGGTCCGGCCCAGGCGGGCGGACTTACGGAGCAGGAAGTGGCGGGCCAGCAGCGGTATGTCCTCGCGTCTCTCGGCGAGCGGCGGCAGCTTGAGCTCCACCACGTTGAGGCGATAGAAGAGGTCGCGGCGGAAACGCCCCTCCTCCACGGCCTCCGCAAGGTTACGGTTGGTGGCAGCGACGAAGCGCACGTCCACCCGCACCGGCTCGGTCCCCCCCACCCGGTACAGCTCACGCCCCTCGATCACCCGCAGCAGTTTCACCTGCATGGCGGGAGAGGTCTCCCCGATCTCGTCCAGGAAGAGGGTGCCACCCTCGGCGGCCTCCACGAGCCCCTTGCGCTGGGCCTGTGCACCGGTGAAGGCCCCCCTTTCATGGCCGAACAGCTCGCTCGCCAGGAGCTCCTCGTGCAGGGCCCCGCAGTTGATGGCCACGAAGGGACCGATCCGACGGGGGCTGTGATCGTGGACGAAGCGGGCGAGCAGCTCCTTGCCGGTGCCGCTCTCCCCGCTGATCAGGACGTTCGCCTGGGTGGCGGCGATGCGTCGGGCGGTCTCGAGGAGGGCCAGCATGGCCGGGTCCTGGGTGACGATGGCCAGGCTGGGCTGGAGGGCCTGCACCTGCTCGCGAAGGGCCTGATTCTCCCGCTCCAGCCGGGCCATCTGCAGGGCACGGGCTACCAGTTCCCGCACCTCGTCGAGCCGGAACGGCTTGGCCAGGTAGTGGAAGGCCCCCGCCTGCATGGCCGCCACGGCGCTTTCCAGGCTGGCGTAAGCCGTGAGCATGATCACGGGGGTGGTGGGCCAGCGCTCTTGGCACTCCTTAAGCAGCGACATGCCGTCGATACCAGGCATGCGCAGGTCGGTGAGAACCAGGTCGAAAGCCCGTCGGCTGAGCTCGCCGAGGGCCGCCGCCCCGTCGGCGCAGGTGACCACCTCGTAGCCCCCCTTGCGAAGGGCATGGGCCAGGTTGTTCCGCGCCAGGGCCTCGTCATCCACGATCAGCAGCGAGGGCTGGGACGGGGGCGAGCTCGGGGACATCAGCTCGCTCCAGGGGCGGGCTTGTCCCGCTCCGGCACTCTGGCGCAAGGGAGCGCGATCTCGAAACAGGTCCCCCGACCAGGGGTACTGTCCACGGCGATGCAGCCGTCGAGCTCCTGCACGATCTCCTGCACGATGTACAGCCCGAGCCCCATGCCCTCGCCCACCTCGCGGGTGGTGAAGAAGGGGTCGAAGATGTGCTCCAGATCCGCGGCGGCGATGCCAGGGCCATCGTCCGCCACCCGGATCAGGACGAAGCAGCCGGCGGATTCCGGCAGGCCACCCAGGCGACACCGTCCCCTGGGTATCTCCCCGGCGTCGCCCCTGATCATGGCGGCACTGATGCGGATGGTCACCTGGGGTCCGCCCGCATCGGCCGCGTTCTTGAGCAGATTGATGAGCACCTGCTGGATGCGCTGGCTATCCGCGAGGAGGCTGAGCCCCTCTGGCACCTCCCGCTGAAGGGTCACCTGGCGCCCGAGCTCCTTGCCCACCAGGAGGAGCGTGGTATCGAGCAGGGGGTTCAGCGGCACAGCCTCCAGGGTCAGCGGCCGACGGCGGGAATAATCGGAGAGGGCGAGCAGGATATGGCGGGCCCGCTCCGTTTGCTCGTCGATCTGCCTGAGCCAGGCACGCATCTGCTCCGGATGGGCACCATCGAGCTCCTCTAGGGCAAGCTGGCAGGAGGTGGAGATGTTGGACAGGGGATTGTTCAGCTCGTGGGCCACCCCGGAGACCAGCACACCCAGGGAGGCGAGCTTCTCGGAGTGGAGGAGCTGGCGGCGGCGATCCTCGAGCTCGGCGAGCATGCGATTGAAGGCGTCGGTGAAGGAGACCAGCTCCCGGTCCTGCGAGGGTGGACGCAGCTCACGGAAGCGTCCGGCCGCGATGGGGGCGAGGTCGCGCTCCAGACGCCGCAAGGGCGTCACCAGGCTCCCGGCCACCCAACGCCCCACGCCGATCCCCAGCAGGCCCACCCCGAGCACCGCCCCGAGCAGCCAGCGCCCTCCTCGGGTGACCGCCTGCGAGAGACTGGCGCGCTCCCCCTCGGAGAGTCCCTGAGCCAGCTCGGTGATGACGTGACCCGCCCGCCGCACGGCCTCCGCCCGATCCTCCCTGAGATCCGCGGGGGCCCCCGCCAGAGCGGCGAGCGAGCGGTCATAGCCCATAAGGGCCTCGGGGAGTCCCGCGCAGTGGCGCTTATGGCACAGGGGCTCGAACAGGGCGGCATTGTCGTTAAGCAGGCCCAGGGCCACCGCTGACTCCTGGAGGGCGGCCAGACGCTCGGTCTCGTCGCGGTAGAGAAAGTAGTTCTTCTCGTGGCGGCGCGTCTCCATCACCCCCTCGACGAAACTGGACACTGCCGCCCCTTCGCGGATGTGCTCGGCCAGAAAACGCAGCTCGCTGTAGGTGAACGCCGCGAGGATCAGCACCAGGATGGCGAGTGCGGAGAAGCCTGCGGTGATGCGGGCGGAGATGCTCGGCATGCTGTTTCAAACCGAAATGGACCGTTGCATTCTGCATCACTCCTTCGTGCCTGTCGAGGAGCCCCGCGCGGGGCGGGGGTGGGTGCTGCTCCAGCCCCACACCCCGGATAGCCTGTTGCAATCTGCAATATCGGTCTCGGAGACACAAGGGCGCGGCAGTGCCCGATCAGCTCATAACCTATTGACTAGTATAGATATTCCTTATATCGGCAGACCTGGCATATCTGTTGCAATAGACACTGAGGTGAGGGTTGGCTAGACGCCCCGCTGTGGGGACGTCGGCCGGTTTACCCGAACGAGAGGTCCAAAGATGTCACTGCGCAAAGAGCTCAAACAGGCTTGGGATGCCCTGGCCTACGCCGATGTGGGCGAATTCCTCCCCTATGCCGAAAAGTGTCGCCTGCTGGGAGTGGAGCCCCCCGGGGATTCGGAGGGCCACTTGCCGCCGGTGGAGTCCGCCCCCCGTCGGGCCGTCGCTTTGACCCTGAGCCCCGGTCTGGAACCTGGGGCTATCGACTACGCGATCGGCATGGCCCAGCGTCTGGAAGCGGGTCTGGTGCTGCTCTGCCCAGCGGCCGCTGCGCCAGACGCGCTGGTTCGGGACCTCCACCAGCGCCTCGCCGCCCAGGGGGTGAGCTGGGAAGAGGTAGCCCTCGGCGCGCCCTGGATCGATTCGGCGGCCAGCTTCCTGCGCCGTCGCGGGGACGTCGTCTGCCTGATCCTGGCGGCGAGGGACCTCGACTGGCCGGCGCTGGCAGCCACCCCCCGCTCCGCCCGCCGCTGGCGCTTCGGCGCGCCGGTGGTCGTCGTGGACGCCGGCACCCCGTTACCCCAGCCCGCCTAGGAACGCCAAGCCCCTGCCCTGCTTTCCCGCCTTCTGGAGATCCCTATGCCCTACGACCGCAACCGCGTCCTGCTGCAGACGCTCCTCTACGGGACGCTCAGCGCCCTCCTCTACTGCGGCCTCTACCTCTTTGCCGATTCGATTCTCGAGATCTCCCGGCAGGGGCATTGGTCCTTCCTGGTGCCCATCGGCATCGCCTTCCTCTTCTCCTTCGTGCACGGCAACTTCACCGGCCAGTTCTGGGATCTGTTTGGCGTGAAGGCCAGACAGGTCAAGGGATAGAGGGGGCGATGCCGTGGAAATCAACTTCATCGAGCTCAACAGCCTCAACGTCCTGTTTCTCTTCCTGGTTGGCTTCGTCGGCGGCTTGGTGTCGGGCTTCATCGGCTCCGGGGGGGCCTTCGTCCTGACCCCAGCCATGATGAACCTGGGCGTCTCCGCCATCATGGCGGTCGCTTCCAACATCTGCCACAAGTTCCCCAAGGCCCTGGTGGGCGCCATCAAGCGTCACAAATACGGCCAGGTGGACGTGAAGCTTGGGGTGGTGCTCGGCGTCTCCGCGGAGGCGGGCGTCCTCTATGGTGCCCACCTCCAGGAGGCGATCGTCGCCGCCTTCGGCAAGGCCGGGTCCAGCCTCTATGTATCTGTGGTCTTTGTCGTGGTGCTCGCCGTCGTCGGTGGCTACGTGCTGCGGGATGCCTTGAAGATGTATCGCTCGGAGAACCCCGATGAGGAGAAGGTGGGCAGGCTCGCGCGCTGGATCCTCTCCGTGCGCATCCCCGGCACCATGATGCACTTCAAGGGCATCAACGGCGGCCAGGGCGGCGAGGTCTCGGTGCTCTTCACCATCCCCATGGGCTTCGCCACCGGGATGCTGGCCGCCACCATCGCCGTGGGTGGCTTCATCGGCGTACCGGCCATGATGTATCTGCTGGGCGTGCCGGGCCTGATGGCATCCGCCTCCGAGCTGGTCATCGCCTTCGTCATGGGGCTGGGCGGTACCATCAAGTACGGTTGGGGGGGATTCGTGGACATTCGCCTCGCGATGATCATCCTGGCCGGCTCGCTCTTCGGGATCCAACTCGGGGCCATCGGGACCACCTATGTGAAACCCTACATGGTCAAGGTGGTGATGGGCGTGATCATGATCCTGGTGCTCTTCTCCCGCGCGGTGGCGATCCCGGTCTATCTCTCCGACCTCGATCTCATCGCCCCGCTGGCGGCCGAGACTGCCAGCCTCATGAAGGGCCTGAGCTTCGCCATGATGATCTTCGCCCTCTGCGTGGGTGCCTTCATCGTGCTCAGGGCCCTGTTCAAGGGGATGCGCGCGCACCGCGCCGAGCTGGCCCCAGCGGTGGGGTTTGCCCCGCCGATCGCCACGGCGCTTGGCGGCAGCGGACAGATGCAGCGCCTGCTGCTGGTGGTGGATGGCTCGGAGTACAGCGAGGGGGCCATCGCCGAGGCGATCCGCCTCGCCAAGCGCTGCTCGGCCAAGCTCCACGTCATGACCGTGCTCCCCGTCGGGCTGGAGCACGAGGCCCTCGGCCAGGCCATCCTGGACCAAGAGAAGCGGGAAGCCACGGCCCGGCTCCTGGCGGTTCAGGCGCGGGCGGCGGCCGCGGGACTGGAGTGCGAGATCCTGCTCGGCCACGGCGAGGACCCCTTCCGGGAGATCGTGGAGCAGGCCGAGCAGGGGCAAATGGACCTCATCATCATGGGTCGGCGCGACAAGCGCGACCTCGCCCGCACCCTGCTGGGCAGCACCGCCGCCAAGGTCATCGGTCACGCCGCCTGCAACGTGCTGGTGGTGCCGCGGGGGGCGAGCTTCTACGGTAAGGGCATCCTGCTTGCGGTGGACGGCTCACACCTCGCGGACGCCGCCGCGGCCACCGTGGCCGGCCTGGTGAGCCGCTGCCGCTCCCGGGTCACCCTGCTCTCGGCCGCGATCGACGCCCGCCTGAGCGAGGACGCACGGGCGGTGGTCAACCGGGCCAAGGAGTGGCTCGCAGACGCGGGGGTGACTGCGGCCGCCGAGGTGCGGATAGGCGCCCCCGATGCGGTGATCGTCGCTACCGCTAAGGAACGCAACGCCGACCTGATCGTGGTGGGCAGCCACGGGCTGTCGGGCCTGGAACGCCTCCTGCTCGGAAGCGTATCCGAGCGGGTCATCGGTCGGGCGGAGTGCCCGGTGCTGGTGGTCAGACGCTGAGGCGCTGCCGCTCGATGACTAACGCCGGTGCCTTGTTTCCCGACCGATGGGCCGGCGGCGGCGCGGGTGAAGCAGAGTTACGAGCCGGGAAAGGGGGTTGCCCCCGCCCTGGTGTGTCCCCTCAATCCGGCGGCCGGGTGGCGAAGGCGATGCGCTGGATGTCGGCCTGGCGCAGGAGGCTCAGGATCTCCGCCAGGGACTGGTAGCGGGCCGCGCCGTCCACCCCCAGTCGCACCACCAGCTCCGGGGCCAGGGCCTTGCGCTGCCTCAAGTAGGTCACCAGTAGCTCGGGCTCCAGCGCCGCCCCGTCCAGCTCCAGGCTACCGTCCTGGCGCAGCACCAGCTCGGCTACCACGGGGTCAGTTACCGTCGGTGCCGCCGCCCGCGGGAGGTCTACCCGCAGGGCCTGGGCCATGAGCGGGGCGAGGATGATGAAGATCACCAGCAAGACCAGCATCACATCCACCAGGGGGGTGACGTTGATCTCGGAGAGGGGCTCGCTATGATCCCAGCGCGGACCGGCCGCCATCTCAGGCCTCCTCCGCGTCGGGCTTGGTCGGCGGCGGAGCGCCCAGGGTGGAGGGATCAGCCAGGGCTCGATCGAGCAGCCTCAGGCTGTTGCCCTCCAGCAGGGCGCTGATCCGCCGCAGCCGCCGCACCAGCAGGTTGTAGGCCACCACCGCGGGAATGGCGGTGAAGAGTCCGGCCGCGGTGGCCACCAGGGCCTCACCCACGGGCCCGGCCACTCGCTCGATGGACAGCCCCTGGCTGCCATCGAGGGATCCCAGCGCATGCATGATCCCCCACACGGTGCCCAACAGGCCGATGAAGGGTGCCGAGCTGCCGATGGAGGCGAGGAGCGTGAGATGGCTCTCCAGCCCGACCCGGGTCTCGGCCACCTGCTGCTCCAGGTGCTCTCGGATGGCCACTCTCCCCTCCCCCTGCTGCCGCACCGTCGCGAACAGCCGTGCGGAGAGGGCCTCCTGGGCGCCCTGCCCCTTCATCGGCCCCCGCGCCAACTCCCAGGCCAGGCGCCGCTCCCGGCCGAGCACCCGACCCAGCTCCCAGAGCTTGACCAGGATCAGGGTCCAACTGAGCACCGACAGCCCGATCAAGAGCAGCAGCACACCGCGCACCACCCAGTCCGCATCCTGCCACCAGTGCAACCACAAACCGGAACCCAACGCCATCGCCTAGTTCTCCGCGGTAAGGACGAACCGAATCGGGATCTCCACCAGGGCCTCCACGGCCCTCCCCCCCCGCCGGGCGGGGACGAAGCGCCACTTGTGCACCGCCTCGCTCGCCGCCTGGTCCAGCAGATCGGACCCGGAGCTGGATCGCAATGCCACGGTCAAGGGGAGCCCCTCCGCGCTCACCCGCACCTCCAGCAGCACCCGTCCCTGAATCCGCTGCTGCCGGGCCAGGCGGGGATAGGGGGGACGGGGATTGTGGAGGTAGTCCGCATCACTGCGTGGTGGCGAGAAGGGCTCGGGGGCGGCGACCGCCACCGGTGCGCCAACAGGCGCTGCCGCCGCCGTGGCCCTGCCCGATTCCCGCGGGAGCGCGGGGCTCTTGGGTCGAGGAGCGGCCTTGGGTTTGGGCCTCGGCTTGAGGGCAGGTGGCTCCGGCACTGCCGGGGACCGAGGCGTCACCAGGGGCTCGGGCACCGGCTCGGCCTCGGCGACGGCCTCAGGCTCAGGCTGGGGCTCCGGTGCGGGCAGCTCCTCGGCCACCGCCGGGGACGGCTCCTGCCCCGCCACCGCCTCCGGGAGCACCACCACGGAAAAGGCATCCAGAAGCTGCACGCTGCTCGTGCGCGCCGTGCCCTCGTGCAAGAGCCCTAGGGCGAGGCCGAGATGCAGGGCCAGCGCGCCGCCCAGGGCGGTCAGTAGGGCAGGAAAGCGGGTGGTTGGCCCCATCTCGTCTCTTGCCTGGTCGAATCCACCCAGTCCCGCTGCAGAACAGGGCAAAAAATAATAGTTCGCAACTCTTGGGCCAAGTCAGAAACCCGAATAGCCCATTGATCCCCCAGCGATTTCGCCCTTTGTGGCGGCCGAGGGTTAGGGCCCATGCCCCACTGGGTGGGTCGGCTCACGCATTGGGCACTGGCCCGATGCTCGCGGGGAATCAAAGGCCAGGAGACCAGCGACCGGCGTGAGCAACCATTCCCGGGGGGAACCGTGAACTGCTCCGCAGACCGAAAAAGAGCTTCCTGAGCCGCCCTGTACATCCTCCCGCCATGGTCTAACCTCAAGCCTAATGGCCGATATCTCGGGTCAAAGCCTCGCGGGATGGGCCCCGGTTCCCCGGTCCCGCCGAGGATCTCCCTGAGCATCCTCGGCGAGGCACCACCCAGCGGCGATGGGCATTCGTCCCACTTCGGGGAGATCCTGACGACACCTTTCTAGAGTGAGACATCCTCATGCCCAATCTCAAGTGCAGCCTCAAGATCGAGCTCGACGGCGGTCCCGCCTGGTCCATCGAGCACGCCCAGGCCGTGGATGCCTACGACCTGGTGGATCTGATCATCAAGCCCAACACCACC
>CAZFHV010000047.1:0-6597 GCA_964519095.1 uncultured Chromatiaceae bacterium | reverse complement strand
GTGCAGCTCCAGCCGGCGGAGAGCGGGAAGATCGCCCTCTTCGCCATCCAGTCGAGCCTCTACGGGCCCAAGATCAGCTTCAAGGTCGGTGACGGCACCACTGACACGGCCGCACTGCCCTTGCTCGGACCCCAGCTCTACGCCAACGGAGGCGTAGGGCTGTTCGCCGTGGCGCCCAAGATCCTCAAGCTCAGCAACGCCCATCCAGCGGCGGAGACCAACATGAAGGCCCGCGTCCAGATCCTGGTCGGACGGGCGGCCACCTGATCCCCATCCCCGAGCGGCCCCACCAGCCAGCCACTGGTCTACGACATTCGCGAGGACACATTCCATGGCCAGTTATCTCCACCCCGGCGTCTATATCGAGGAGCTACCCAGCGGCACACGCGCCATCGAGGGCGTGGGCACCGCCACCGCCTGCTTCATCGGCTACCTCACCCAGGGCCCGGTGGGCAGCCCGGTGCTGATCAGTAGCTTCGACGACTACGAGCGCAGCTTCGGCGGCCTGCGGGAGGACAACAGCTCTGCCCAGGGCGACGCCATGGGCCAGGGGGTGAGCGCCTTCTTCCTCAACGGGGGCGCCAAGGCGTACATCGTGCGCGCCCTCGCCGAGGGTAGTGGCGAGGAGGCGAACGCGACCCTGCGCGATGTCGGCGACACCACCGACCTGCTGCGGGTGACGGCGGCCAATCCGGGCACTTGGGGGGACGGCCTGACGCTGCGCTTCACGCGCAAGGTCCTCGGTGCCGACACCCTCTTTCTCACCCAAGTGGGGCGAGCGGAGGACGGGGAGTTCACCCCCCTGGAGAACCTGGGGGAACTGGTCCCCGAGGCGGATACCCCCACCGAGATGGTGAGCGTCATCAATTCCGCCTCCAAGCTGGTACGGGTGGAAAGGGTCGGTACCGCCGCCGACCTGCGAGCCCGCCTGGAGGCGAACGCCACCACCTCGGTGACGCTGGACGACGGGGACGACGGCGACCCGCCGGCCCAGGATGACTACCAGGACATCTTCAGCGCCCTGCTCAAGGTGCGCGACATCAACATCCTGCTGCTGCCCGGGCTGGCCTGGGGCTCGGATGCCGAGGAGGCGATCATCAACCTGGGCATCGCCCACTGCGAGACCATGCGCAACCGCATGCTGATCATCGACCCGCCACCGGGCGACGAATTCACGGACGAGACGGGCGTCAACAACCTTGACCTGCCGACATCCACCTATGCCGTCCTCTACTACCCCTGGGTGCGCTCGGCCAACCCCTTCTACAACTCCGACGCCAACCCGGCCGCGCCGCGCACCCTGCTGGTCTCCCCGGCCGCCCTGGCCGCCGGGCTCTGGGCCAAGACCGACAGCCGGCGGGGCGTGTGGAAGGCCCCGGCGGGCATCGAGTTCCCGCTCCTGGGGGTGGCCTCCCTGGAGTTCGTGGTGGAGGACGCGGAGCAGGACTACCTCAACCCCGCCGGCGTCAACGCCATCCGGCGCATGCCCGGCTACGGACCCGTGGTCTGGGGAACCCGCACCCGCTCGACCCGGGCCAACCCGGAGTGGCGCTACGTCCCGGTGCGACGCACCGCCCTCTTCATCGAGGAAAGCATCTACAACGGCATCCAGTGGGCGGTGTTCGAGCCCAATGACCACCGCCTCTGGTCGAGCCTGAGAACCAACATCGAGTCCTTCATGAACGGGCTGTTCCGGGTGGGGGCCTTCCAGGGCGAGAAGGCCTCGGATGCCTACTTCGTGCGTTGTGGCCTGGGCCAGACCATGACTCAGGACGACATCGACCGGGGCATGGTCGTCGTACTGGTCGGATTCGCCCCACTCAAACCGGCCGAGTTCGTGATCGTCCGTATCCAGCAAAAGGTCGCCCAGCAATAGCCGGGCGAGAGCTAAGCAAGGAGAGATGAACGATGGCTGCCCCCATGTTTCCGGTGAACACCCACCGCTACGATCCCTACAGAACCTTCAAATTCCAGATCCTCCTCGACGGCAAGCCCGTAGCGGGCCTGAAGAAGATGAGTGCGCTCAAGCGCAAGACCGAGCCGGTCAAGTGGCGCACCGCCGGCGACCCCAGCCACGAGCGCATCTTGCCCGGAGGCACCAGCTACGAGCCCATCACCCTGGAGCAGGGCCTCTCCCACGACCCCGTCTTCGAGAACTGGGCCAACCTGGTGAACAACATCGGCGGCGACAAGGCCATGTCGCTGAAGGGTTTTCGCAAGGACATCGTCATCAACGTCCTCAACCTCCAGGGGCAGGTGGCCCTCTCCTACAAGGTGTTCCGCGCCTGGGTCTCCGAGTACCAGGCCCTGCCGGACCTGGATGCGGGCACCATGAACGCGGTGGGCATCCAGAGCGTGGTCCTGCAGCACGAGGGCTGGGAGCGGGATTCCAGCGTCCCGGAGCCGGCGGAGACCTGATCCCGTACCCCTAGTCTCGGCCATGACCACCAGGCTCCAGGGAGATCTGCCGGGAGGGCTCCCCACGCCCCAGGGGGTGCGGCGGGACTATCGCTTCCGGCCCCCCGACGGTCGTCTGCAGTTGCGGCTGGCGGAGATCGCCGAGGGTGCCGACACCATGCCCCGGGCCGTTAGCCAAGCCCTGGAGGAGGGCCTCGCCCAGCTCGCCGGCGCCGCGCCTACCGAGGCCCTCGTCGACGCCCTCTGCGTGGCCGACCGTCAGTACCTCATGCGGGAGCTGTGGCGGCTCCTCGGTCGAGAGGCTGGCTGGTACGACGCCGCCTGCCCCCAGTGCAGCGCACCCTTCGACTTCTACCTGGATTTCGCCGACCTCCCCGTCAAACCCGCGGCCGAGGCCTATCCCCACACCCGCCTCGAGGTGGGCGATCAGACCCTGATCCTGCGCCTCCCCACGGGGGCTGATCAGATCCGCCTGCTCGGGCTTCCCCCCGAGCGGCGTCACGGAGAGCTCCTGCGCAGCCTGGTGGTGACGCCGGCGCTCGGGCCATCCTGGCCCGAGACCCTCCCTGCCGAGGCACTGGCCCAGATCGAGGCGGCCCTAGAGGCCCTCTCCCCGGCCCTGGTGCTGGAAGTGGCCGCCCCCTGTCCAGAGTGTGGCAAGGTCAGCGCGGTGGGCCTCAACCCTTACGGGGCGCTGTTTGAGGGGGTCGGGGACCTGCTCGGAGAGGTTCACCGCATCGCCTCCCACTACCACTGGGGCGAGGCAGAGATCCTGGCCCTGCCTCAAGAGCGGCGGGGGCAGTACCTGCGGCTCATCGACGCCGCCCGCGGGATGGCTCAGTGATGGGCATCCTCTCCGACACCCTAAATGATGCCCTCCGGCCCCTGCCGGCGCCCGGAAGCTGGTTGCGCCGCAGCCAGGACCTCCACATCGAGGCGGCGCCCCTCGAGCTCGAAGAGCCCGACGACGAGGGGGGCGCCTTGACCCTCTACCGACTCCAGAAGGATGGCGGCGGCGGCTTGCCTGCGGTGCCATCCGACCCTCGGGTTGGGGATGCCGGTCTGTTCTGGCAGGACCCACTCCCCGCCCCGGCCGTGAACCTTAGGGAACATGACGCATCGCCCCGCGCTGATAGCCGGAAGCCTGTGATACAGGAACGTGCGCCACCGTTGGAGAACGAGCACCGACCCGAGCGGTCTGTCGCCCCAGAGCCGATTCATCCGTCCGAAGATGTGGGATCCTCCGGGCCGCATACCGATTGGAATCCGGTCGCCACGATCCTCGAGGGCGTTACTCATCCTGTTGAACCGAATGAAGGCAAAGAGAATGCGAGACGGGCAACGGGTCGGGGCACCCCTTCTGGAGACCTCTACCGCGCCAGGGGGCCGAGGGAGCCCGCCCCGTTCCCCATGCAGTCCAGCGACCCCATGCCGGGCTATCCCGCCGGCTCCTTCGCCGAGCCCCAAGCGGGGCTGGACAGCGGGCCTGGCCCAGTCTCCGCCGCCAGCCGCCTCGACGCGGCCGCGGGCGAGGCGCCGCCCCAGACCCGCGCCTCGGCCGACCCAGGCCCGCGCCCAGCGGTCGGCCTCAAGTCCCCAGCTCGGGCGACCCCCGGCGAGGCCCACCCACAGCAGGGGCGATTCTCGCCCCTGCCGGCCGGCGCGAAGGCGGCCGGGGCGCCTCCACCTCCCGCCTCCACCGAACCCGCCGCCCGCCTGCACATCGGTCGCATCGAGGTGGTGGTGGTCGCCCCCGCTCAACCCGAGCACCGGGCGACCGCCTGGGGGGACGATGGCTTCTTGAGCCGGAACTACCTGAGAGGCTTGTAGCCCCATGGCCGTCGGCCTCTCCTCCCTCGCCCAGGTCTGTCGCGGGCTGGCGGACGACCTCTCCGATGGCATCAACAGCGCCACCACCAGCCGGGTCAAGGTGCTGCTCGGCACCCCCGCGGCGGCCGCCCCCGCGGAGAGCGACACCAGCCACCGGCTCAACCTGTTCTTCTTCCGCTTCGAGCCCTCCGGGTTCCAGTCCGACCTGCTGCCCGGCCAGACCTGGCTGTTGCGCCTGCACTGCCTGGCCACCCCTTTTTGCGTGGACGAGGCCCCCCTGAATGCGGGGGAGAACGACCTGCGGGTGATGGGCGAGGTGCTGCGCCATTTCCACGAGCAGCCCCTCTTCGAGATCCAGGTGGAGGGAGAGACCTTCCTCATCCAGGTGATCTTTCTCAACCTGGGCCTCGACCAGCTGAACCAGCTCTGGTCCACCCAG
Organism: uncultured Chromatiaceae bacterium; assembly: GCA_964519095.1. Taxonomy (GTDB): domain Bacteria; phylum Pseudomonadota; class Gammaproteobacteria; order Chromatiales; family Chromatiaceae; genus JAEHCY01. The sequence continues at coordinate 1,910 of CAZFHV010000047.1, read as the reverse complement.
GGCGACACGGTCTACCGCCCCTCGGCCCTCTTCGAGGTCAGCCTGGCCCCGGTGATGCCCCGGGAGCCCGCGGTCCCCGCGCCCCTGGTGGGTGCCCTGGGTCTGGGGGTGCGCGCGAACCTGGCGGCCCGCACGGGGGCGGGACCGGCCATGCCGCCGCCGGTGCGCCCCATGCAACCCGCCACCAGCACCGAGGACTGGGTCCCTGCCCTCTGCCTGGTGAGCGATGGCGCCTGCCTCTGGTCCCTGGCCCTGGCCCTGGGCAGCGCCGAGCTGGCCGCCTTCACGCCCGCCGCTTGGGTGGCGGGCCAGCCCGGCAGCCCCGTGCGGCTGCGCTGGGAGGTCTGGAGCCCCCTCGAGGGCTGGCAGCCCCAGGGGGCCGGTGCCCCCTTCAATCTCCAGGATGCCCGCATCGATCCCGGGGCGGTCGCCAATGCGCACACCGAGGCGACGGCCCTGCCCTTCAGCGATCGGGCGGGCCAGGCGGTGCTCTATGCCGAGCGCACCTACCTGCGGGGGGCCGACGGGGTGTCCATCACCCTGCGCAGCAACCCGGTGCTGGTCACCCTCTACGGGGCAGGACCCTGAACGCCGCCCACCCAGATGCCCCCCTCTTGGTGCAGCTCGCCCCCGAGTGGGAGCGGCTGCAGATTCTCGGCTACTGCCTGTCCCAGAGCCGCCAGGGCCAGGAGGTGGCGGAGCCCGAGATCGAGCGGCTGCGCGTCATCCAGTCTCGGGTGGAGGCCCTGCGTCAACCGGGCGCCGCCTGGGAGCGCCTCCTGGGTGAGAGGCTCTCCCCCATGGAGTGGGACGTGCTGGCCGCCGTGGTCGGTCCGGAGCTGGAGCCCCGCCTCGGCTGGATGTACCTCGCGCTCCAGGGCGGCCAGGGGCTGCCCTACCCCTCCCGGGCCCTCATCCAGGAGCTGCTGGCCCTGGAGCCCCACGAATCGGAGGCACTGCGCCAGGTCATCTCCCCGGAGGCCCCCCTGGTGCGCAGCCGGCTGCTGAGCGCGGACCACAACGACCCCTGGCGCCCTCTGCAGCCGGAGCCGGGGCTGGTCGCGCGTCTGGAGGGACGCCCCGCCCCGCTGGTGGCACCCCCCGGCGCCGAGCCCGTGCCCCTCCAGGCCGATTGGGACGACCTGGTCCTGCCCCCCGACCGGCTCGAGATGCTGCGGGAGTTCCTGCTCTGGATCGAGCACCGCCACACGGTCGTGGAGCAGTGGGGCGGCCAGTGGGTGGGTGGACCCCTGGCCCTGTTCGCCGGGCCCTCGGGCACCGGCAAGACCCTCGCCGCGAGCGTGCTGGCCGGTACCCTGGGCTGGCCCCTTTACCGCATCGATCTCGGCCGTCTGATCAGCAAGTACGTGGGCGAGACCGAAGCGAACCTCAATCGGCTCTTCACCGCCGCCCACGGACGCCCCATGGTGCTGCAGTTCGACGAGGCCGACGCCCTCTTTGCCAAGCGCGGCGAAATCAAGGAGGCCCGCGACCGCTACGCCAACATGGAGGTGAGTCACCTCCTCACCCGCATCGAGTCCCACGAGGGACCCTGCATCCTCACCACCAACCTGCGCCGCCAGATGGATGCCGCCTTCACGCGGCGCATCCAGATGGTGGTGGAGTTCCCCCGACCGGACGTGGCCAGCCGAGTGGCCCTCTGGGCCCGGCTGCTGCCCCCCAGGGCCCCGCGGGAGCCGGACCTCTCCCCGGAGCTCTTGGCCACCGCGGTGGCCCTCACCGGGGGACAGATCCGCAACGCCGCTCTCCATTCGGCCTACCTGGCGGCGGGGGAGCGGGCGCCCATCGGCCTGAGACACGTGGCCGTGGGGGTGTGGCGAGAGCTCGGCAAGGAGGGACAGGAGTTCCCCCTGCGCGAGCTGGGGGAACTGGCGGGCCACCTGCCGGAG
>CAZFHV010000046.1:0-19672 GCA_964519095.1 uncultured Chromatiaceae bacterium | reverse complement strand
TCATCGCTCCATCCTCTCAAAGGTTGGAGCCTCCGACAAACCCGGGGCGGTTCAATCTTCCGAAGTGGTGTACTTAGGGCACGCGGGTGGTGACGGCGTTCAACACCACCGGGGCGGAGAACATGTCCGATAGCGCCTATGCCGGTGTGCGGCGACGATGTCGAGGCGCGCCAGCGGGTCATGACCCTGGCCGCACGCTACCTGAGCCTTTCGGTATGACCTGGATTCATCTGGCAACCCGGCAAGGCGACGGGCGCAATTTCGCGTTCAGCCTCCTGCGACGCGATTAGGGATAGGCGATCCAGACCCCCCGAGGGTTGCAGTGGGAACCCTTCAATGGATAGGGTGTCGGCCGTAAACAAAGGTCTCCAGCCGATCTCCTTCATAGTCGGCTGAAGCCTGGCTTTGGTCGCTCGATCTCCGCGACCAGGAGCTCAGCGCTCTCTGGGTGGCCGCGGGCGCCGAGGGCCAGGCCGGAAGGTCGACCGTCAGCCGGGCGCGGCGGCATGCAGCTCCGCCGCCTGCAGGGTGTTCTCCAGCAGGCTGGCGATGGTCATGGGGCCCACCCCGCCGGGCACGGGGGTGATCCAGGCGGCGTGCCTGCGCGCCTCGGCAAAGTCCACGTCCCCCACGAGGGAGCCATCCTCCAGGCGATTGATGCCCACGTCGATCACCAGCGCCCCCTCCTTGACCCAGTCCCCCTGGACGAAGTGGGGCCGGCCCACCGCGGCCACCAGGATGTCGGCACCGCGGATCTTCTCGGTCAGGTCCTTGGTGCGGCTATGGCAGACGGTGATGGTACAGCGCGCGGCCAGGAGCTCCAGGGCCAGGGGCCGGCCGACGATGTTGGACTGACCCACCACCACGGCGTCGAGCCCGGAGAGCTTGTGCCCCGTGTGCTCCAGCAGGGTCATCACGCCCTTGGGGGTGCAGGGGCGCAGCAGGGGCATACGCAGCACCAGCCGTCCCACGTTGTAGGGGTGGAAACCGTCCACGTCCTTGGTGGGCAGGATGCGCTCGATCACCGCCTCCTCGTTGATCCCCTCGGGCAGCGGTAACTGGACCAGGATGCCGTCGATGGCCTCCTGAGCGTTCAGCGCATTGATCAGGGCCAACAGCTCCGCCTGGGAGGTGGAGGCCGGCAGGGCGTGGAGCTGGGAATAGAAGCCGATCTCCTCACAGGCCCGGCGCTTGTTGCGCACATAGACTTGGGACGCGGCATCCGCGCCCACCAGTATCACCGCCAGGCCCGGCGGCCGCTGCCCCCGCGCGATCCGGGCAGCCACCTGGGTGCGCAGCCGCTCGCGGATCTCCGCCGCGATGGTCTTGCCGTCGAGGATGCGTGCGCTCATGGAGAAACCCCGGGTGCCGGAAGAGGAGAGGGGGCATGATACCGGGCCGCGGGGGGTTTTCAACCGCTTACTGAGGGAGCCCCTCAGGGCTCGGGATCGCGGCCCATGGAGGGGTTGCCCTCGGCCGCCTTTGGGCCCGCTTCCTGGCCCAGGAGGCAGCGCAACCGGCTCTGCTGGGCCGCCAGCAGGCCGGTGAGGAGCAGCGGCAGCCAGGCCAGGGTCCAGGGGGAGGGAAAGGTGCGACAGGCAAGGGCCACGCAGAGGCTGAGTAGCAACAGGATGTTTCCGAAGCCCGATCCGCGCCCCTGTCTGTAGGCCGCCAGATGGATGATCGCCAGCCAGGCATAGAGGAGGTAGCGGTAGAGCGCGTCGCCCTCCGGGGCATCGAGGAGCCGGACCCCGATGACGGCGGGCCAGAGCAGCAGGACGAACGCATAGGGCTCCGCGAGGGCCCGTTGCAGCCGCGGGTCGGGGTTCGTGCTCACGAGCGGGTGAATAGGCGCACGGTGAAACGCGACGAGGACTCGAACCCGGCGAAAATACCCGCCGGTGCCCCCGTCTCAGAGAGGAACTGGGCCTGGGTGCGGAAGACCCCGACCGCCCGTTGGCGGGCCTCGACGCGGTCTGCCAGGTCGTCGGTGACACCGGGGAGCTGGCGGATCAGGCTCCGCGGTGAGCTGCTCAGGGACACAGAGGTGCGGGCGCTGTCGGTGACGCTGTATTCCCCTAGCGCCCGTTCGGGGCTATTGGACTGGTCCAAGCGGCTCACCTCCCGCCAGCTGCTCGAAGGAGGGGCATCGGCGGGGGTGTCCGCCGGGACCTCTCGGGCGATACCGGTGATGCGGGTCGGCACCGCCCGCTCGGACTCGATCACCGAGGCAATGAGGCGGTCCTCCGCGTTGGGGTTCTCGGGGTTACGCAGGGCGCTGACCTCGGCGCTGCGATCCGGGGGACTCCCGGACTCGGTGCTTACCCGGAAATAGACTACCTTACCCTGATCGTTCACGGCGGTCTTAACAGGCTCCTCGAAGGAACTGGACATGGAGCTGTTGGCACTGCGCGTCAGGGGTGTGAGGTTCGCCCAGGTGTAGCCCCCACCCCCGACGTGGTGGTTGAGCAGGTGGCCCCGAATGTAGTAACTACCACCCCCGTAGCGGCGCTGGTTGAGGTTGTTCCACAGGCCGCCCTCGATGCTGGGCTCGCTGCCCGGCGGGATGCGCCGGGTAAGGCGGCGCACCTCCACCGAGGTGCCGAAGCCTTCCCGCAGCGGTCCATAGGCGGGCGGCGTGGCCTCGGGGATGCCCGCCTCGCTGTCCATCAGCCTGGCCGCTAGGGTGGCGAGCTCCTGGGTCAGCCGGACGATGCGCTCCTCGGGGGCCGCGCCGCCGGGAGGGGTCGGGCCAGCCGCCCCGCCGGCCGTGGGGGCACCCGCGGTGCGCTGTACCCGCAGTAGCTCGCTGTAGAGCCGCTGGGCCTGGTCCTTGTCCGGGCCGTCGGGACGGCCGTCGAGGAAGCTCTGGAAGGATTGGGGCTCCGACTCGACGATCAGCTCCGCGCGGTCCCCCTCGCCGCGGAAATAGATGCTGTGCTCCTGGCCGTCGGCGCCGCGGAAGCCGAAACGCTGCCGCCACCATTCGCGGATGCTGGCCGCACCCCGGCGTACCAGGTCGATGAGGGCGCGGCCAAGGCGCAGTGCCCGCTCGATCAACCAATCGATGGCGCCGTTCACCCGCTCGCGCAGGCCCCCCAGGATCTCCCGCAGCCGCTCCGAGAGTCTACCCAGCCCCGCCTGGTTGGCCAGGAAGCCAATGGCCACCGGCAGGGCGCTCGCCAGCGCGCTCTCCAGGAAGCCGGCGGCCTCGCCGATGGCGCCGCGGGCGATGCCAGCCACGCCGTCGAGCACGCGGGAGACGATCTCCAGCAGCTCCCGCAGGTACTGCATGAAGGACTCGATGGCCCGGTAGATGGCGACCAAGGTATTGACCACCGGCATGATACCGGTGATATCGAGCAGCGAGAGCAGCCAACGGCTGGCCCAGCCGATCACCCGCTCGGTGACGAACCCAATCACCCCCTCCACCAGGCTGTCCCAGAGGTTGGACAGCCGCTCCGAGAGCTCCCGCCAGAGCCCCGCCGGGCCCTCGTTGACCAGGGTGACCACGAAGGACCAGACCCCGGTGGCGATCTCCAACATCGACTGCAACCGGGCGACGATGGCGGGGTCGAGGTGCCGGGCGAGGCGGGCGAAGAGGTTGTCGCGCGTGATGCCGAGCACCTGGAGGACCAGACCGAGAATGGATCGCAGGGAGGGGTCCGCGGGCGGTTCGATGCCGGCCTGGCGCAGGGTGCCGAAGAGCCAACCGGTGAAGCCTGAGAGCAGGTGGGTGCCGATGCGCTCGAAGAAGCCCCGGAAGCCCGCCGCCAGGGCCCGCAGCAGATTGGTGAGGAAGCCGATGGGATCCCCGAGGATGTCCGCGACGGCCTGGGCCGCCTTGGCCAGGACCTGCACCACCAGCTCCGGCGGTAGCCCCAGGAGGCGCAGGACCGCCTGGAAGAAGGCCCAGGCCGCAGCCGGCAGGTCGCCGTCCACGAAGATGCGGCGCAGGATGCCCAGCGCCGTGTCGCGCACCCGGGGCCAGAGCTCGGGGTCGCTGAAGAACTGGCCGAACACCGGAATGCGCGCCAGGATCTGGTTCTGGATGAAGCGCTCGATGGGCTCGCGGATGCAAGCCGGCACTCGCTGCCAGAGAGCGTTGAGGATCAGCAGGGGTAGCTGGAGCAGGTCCGCAGCCACGCTGATCAGCCGGCGCACCGTTTCCAGCACCAGTTGCAGGAAGGGGGTGAGGGCATCGAAGCCCCGTACCAGGAAGGTGAACAGCCCGGCGACCCCTTCCCGCGCCCAGGCGAGTAGTCCGTCTATGCCCTCCGCGAGCCAGCCCAGCGCCCCGGACAGCCATGACAGCAGGGCGTTGGCGCTCAGCCGGCCGATCAGCCCGGTGACCGCGGCCCCCAGGGCGGCGATGCGACCGCTGAGCCAGTCCCCCGCGCCGACGATGATGCGCCGCACCCCGGCGAGGAGGGCCTGCACCGAGGGTAGGATAGCGGCCAGGCTATTCCGGCCCTCCGGCAGCCCCCCGCCGCCGCCCATGCCCTCGGAGGCGCCGTCGAGGGCGGTGGAGAGCTGCCCGGCGGACTCCCCGAGCTCCCGGACGAAGGCCGGGGGGATAAGCTGGGCCACCTGGCCGCCGTAGTCCGCCACCGGCTGCCATACCGGCCGGGTCTGCTCCCTCACCCAGTCCCAGGCCTCGCCGGCCTTCCGACCGATCCAGCCGATCACCCCGCCCTGGCTGTCGGTGCTGCCGCCGTCGCCGGCGTCGGGGCCGAACAGGGTGTCCTTGAACCAGCCCCAGATCCGTTCGGCCGCCTCGCGCACCGGGCGGATCCAGTCCCAGAAGCGTCGGCCGAGGGTCTGGATCTCCTCCCAGATACCCCCGCCGAGCTCCTGCAGCCAGCGCAGGGCTGGGGCGCCAAAGTCCGCCCAGAGGCCCCGGAAGAACTCGCCGATGGGGGCGAGGAATTCGCTGAGCCGATCCCAAGCCACCCCCACCACCTGTGTGACGAAGGTCCTGAGCTCGTCGATGGCCGCCATGAGGGGTGCGCAATCCCCCGAGGCGAGCGCCGCCAGGATCCCCGCCGCTCGTTCCACCAAGCCCGCGAAGAGATCGATGAGCTGGCGGGGGCCCTCGAAGGGTACCAGCGCGCGTAGGGTGCCGAGGTAGGCATCCCAGGCCCGCGCCACCATCCGGCCCAACCAGGGGAGGATGCCCTCGTCGAGAATGGCGCGCACCGTGCGGGCGAATTCCGGAGAGATGGCCTCCAGCAGTCGCCAGCCATACTCCCTGACCTGATCGAGGCCCCACTCGGCGATGTCGCCCAGGGTATCGACCGCGCCCTCGTAGAGATCGCTCCAAAAGCCGCGGCGCACCGGCTCGGGCTCGCCGCGCCCCGCCCGCTGTTGGGCCACGTGGGCCAGCTCATGGGCCAGCAATCGGCGTCCGGTGGGATGCTCGGGCTGGAAGCGCCCGCGGTTGAAGGCGATGTGCTCCCCCAGGGTGAAGGCGTGTGCCCCCACCGCCTCGGCCAACCGGGCTGCCTCGGCGTCGGTGTGGATGCGCACGCCGCTTAGATCCAGGCCGAAGCGTGGCTCCAGGTCCCGGCGCGCCCCCTCCGGCAAGGGCTGGCCCCCACGCTGCAAGGCCAGCAAGCGCTCCTCAAGGGCCTCCGGGAGGGTCTGCTCCTCCTCGATGGCGGGGGGCACCGGGGGTTGGGGCGCGACTTGGCGCGGGGCCAGGACCCGACGGACCGCTGCCTTGGCGTCGGTCGGGGCGGGCGTCGCTCGAGTTGGCGCCGGTGCAGAGCCACGCAGGGCCCGCTCCGCCAGGTGGTCCGCCTGGTTCTCCGCTTCATCCCGGGCGGCCCCGAGCTTCAGCATGGGGCGCAAGAGGGGTCGGCCAGCTAAGGCCGCGCCCCAGGGGAACACCGGGCGCTGGAGTCGGTGGGTGCGGGCGCTGGTCTCGGGGGCGGGTGCGAGGGCCTTGGCCTGCATGACCGGGAGCCCCGTCTTGGCCTCAGGTGACGGTGAAAGCGGCGGGATTGCTGACGATGTTGTTGTTGACGACCCCGAGGTCACCGCTGGTCGCGCCGGCGGGGACCGCCACCTGAATCTCCACCCGGGAAGTGGTGCCGCTCATGAAGGTCCAGCTCTGCACGGGGGCAAGGACACCGCCGATACGTACCCGGTCGGTGGCCCCCTGGGTGGGGCCGAAATTCCAGCCGCGAATGGTCACCTGTGCCCCCACCGGTCCCCGGCGCGGCGATACGCTATCGATCAAGGGGGTGTGAAGGCGGCAGGTCTCCACCGCGGTCTCCGCGCTCAGCTCCGCGGCGTTGCCGGCGGCGGTCGGGTCGCAGGTATGGAACATCTCATGGAGCAGGGTCGATGCCATCATGAAACGGCCGATGCGGTAGGCGCGCAGATTGAATGCGATGTTCCGCCCGCCGGGCTCGCCTTCACCGAACATGTTGTCGTCCACCGCTCGGAGATAGATGTTGGCATTGTCGAAGACGTTGCGCAGGGCATTGGCCCCTGCGCCATTGGTGCAGTTGTCGCGGAAGTAGTTCTGGCAATTGCGATTGCCGACCACGCCGCGAACGATGTCCTCGGCCTCGCCCAAGCGCCGCAACTGGTCGGCGTCCGTCACCTCGCTCCAGCCGTGGGGGGCTGGGGCCGCGCCCGTCGTCCAACGCCATATTGCTTGCCCGGTCCGATCCTGCTGCTGCACATGGGCCAACTCGTGTGCCAGGAGCCGGCGGCCGGCGGCCGTGGCCGGTTCGTACTCCCCCGGGCCAAAGAACAGGTCCCGGCCCACTGCGAAGGCCCGGGCCGCCAACCGCCGCGACAGCTCGGCGGCCTGAGGGTCCGCATGCAGGCGTACCCGGCTAAAGTCCGCGCCGAAGCGGGGTTCGAAGAAGGCACGCTCGCTCGGCGGCAGGGGCATACCGGCACCGCGGCGGGCCTGGATGCGGCTCGCGGTGTCGGTGGCTACGGGCCCGACTAGCCCATCCGTTCCAGTGGCCTTGGTCCGCAGCTCCTTGTCCTCTTCTTCATCTTCCTCGGGCTTGGAGACGCGGCGCACCCGCTCCTCGTCGTCCCGACAGGCGGGGCAGGCGGGTTGGAGCCTCTCCTCACCAGGGTTGTCTCCCGACTCCGGCAGGCGCATCACCCGCTCCGCCAGGGCATCGGCCTCGCGCTCCTGGGCATCGTCGGGGGCACCCACGGAGAGCTTGGGCCGAAGGATCTGGCCCAGGGTCCGGACGGTCTGCTGGCGGAGCTCCACCGCATTATCCGAACGGGTATGCGCCTGCGCTTTCGGGATGCGTGTGCACCTGCCGCGGCGGAGCGTGAACAGATTGCCCATGGCGGCCTCCTAGCGGGTCAGATCGCCTTGATCTGCACCATGTTGACGCCGATGGCCGAAGCCCGGGCGGCAACCGTCAGCGCCGGGGCCTCCGTATGTGAGGAGGCCGCATTGCCGGTCAGTGCGGCGCGGTCCGTGATCAGGTTGCCGAGGACCTGCTCGGGGTTGCCATTCTCGAAATGAAACTGGTTTCCCTGGGCGGTCAGCATGGCGGCCATGGCAGCGTGTCCGAACCCGTTGAACAGGTTGCCCATAAGGGTCAGGGCCTCATAGCCGGGAACCGCCCTTCGCAGGCTGTTGCCGCTGACGGTCCCCGGCGGCAGGCGCGCCCAGAACCGCTGGAAACGGTTGCCGGACAAGGTCAGCCGTCCGCGTTTGGGCGCAACCGTGCGGTCGGCGATCTCATTCTTCTCGATACGGATCTTGCCAGCGTCGATGCCGCTCTCCTGGCCATTCATCAGCAGTACCTCGCCATCGATGTGGTTGTCGCTGAGGGCCCCCGAGAGGGTCGTGTCGCCGAGCGCCAGGGCCACGCCGTAGCCGAGCTCATAGAAGGTGACGAGGAAGTCGTCGATGACGATGTCGGTGATGAGGCCGATGTCAGCACCCGCCGCATTGATCTTGTCGATAGCGGCCTCGGTGAGGACCTTGGCCTCGTCACGGCTGACGGCACCCACTTTGGCCGGACCCAGGTGCGAGAGGGCGGATTCGTTGGAGAGGGCGGTGATCAGGGGGGCACGGTCCAGGAACATGGCGGTTTCGGTTGCGCGGGGGCGGGGAGGTCGCCCGCCGCCAGCCACCGGGAGCTCGCCCCTGACGCGGTCCCGCCAGGCCAGGCGCTCCCTGCCGGACATCTCGGAGATGGCTCGGGCGAGCTGCCCGACCCTTTCCCGCACCACGCGGGCGTCCTCCAGCATCCCGGGGTTGGCGCGCATCTGCTCGATCAGGCTGGCGACCCGGACGTTGCCCACCCGGTCGGGAGTGAACCAATCCTTGGCGTTGTCGGAGGGATGGGACCAGGTGTCGCTCATGACGTTGTCACGCCAATAGACCTCGCTGCCCTCGCCCAGGGCATCGAGCCGCACCATGGGCGGCGGGTTCTCGGCGCTACCGGTGCGCGTGAAACTGCAGCGGCTGGCGCTGATGCGGTTGGCCTGCAGGGTCAGGCGCGATCCCGAGGCGAAGCGGCAGCGCACCCCTTCCAGCCCGAGTTCTTGGGCCTGGAAGCTGGCCGGCTGGCCGGAGAAGTAGATCGTGCTCGCTCCTGCGGCCGCTGCGGAGAGACGCAGGCTGTTCTTGCCGCTGACGTTCAGCGCGCCGCCCGGGATGTCGTGCTCGCCGGGCATCAGGCACAGCCACAGGTCCTTGGCCTGGGCATCCTTGGCGAAGTCGCGCAGGGCCTTTTCGAGCTGCCCTTTGGGCTCTGCCGGGATGGACAGGGCGCAGTGGCTGATGCGTGTAGCGCACAGATAGTCCAGGGCGCCCTGCACGCTGGTCTCACCGGAGTCTTTGAGGTCCTGGCATTGGAGGGCGGGAAGGTTGAGGGGGACGTCTTCTGCGTCGAGGTTGCACAGCAGCCGGTTGAGCACCGCGGCGACGTTGTTGGGGCCCACGGCCAGCCCCAGTCCCTGGGCGAGATTCGGCGAGCTGGCACATCCGGGCACCCCATAGGGGATCTGGGCGGCGCTCAGGTGGCAGAGCAGGGCCTGCAGCATGTCCTGCACCGAGGGGCTCTTGGGCTGCCCGTCGAGGTTGGGCCAGGCGGCACCCAGGGTCGCGGCCAGCAGGCTGGCCAGGTTGTTACCGGGGGGGCAGTTGAGGTTGTAGGCGATATCCGCCGCATCCAGGCTGCACAGGGCGTCCAGGGCCTGCTTGACGTTCTCCGCGGTGCCGTAGATGCCCGTGCAGCCGGCGGGGGGACCATAGAGCACCTCGTCGGCGTGCAGGTCGGTGAGGGGCGGGAAGTGCATGCGCCGCCGGAAGGCGTCCGCCGTCGTGTCCGACGGATGGACCAGTACCCCGCCGATGAAGTCGTCCAGGCGCAGGTAGTGGTGCCCGACCCCCTGGGGCGGCGCGCCGGCAGGGGGCCCCCCTGCCACTGCCGGGGCCTTGCCCAACACATAGCTACCACTCTCGTCCACTGCCTCGCGTACCGCGGCCAGCCAGTAGTCGCCGGCCACGAAGCCCTTAGCCGCCAGGGCCAGGTCCAGCTCCATCAGCTCCAGGTTGATCTGCAGACGGCCGTCGTGGAAGCCCACCCAGCCGTGGGCGCTGACGTCGAGCCCGGCGGAGAGGGGCATACCGCGGTCGCGCCCCTGTACCAGCTTGAGGTCGGTGAGGTTGATCTCCGCGTAGCCATCCCACTGGCGGGCAAAGGCCTTGGGCTCGCCGGCGCCCGCGGGGGGGCTGTAGGCCTCCCGCAGCAGGCCGCGACGGCGCCTCTGGGTCAAGGGCAGGTGGTTGCCGAGCAGCTTCTCGGTGGGGGTGTCGTAGAATTCCCAGATCCAGTCGCCGCTTTTGAAGTCGCCGGGGGCCTGGCTCACCGCGTAGGCCTCGGCACCGTTGTCGCGGGACCACTTGAGGATCAGAAAGAGCTTACCGCCCGTGCGGTAGACCTCGTGCACCTCCACCCGGAAGAGGTAGTTGCCGATGCGCTCATCGACCGCCACCTCGGCGGTACAGGGGTCGCAGGGATCGGGGCCGGAGACCACCTTGCGAAGCCGCAGGGCCAGGGGGGCGTCGCCCAGGGGCAGGTTATCCGGGGCGTTCAGCGGGTCGGTGCCGATGGCGCACCACTTGACCTGCAGCAGGGTCTGGGTGCGGGTGGCGGTGTCAGCGCCGTGCAGACCCGGGTCCATTAGATCGGCATCCTCCAGGGCGGTCAGGGTGCGCTCCCAGACATCCGCATAGAAGCGCACGTCGCCGGACAGGGTCGGCGGGTTCGGGTAGTCCGGTTGGGCGGTAGGACTGAGACTGACCAGGCTCGCCGGTAGCTCCGCCGGGATGCCGTCTACGTAGAGCCTGCCAGGAACGATATGCAAACCGCCTACCGTAGACAGCGACAGCCCGCCCTGGCGCGGGGCACCGCTGAGGACGGCATCCCCCAGGGCGCCCAGAAGCTGCCGGCGCTGGACCTCGGTCGCCTCGTTCCAGTCCGCGTCCAGGATCATGCGGCCCTGTTGCAGATAGACGCCGGAGTAGCGCTTGCTAGGGTCGTGACTGTCTCGGGAGATCTGGGTCTTCATGCTGGCATCCCTGTTAGGGTTCGAGGGAAGTGGGCGGGGCCGGCTGCGGCGGGGCGCAGACCAGGGTTTCGTCCGCCACCAGTACCGCCTCCATGCCCACCGGAAGGTATTCCCTGAGCTTGTCCGCCACCGCCTGCTCCCGCAGGCTGTAACGCAGGTCGTGGTAGGCCCCCATCTCGCCCCCGTCCTCGGCGCCGAAGCGCAGCAGGGGATGGGCGCTCGGGTGCAGCACCCCACAGCCGGGTCTGCCGAAGCTCGAGCTCCAGAACAGCACCGGTTCGGTGGTGCAGCGGTGGATGCGCAGCGCCGAGCGTTTGCCCTGGCTGATCCACTGGGGGTCGTTGGGGAGTGTCGGGTCCAGGGGATCGGGGGGGCGCGGCAGGTAGGGCAGGCGGCTGAAACGCAGACAACCGGCGGCCGGCACGTCGCCGTCCAACAGGTCCTTGTGAGGCCCGACCTGAAGGATGCAGTCACTCGCCTCCAGGCGCTCCGCCACCAGGCGCTCCAGCAGGGTGACCCCCTCCAGTCGTACCAGGCCCTGCGGGGCCAGCAGGCGCTTGAACAGGCTGCCCCGCGCCTCAGTCACCGGCAGCTGCGGCGAAGCGGTGTGGATGTGCAGCTCCCGCACCGCGCAGTGGGTGAATTGGGCCCGGCCGTTCCAGATCTCCAGCTGGTTGTCGAACCAGAGACCCTCGAAGCGCCAGAGCAGCTTGGGGTCCAGCGCCACCACCCCGCGGATGCGCACGGGCGTGGCGGCGGTTCCGGCCAGGCGCCGGGTCCCCAGAGTGCCCTCGAGGACCAGGGGCAGGCCCTCGGGCAGGGGTCCGCCGGCCAGGACCGCCTCACGGATGCTGGTCCACTGGACGCTCGGCGGCTGGGATGCGAATAGACCCGGGAAAGGGGGCAGGTAGAGCAGCACCCTGCGGGGGTGGGCGTGGCCGCGCTGGCCGTTGGGGGTTCGCAGGTCCGCGGTGCGGGCCGAGGCGTCCTGGTAGCTGCCCAGGAAACAGGGGACGCCTTTGCGGTTGGCCTGGACCCACCAGACCTCCTGGCCCGCGAACCGCGTGGACTTGGAAGTGGGGCAGGCGGCGTCGGCCCGCCGGGCGCGGGAGACATAGCGCAGATCGAGTGTGCCCCCGGGCATGCCGGGATGGCGGGCGCGGCGGTCGGGGAAGCGCGGATCGTAGTCCGCCTCCGCCTCGCAGACGACGCCGGCGGGCAACAGCGTGAAGCCCGGGCGCGGGGTCAGGGCCACCCGCTGCCAGCCTTCCTGCACCTCGACCTCCACCCCCGTCACGGCAGCGGCGATGCCCTCTATGGCACTGAGGGTGCCCTTGCGCTGGCGCCAGGCTACCGCCTGCCCCACCTCGAGGCGTTGCCCGGACTCCAAGGGGGAGCGAAGCTGCACATCCAGCAGCCGGGCGATATAGGGGAGCACCCAGGGTTGGCAGCCGCGCTCGAGGCCCTCCGCGTCCAGGCCCTCGGCCTCGGGGAAGCTGTCGTAGTAGCGCTGCAGCAGGGTACGGTAGACGGCGTCCAGCAGCTCGCCATAGGCATCGAGCAGCCGGGCGAGGTCCCCCGCCTGCGCCAGGTTGCCGTCGATGTCCTCCCTGGGGTTGTCGCATTCCCGGAGCACCGAGGGCAGGTGGCGCCACAGCAGGGTGGCGAAATCCATGGGACGCACGCCGCTCATAGGCTGAAAGGCTCCAGGCTGATCCTGAGATCCGGGTCGGCCGGGGCCAGATGGACGCATTGCCGTGCCTGGGGCTCCACCGCCAGGATGACCCCCTCGGGATCCTGCACCAAGCGCCTGGCAGCGGCCATGGCGCCCGCATCGAGCCGGATCTCGACACTGCTGTTCTCCACCCCCGGCACCCCGTCCACCAGGGTGTAGACCTCTCCCCGGTAGAGGGGCTGGCCCAGATTGCGGTGGTCCCGGGAGAAGGCGCTGGTCAGGGCAAGTCGTACGGCCTCCCTTACTCGCTCGCCGTCAAAGGTGTCCAGACGCACCCTGAGGCCGATCTCGAAGGCGCAGATCAGGGGTTGGTACTCGGCGACGCTGACCTGTACCCCGGGCAAGGCGTGGGCCAGTAGGTAGTCCTCGAGGAAGCCCTTGGTGGTGGGGGTCAGGGTGCCGCCCCCCGCCGGCACGACCACCACCTCCAAGCGCTCCCGCTGGCCCAGCCCCGCAGGCAACCTGAAGGCGCGCGCCTGGGCGATGGCCGCATTGGCCTTGGCGAGTCGGGCGAAATCCTCCAGGGATACGGCGCGCTCCAGGGCGAGCAGGGCGGAGGCGGCGTTGTCCCGCAGGGCCGAGACCGATTCCCGCTCGCCGCCGCCGCTGGCCCCGATGGGCTGCACCACCGAGGCCACCAGGGCATGGGGGGTGGCGAGCTTGGCCAGGCTGCCGGCGGGCAGGTTGCCAGCCGAGCCCACGCCGCGCCGGTAGGTGACGCGCACGTTGTTGCTGCCGGTGGGCAGGCGCCGGCCGTGACGCCCGTCGCCGAAGCCGATCCAGAGCTGGCCGTCCTCGGTCTGACGCGCCTGGTAGTGGGGGTCGCTCGGGCCCGAGTCCCCCAGGTTGGCGACCTGGGCCCAGACCTCCCCCGCCACGCTGACCCGGAGGTCGGCGCGTACCCCGGAGGGCATGGAGGGATCCGCGACGAAGCTCGCATCGTCCGCCTCCAGCAGGAAGCGCTGCTGGTTGCGGCTGCCATCACCGCTGCCGAGGATCTTCACGGGCTTGGTCTCGCCGTGGCCGGCGGTGACCACGTTGGCATAGAGCACCAGGTTCTCCGCCGTGCTGCCAGGCGGGGGGACCTGCTCGAGGCGTACCCAGGGGGGGCTGGCAGAGGCATCCAGCTCCAGCAGGCGGGTGGCCAGGGCCGCGCTGCCGTTGTCCAGGATCAGGGTGCGACCCGGCTTCAGGGCGGGGGGCAGCCCTTCCAGGTAGAGCTTGGCGCCCCCCTGGGGGGTGGTGTTGCGGGCCGCGTCCAGGGGTCGCAGGGGCTCGGCGAAGTGGCTGTGGACCCGGCTGCTCGCCAGGTAGTAGATCCCCCGGCCCCGCTCCTGCCAGCCGGATGCGCTGGTGAGGCGCGCGAGCCCTGCCTCCGGGTCCAGGCTCAGGTGGCGCAGGCGCGCCCAGGCCAGGCTGCCGCCGCACACCAGGACGGCGATGTCCCCGGCGCTCGTCTTCTTGGGCTGCTCGGTGACCAGGGGCTCGGTGAGCTTGCCGGCCGCGCTCTTCTGGAGGAAGGAGTCCGGCCGCCAGGGGCCGGGGGTCTGGGGGCTGGTGAGGAGGGTCTGGGGGTTATCCAGGCTCAGGTCGGGTCCGTCCGCGGCCCGATCCCGCGCATCCTTCCAGTTGAGGGTGAGCGCGGTGTACCCGGCCAGGGGATGGGGCAGTGCGGGGTCGCCATCGGATGGCGTTCCCACGGGGAAGTAGTGCGCCTTGACGCACTCGTAGAGGGGCAGGTATTCGCGGGTCTTGCCGGCCTGGGTCAGGTGGCGGATGTCCGCCAGCCAGCGACCCGCCAGCCAGCCCCAGTCCCCCGCCACGTACAGCACCCGCTCGGCGCTGTCGTCCGAGCGGATGCGCCGCCGGTTGCCGCCCAGTCGCGCGATGGGCACGCTGATGGGCCGGCTGATGCCGGCGTTGGCCAGGTCGACCTCCCCAAGCGGCTGACGAAAGACCAGCCGGTCATCCTCCACCGCCTGGATGCGCCGGTAGAGGGGCTTGGCATCGGGGCGGCCGATGGCGACGATGTCCCCCGGCGCCAGTCCCTCTGGAGGCGTGGCAAGGTGCAAGCCGCGCCCTAGCTCGGCCCCCTGGGTGCGGGGCCCCAGGGGACGCAGCCGCTCGCTGGGCAGGGCATGCACCAGGGTGGCCCCCAGCGTCAACTTGTCGGCGCGTCCGATGGGGGGGCTGAGGATGACCTCCGTCCTATCCTCGCCCAGGGTCACACCCTGAATCCGATAGCCCAGCAACCGGCCAGTGTCCTCGTCCTCCAGCACCAGGGGCTCGCCGGTCTTGAGCTTGTCGAGCCTGCCCGGCAGCACCAGGCGCGCCCCGCTCAGGGGCTTGGGGTTGCGGTCGT
This sequence comes from uncultured Chromatiaceae bacterium, assembly GCA_964519095.1. GTDB lineage: Bacteria > Pseudomonadota > Gammaproteobacteria > Chromatiales > Chromatiaceae > JAEHCY01. The sequence goes on along the minus strand of CAZFHV010000046.1, from coordinate 5,000 downwards.
GGTGGTGGGGTCTCAGGCTGTTGAGGGTGGCATCGGCGTCCAGGTCCTCCAGGGTCTCGAAGACCAGGGGCTGGCCCCCGTCGCTGGGGCTGTACTTGATCTGCAGACCCGCCTTTACCCTGCCACTGAGGCCCTGCTTGAGCTGAAGCGCCAGGGGCGTGTACGCAGAGGCCGGGGGGTGGGGGGCGTAGTCCAGCATGGCCACCAGGCGGCGGAGGTTGTCCCACTGGGTTGCGGTGCCCAGCCAGGCCTCGTTGGCGTAGGCGTCGAGGGTGGCGCCGAGGACGTGGCATGCCCGGGCGTAGGCGCGGGTGAGCTGCCAGAGCAGGTCGTCCGGGTCCGCCCGGTAGAGGGACTCCAGACGGAGCTTTTCCGCCGCCTCGCCCTCGGTGGTGACGACCTCCGGCGGCTGGGCGGCGGGCCAGCCGGGGAAGGCCCCGTGCAGGCGTTCCCCGAGACGGCTCAGAAACACCGCAGCGTTGCCGTCCAGGTACTCCACCCTGGCGAGGCCGGCGCGGTTCCAGCGGGTGAGGTCGCGTGCTGCCATGGCGCTCAGCCCTTCTGGCCCCCGTGGAGTGCCAGGCGGTAGTAGCCCCGGCCCGGGGCCTGAGGAAGGTTGTCGCAGATGGCCACTTCCAGACCTTCGAGGGGGATGCGCCCGCTACTGGCCTGGTCGGGGAAGCGGTCCCCCAGGCGCTTGAAGCGGTTGAGGCACACGTTCACCACGCCGTCCAGGGCCATCAGGGCCTGGACGATGTCGCTGGCCCAGAGATCCTCGCCGAAGCGCGGCCGCCCCGGGGCGAAGAACCCCCCGGGACCCGTGCCCAGGGTCTGCTCCACCGCGGCGCGAACCTCGGACTGGTAGTAGTTGCCGGCCACCTGGAGCGCGAGGTGCAGCATCACCCCTACCTCCACGGCCCGATCCAGCTCCACCGCCTGCCCCGCCATGCGGTAGGCCTCCAGGTAGGGATGAAGGACGCTGCGCAGGCTGGGATAGGGTGGGGAGGCGGGGAGGGTCGGCAGGGGGATGGCCCGCCCGGCGTGGAAGAGCCCGGTCTGGGTCCAGAGGTCCTGGGGATAGGGGGTTCCCTGATCGTCCAGGTCCCGACGCTGGGCCGGGATCACCGCCACCCGGATCACCAGCCAGGAGCCGCCCCACTCCTGCCAGGCGTGGGCGCGCTCGATCAGGGGGTGCTCCTTCAGGCGCAGGGCGAAGTCCTCCAGGGTGACCATGCGGTGCTGGGTGCGGATGGCGCGGGGCCCCGCCTGGCGGGCCTGGTCCATGCGCTCGGGGTGGTCCAGCCAGTACTGCTCCAGGCGCTCGAGGGGGGTGCGTCCATCGCCGGTCGCCGGCTCCCGGTCGAAAGGGGGCTGTTTGAGACGCTGGGCCAGGCCCAGGGCGTCGTAGCCGATGAGCGACAGCAACCGACGTACCGTCTCCGGGCGGCGGGCCGTCTCCAGATAGGCCTCGGCGGCCACCCGGTCGAGCATGTCGGAGAGCTTGTCGAGCTGGGCGGCCAGGGCCTCCACCAGGGCCACCTCCAGGTCGGCGGGGGTCCAGCGACGCCGCTCGGGGAAGCGGGCCACCAAGGCCTCCAGCATGAAGAGGCGAAAGCCGTCGTAGTCGCGCAGGTCCCAATCGAAATCGTCGCCCACCTCGGGCAGCACCTGGGGCAGGTCCACCAGCCGGCCCCCGCAGTCAGGACAGCCGGGGCGGTAACGGGTCTCGATCTTGGGATTGCCGGCCATCAGGGACCTCCCAGCTTGAAGGTCCGCTCCTCACGCCGGCCGATGGCGGCCAGGGTATAGGCGATGCGGATGACCAGCTCGCCCTCCTGACCCTCCACGGCCACCTCCAGGGAGCGGGGGTCCACCTCGCCTGCTAGGGCCTCGGCGAGCGAGGCGGCCAGGCGGCGCTGGGTGATCTGCCACAGGGGGGCGGCGTTGGGCTCGAACAGCAGGGCCTTGAGTCCCGCCCCGAGCTCGGGCCGGAACACCCGCTCCCCGGCGAGGGTGAACAGCACCTGCTCGATCTGACCGCGGATGTGCTCGGTGCGGCTGGCGAGGCGTGGCCTCGCCTCGGTCCCCCCCTCGAAACGCAGGGGGAAGGCCAGATAGGGGGGGTCGGCGAGGCGGCGGGCCATGGTCAACTGGTCTTCACGCTCAGCGACAGGGTGCTCATCTCCCCCTGGGGGATGGGGGGCGAGCTGGGGCTGCCAGGGACGCTACAGGCGTGCACGTGGGTGGCGAACAGGGTGAGGAAGCTCTGGCCCTTGATGAGGGGCTCCCCCCCCGCGCCGCCCAGCGATACCTGGTTGCCCTCCAGCACGATCTGGGCGCCCTGGACCTTGACCCCGGAGCCGGCCATCTCCAGCTTGTTGCCGTTGGCGTCCTCCAGGGTGGTGCCGCTGGCGGTCAGGGTCAGGCTGTTGCCGTTGGTGTCCTCCAGGGTCACCTGGTTGTTCTGGGCATCCAGGGTGAGGGTTGCGCCGTTCTGGTCGGTGAGCGCCACCGTACCGTTGGAATCGATGTCCAGGCTGGCCCCGCCGCTGTGAAGCAGCTGGATGTGCTCGTCGCCCGACTTGTCCTCCAACAACAGCAGGTGGCCGCCGGCGGTCTTGTACAGCCGCGTGCTGGTCTGGTCGGCCACCTCGGTCGGCACATCGGCTGCCCGCTGCCAGAAGGTGCCGACCCAGATGGGGTGGCTCAGGTCTCCGCCCTCGAATTCCACCCAGACCTGGGCGCCCACCTCGGGCACGCAGAACCAGCCCTGGTCGGCCAGTCCCCCGCAAGGCATGCAGGGCAGGGCCCAGTCGCTGGTCTCCTGGCCCAGGATGGCCGGCACGGTGACCTTGATCCGGCCCAGCTTGTCCGGGTCGTTGTTGTCCGCCACGAAGCCCCGGTACTTGCCGTAGGCCCGCTGCTGGCGCAGGGTCTGGGCGAGGGCGCGTTCGGTCTCGCTCATAGTCCCACCCCCAGACCCACGCCTACCGAGAGGCCCCCCATCACCGCCGCAAGGGGGCCGGGTGAGGGGAGGGCATCGAGGGTATCGCCGAAGGCGTTGCGCAGGAGTCGGAAGCGCTGGCGATAGCCCTGGGGGGTGAAGCTATGGGTGACGCTGTTCACGTAGTAGATGCCCGAGAGGCGGGTGCCCACCCCGTCCACCGCCACCGGCAGGCCTGGCAGGAGCACGTGGCCGTAGAGGGTGCCGTCGAGCTCGCCCTCGGCCTGCACCCGGCGCAGATCGGCTTCGTTGGCGCGCTGCTGGGCCTGGGACTCCAGGCGGCGGGCCTCCGCCTCCGCCCCGGGGCGGCCGCTCAGGCGCCAGACGAAGGGGCTGAGACCCCGGTCGGTGCTGCCCGCGTGGGTGCGCCCCATGACCGGGAGGTTGGGCTCGAGCCGCGCCTCCCGGCTGCCCTGCCCCTGGTCCGTCGGGAGGTCCAGGGCCACCCCGTCCGGCTGGTGGGCATCGCCGCTGACGTTGAGGGAGATGCCGCTGGCGTCCCGGCCCGCGTACATCAGGATGGTGGGCTGCGGGGTGGGGAGGCCCGGGCGCATGGGCCCGAAATACACCGCGCCGCGGCGAAAGATCAGCTCGTAGCCGTTCTCCTCTGCGCGGGTCTGGAGGAAGCGGATGTCGGTGCCGTCCTGGTTGATGCCCACCAGGCCCTCCTGGCCTGTCCCGGACAAGGAGTCGGGGGCGAGCGGCGCGTAGCGTCCGATGATCTCTCGAAGGATCAGGCTGTCGCTCGTGGGCTGCTCCGAGGTCCCCCACACCTGCCGCTGGTGCTCACGGTCGAGCTGCAGGGACTCGTCCTGGCATTCCAGGGTGACGCGGGCCGCGCCAGGGTCCTGGGGGTACTCACAGCGCACCTGACGGATGAAGCCCCGCAGCACCTCCTCCTCGCGGTTGCCGAAGGCGGCCTTGATGAGGATACGATTCCACTCCCGCAGCAGGTACTCACCGGTGCCGTCGGTGGCGTCCTGCACCAGCCAGCGACCGGTCTCGTCCCGCCGGCTCTCGAATACGAGGGTGGCGGTGTCGGGCGCGTTGCGATCGGTCTCCACCCTGACCTCCAGGAGGAAGGGGTAGAGGGCCTCGATGGCTGCCCCCTCCACCTCCACCAGGCACTCGGCGGGCTCGCGGGTGGGGGTGGTGAGGAGGTCGAAGGGCATCCGGACTCCCCTATTCCTTGGCCCGGGGCACGAGCAGGGTCTCGCCCAGGCTGGGGGTTTCATCCTTGGGGGCAGCAGGTCCCTGGCCGGACGGTCTCCGCAGGGGCGGCAGGCCGGGGAGCTCCAGCTCGGCCGCGCAGAGCACGTCGGCATTGGCGTCGAGGATGCGCCACCAGAGGCGGGGGTCGTTGAAGTAGTGCTGGCCGAGCCCGTCGAAGCGTTCCCCCGTCTGCAGGACGTGCTCCACCACCGGGGTGGCGGTGCCGATGGGGCGGGGGCGCAGGCCCTTGAAGGGCAGGCTCCCGCCCTCCCTGGGGGCGAAACGGCGGGCGCTGGCGTAGCGGGAATCCTTCAGCAGCATCAGAGGAGCCCTCCGACGGCAGCGGCGGCGGTGCTGCCGGTATGCAGGGCGGCGGTGGCCACCTGGCGGACCTTCTCCATCAGGTAGAAGGGGTTGTTGCCCTCGATCACCTGCAGCGTCAGCCTCACCGTGGCCCGATAGGGGATGAGGCTGGGGAGGTGGGCGCTCTCGGTGACATCCACGGCCTTGAGGAAGACCGGCAGCACGTGGGTGCCCCAGACGAACAGCAGCACCGAGGCGCTCTGGGAGCGCTGGAAGGCGCGCGCCCCCCCCAGGCCAAGGCTCGCCAGGACCTGCACCCCCGCGGGTCCCTGGGTCTTGGGCTCCACCATGCTGCGCAGAGAGGCCAGCTCCCGCTCCACCCCCAGGGTGCGGGCGATGGCATGGAAGGAGGGGGGCGTGAAGGGCAGTTCCGCCCCTGCGCCCACGGCCAGCAGGCCCTTGGCGATGAAGAAGGTAAGCG
>CAZFHV010000045.1:0-19809 GCA_964519095.1 uncultured Chromatiaceae bacterium | reverse complement strand
CCGATATTTCAGTGACTTGGCCTTGAAAGGGCAAGGTCAACTGCCGATTCTAGGTTTAGCGGGAGGTCGCGCGGGCGGAACGAGTTCGACTGCAGCAGCATCTCGTCGGGCACGCGCGCGGCCATCCAGTGGTGGCCGGACACGACCTCGATGAGCCAGTTGTCGTTCGCCGTCCCGACCGGCATGCTGCCGACCACGTCCTCGCTCATACCGCACTCGGCGGCGACCTTCTCCATGGGGTCTATCGGGCACGTGGTCGTTTTGCACAGGGCGAAAAACGGGTCCCAGAGCTCGAAGCTCATGCCTTCGTTGACCCACGGGTCAACCCTCGGGTTGCCGGTCTTCCACAGCGCGGCCTTGCGGTAGTTGTACGCACCGAAGGCGGTGCCGAGCCCGGCCTCGTTCAGGCCGCCTTCCGTGATGTACCTGCTGCCGAGGTCCACACGGATGCGCTTGTGCGGCCACGTAGTCCCGTCTGACCTACCCTCGGGGGTCAGTCTCGGCGCTAGCTGGCGGCACCTCTGAGGGGCGCGGGGTCAGAGGGGCGCGGGGTCAGTTCTCGCTTTGTAACGTCACAAGAAATCGCGCCTCATGACCCCCTGCGCCCTACGCGCACCAGGCTAGCCCTAGCCTTCAGCCCAGCTCGGCCGCGATGCGCCTTGCCAGGGACTCGGCATCGAGCCCGCAGGCGCGTAGCACCTCGGGGTTCGTCCCGCAGGGGGGTACGGCGGTGAGGCCGATCCGCACCAACCGCATAGGGCTCCCGCGCCCGGCCAGCAGGGCGGCGAGGCGCTCGCCCTGACCGCCGTCGAGGTAGTGGTTGTCAAGGGTGAAGAGCTTCGGCGCGCCCGCTACCAGCCCCTCCAACCACTCAGGGTCGAAGCGGTTGAGCCAGGGCAGGTTGACCACCGCCACCTCGAGCCCCGGATCCCGCGAGAGCTGTTCGGCAGCGCGCATGGCCTCGGCGAGCAGCACCGGACCGTAGCCGATGAGCACCGCGTCGCTGCCCGGGCGGAGCAGCGTCCCACGGCCTGGCACCAGCCGGTAGTCCGCCGGCAGCTCGAAGGGGGTCTCCACCGGGATGGAGCAGAGGCGCAGATAGCCGCTGCCCTTGGCCTCGCCCACCAGGTAGCAAACCGCCGCCTCGGTCTCCCGCTCGTTGCAGGGCTCGATCATCTCCAGCCCCGGAATACCCCCCAGGGCCGCGAGGTCGCGCACGGACTGGTGGGAGTGCCCGGGACCGCCCGGCACCACCCCAGCCAGGGACCCCACGTAGATCACCCGGGTGTGCTCGGTGGCGTTGTTGTAGATCTGCTCGTTGGGCCGGGCGGCGAGGAAGCAGGCGAAGGAGTGCACCACCGGCAGGAGTCCCTGGAGCGCCATGGCGCCGGCCTGGGAGACCATGTCCTGCTCGGCGATCCCGCACTCCACGAAGCGGGTCGGGTAGGCATCGCGGAAGGGGATGAGGCCGGTGTCGAGCACCAGGTCGGCGTCCAGGGCCACCAGCCGCGGCTCGGACGCCGCGACCTCCAGCAGGGCACGGGAATAGGCCGCCACCAGACGCTGGGCGCTGGGGGGAGGTACGGCGGCGGCGGGCCGATCCACCGTCTCCAGGGCCAGGGGCTCGACCCCCAGGGCCGCCAGGCCCCGGTTGATGCGCTCGATGAGCTCCTGGGCCGCGCGGGTGTAGGAGGCGGCGTCCGGCGCCCCGCTGTGGAAGCGGTACAGGGCGGCGTCGGACTCCATGGCCGTGTGCTCCATGAAGGATACGCCCCGCCCCTTCACCGTATCGGCGATCAGGATCTGGGGCCGGTCACCGATGGCACTGGCGCGGGCCAGGGCGGCGGAGAAGGCGGCCAGGTCGTGGCCGTCGCAGCGCTCCACATACCAGCCGAAGGCGCGCAGCTTGGCCTCCAGGTCTCCCAGGTCGCTCACCTGGGCGACGAAGGTGTCGGACTGGAGCTTGTTGTGGTCGACGATGACGGTGATCTCGGAGAAGCCCCCGTTCACCGCGGAGATTAGGGACTCCCAGAACTGCCCCTCCTGGAGCTCCCCGTCGCCGGTCAGCACGAATACCCGACCGCTGCGGCCGAGCAGGCGATTGGCGCGGACCATGCCCTTGGCCTTGGAGATCCCCATGCCCAGGGAGCCGGTGTTGGTGACCATGCCGGGGGTGCCCACGTCGGGGTGGCCGGGGAGCCCCTCGAGGCGGCGCAGCCGGTGGATGAGGTCGAAGTCGAGGCGGCCCAGGCCGATGAGGGCGGCGTAGTAGCCGGGGGCATCGTGGCCCTTGGAGGAGAAGTAGAGGTCTCCGCCGCCGTCGGGCCCCGGGGGCCGAACCTCGTTGAGCAGCAGCCAGGAGACGATGTCCAGGCTGGAGAAGCTGCTGCCGATGTGCCCGGAGCCGGCGCGGGCGATCATGTAGAGGGCATTGAGCCGGCAGAGGTTGGCGAACACCGCGGTGCGGTCGATGGCCGCCACCGGGAGGCCCCGCACCCGCTCGAACTCCCCCAGGGGGGCGTAATACAACCGGCCCTCTACGGCCGTCCCGATCTGGTCACCCACGGTAAGATCCTCTCAGAGCCTGTTGTACCAGCCGCAGATCGTATTTCCGTTTCTTGTAGGAGCGGGCTTGCCCGCGATAGATGCGCCCAGGATGTCGAGCGGAGCCGATTCGCGGGCAAGCCCGCTCCTACAGAGAACCTGGGTGTCCCAGAGAGAACGGAAAACCGATATTGAATTGGTCTGGGTTCAACCTCTCACCCCCCTGCGGGGGGCGAACAGTTGGGGTGGAAGGAACGAAAGGGGTGACTCCCTCGAATGGGCATACCCATCTCATTGGCTTACCCCTCTCCCCAACCCTCCCCCACGGGGGAAGGGATATCAGTGTAGGCACCGACCGCTGGTCCTTGGGCCGACCCTTAGAGGTCCTCGGGAAACGGCGCCTCCGCCACCTCTGGCAAGCGGGCCTCCCCCTGGGCCAGGAGGTGCTCGGCATACCACCAGTCCTCGGCGTCGTTGATGTCCACACCCTCGTCGCCCTCCGTGAGGAAGGGCATCAGGAGGTCCCCGGCGATGGTGCGCTGCTCCCACACCACCCGGGACCAGGCGATCTCCAGGCTCGCGTTCTGCACGTAGACCTCGGGCAGGGCCGCATACTGACTGCTGTGCCAGGGCTGGCTGCGGGGTCCCAGGGGCAACAGGGGCACCATCCGACGGCCGGCCAGGACCCACATCTTGCCCGGATGCTGTTTGCACCGCTCCACCGCTCGCAGGGAGTCCACGCCGGTCTCGGCGAGAAAGGCCTCCCAGGCGCGGCGGATAGTCTCGGCCTTGCGGAAGGGGCTGGTGGGCCGCAGGATGCTGAAGCAGTCGTAGTCGCGCCCCTGCTCCCGCAGCCGCGTCAGGGTCAGCTCCACCCACTCGATGTCCGGGGAGGTGGCCCCAGCGATCTCCGCTGGCCTCAGGAAGGGCGCCTCGGCACCGTAGTACCGCGCGATCCGCGCGTAGCGCTCCGAATCGGTGGAGACGACGACGTGGCGGAACACGCCGCTGGCCCGGGCGGCGGCGATGGAGTAGGCGATCAGGGGGTGCCCGGCGAGGCGGCGCACGTTCTTGTCGGCGACCCGCTTGGACCCCGAGCGCGCCGGGATCAGGGCCACAGCGGTGGGCGTGGCGGTCGCGGTCACAGCCGGGCGGGGTTCACGTTCAGGTAGAGGTCCTTCAGCTCCGAGTAGACGTCGAGGGACTCGGTGCCGGGCTCACGGCTGCCGTTGCCCGAGTCCTTGACCCCGCCGAAGGGCATGTGGGGCTCACTACCGAAGGTGCCCGCGTTCACCACCGCCACCCCGCTCTTCACCCGGTGCACGAAGTGCAGCGCCCGATCGACGCTGCGGGTGTGGATGCAGGACGTGAGCCCATAGGGCGAGTCGTTGGCCAGGGCCAGGGCCTCGTGGAAGTCCCCCACCCGATAGAGGTTGGCGATGGGACCGAACAGCTCGCAGCGGGAGATCTCCTGGTCGGGCTGGACGTTCTCGATGAGGGTGGGGGCCAGGTAGTAGCCCCCGGCGTGGGCCGGATCCTCCAGCCGCTCGCCACCGATCAGCACCCCTGACCCCTCGGCCCGCGCGGCCTCCAGGGAGGCGAGCATGCGCTGGAGCTGGCGCTCGTTGATGACAGGGCCCAGGTCGTCCTGGTCCGTCGGTCCCACCCGCAGCCGCCGGGTGGCCTCCACTAGCATCTCGCGGAAGCGGTCGTATACCGCATCGAAGACGAGGATGCGGCTGCCCGCCGCGCAGCGCTGGCCGGCGTTGCTGAAGGCGGACAGGCACACCCATTTGACTGCCTGCTCCAGATCCGCGTCGTCACAGACCACCAGGGGGTTCTTGCCGCCCAACTCCAGCGAGACCTTGGCGAGGCGCCGCCCGGCGACCTCGGCGATCCAGCGCCCCACGGCGGTGGAGCCCGTGAAGCTGATCACGTCCACCTCGGGGCTCTCCACGATGGGGGCCCCGGCCTCCACCCCGTAGCCCTGCACCACGTTGAGCACCCCCGCGGGGAGGCCCGCCTCCTGGGCGATGCGCGCGAACACCCGGCCCACCGCCGGGGTGTCCTCGGGGGCCTTGAGCACCACGCCGTTGCCGCAGATCAGGGCAGGAAAGGCCTTCCAGGCCACGTTGGCGATGGGGGTGTTGGCGGCGAGGATCAGCCCGGCGACGCCGCAGGGCTGGCGCACGGTCATGGCGTACTTGTCGCGCTGGCCGCTGGTGGTGGTGCGCCCGTAGAGGCGCTGGCCCTCGCCGGCGAAGAAACGCCCCAGGGCGATGGCACCCCCGGTCTCACCCAGGGCGTCCTTGGGGGACTTCCCGGTCTCCAGGGCCACGATGGCGGCGATGGTCTCCCGTTCTTGCTCCAGGCGGTTGCAGATCTGGTGCAGCAGGTGGCCACGCTCCACCGCGGGCACCTCCGCCCAGGCCGGCTGGGCGGCGCGCGCGGCGGCGATCGCCTGCTGCACGTCCGCCGCCTGGGAGCGGGTGACCCAGGAGACGAGGGTGCCGTCGTGGGGCGAGCGTTTCTCGAAGCGCTCGCCGGACGCGGCGGCCACCTCTCGCCCCCCGATCCAGTTGGGAATCAGCTCCGGGAACAGGGCCGATCTGGTCATGATGCCCTCACCAGGCGGTCCAGCCGCCGTCCATCACGAGCTCCGCGCCGGTCATGTAGGAGGAGGCGTCGGAGAGGAGGAAAAGGACCCCGCCGTCGTACTCATCGGCCCGCGCCATGCGGCCCAGGGGCACCCGGCGGTGGTAGCCCTCGAGGAAGCGCGGGTCCTGGTGATTGAACACACCGCCGAGCACCAGCGTGTTCACCCGCACCCCGCGGGGCGCCCAGTAGGTGGCCAGGTAGCGGGTCAGGTTCAGGAGCGCCGACTTGGAGGCCGAGTAGGCCACCGGCTTGTAGAAGACCTCGCCCCCCTGGCGGCGGTACTCGTAGAGGGACTGGTCGGGGGAGACCACGCCATAGATGGAGCTGACGTTGATGATGGAGCCGCGCCCTTCCGCCGCCATGGCCCCGCCAATGGCCTGGCAGAGCAGGAACGCCCCCTTGGTGTTCACCGCCATCACCTTGTCCCAGGAGGACTCCGGGAAGGTCTCGAAGGGGCCGTTCTCCTCCGGCGGGGCATTGGGGGGGGCATCCAGGGCGGCGTTGTTGACCAGGCCGTGGGGTACGCCCCAGGCGGCTACCACCTGGGCCAGGGCCCCGTCCACCGAGGCCCGGTCCGTGATGTCGCAGGCGACGAACATCAGTGCCGGTGATGCTGCGGTCTCGCCATAGCGGGCGGCGATGGTCTCCGCGCTCACCGCGATGTCGAGGATGGCGACCCGCGCCCCCGCACCCAGCAAGGCCTGGGTGAAGGCCACCCCGAGCTGGCCCAGACCGCCGGTCACCACCACCACCCGGCCGTCGAGCCGGAACAGATCCTTGGTCATCGGTCCCGCACCTCCCCGCCCCTCAGGTCGGCGATCAGGTCACACACCTCCCGTACCGCCCCCTCGCCGCCGCGGCGGCGGGTGCGGTAGCGGACCAGGGGATCCAGCTCCGGCCAGGCATCGGCGACCGCGATGGGCAGGCTTGCGCTGCGCAGGCAGGCCAGGTCGTTGATGTCGTTGCCCACGTAGGCCGCGGCCTCGAAACCCAGCCCCATCTCCCGGAGCAGCCCCGTGAAGGCCTCCAGCTTGTCGGCGCAGCCCTGGAGACAGCGCACCCGCAGCTTTCGACTGCGCTCGGTCACCACGGGATTGGTCTCGGTGGAGACGATCACCGGCGTGACCCCCACGGATTCCAGGCGCCTCAGGCCCAGGCCGTCGCTACGGGAGCAGCGCACCGCCTCCCGGCCGTCCTGGAAGACATAGACGGCGTTGTCGGTGAATACCCCGTCGAAGTCGAAGCAGACCAGACGCAAGCGACGGATCCGCTCGACCAGATCGGGGTCGAGCCCGGCCTCGGGGGGCATGGGCTAGCCGCCGTCGCGCAGGTCGGCGAAGGAGATCCCCTGGTCCGAATGCATCGCGTGCTTGACCGGCTTGCCGAGCAGCTTGGCCATCTCGTAGGGGGGCAAGCCATCGCTCGGGGACTTGACCGCCAGGTCCGCCTCGGTGAGCACATGCCCCTCCGGGATGTCGTGGGCCACCACGATCTTCTTCGCCATCTTCAGTAGCGGCTTGTCCTCGCTCACGTAGCGCCGCTTCACCCCGTCGCCCATGGAGATGTGCGCTCGTTTGAGGTCACGCACCAGCTTCTCGAGCCCCGAGTGCTCGAGGGAGAAGGCGTGGTCGGTTCCCTTCATGGCCCGGTTGAGGGTGAAGTGCTTCTCGATGATGCGCGCCCCCAGGGTGTAGCCCACCATCGCCATGGCGATGCCGCTGTCGTGGGAGGAGAAGCCGATCACCGCGTCCGGGAACTCCTCGCGGAAGGTCTCGATCACCCGCAGGTTGAGCTCCTCCCAGGCGGGGGGATAACCCGCGGTGCACTGGAGGATGGCGATCTGATCATTGATGCAGCGCACCGTCTCGTAGGCGCGGCGCACGTCCTCCATGCTCGCCCCGCCGGTGCTCATGATCATGGGTTTGCCGAAGGCGGCCACGTGCTTGAGGAGCGGGGTATTGGTCAGGTCCCCCGAGGCCATCTTGTAAGCCGGCATACCGAACTCTTCGAGGAAGTCCGCACTGCGGATGTCGAAGGGTGTGGAGAACATCGTGATGCCGATCTGCTTGGAGTAGTCGAGCAGCTCCTCGTGGGCGTCGTGCCCCAGCTCCAGGGCCTCCCGATGCTCGCCGTAGGTGGCACCGAAGGCGTTCTCGCTGTTGTAGGCGCTCTCGTACATCTCGCGGGTGAAGAGGGTGCGGTTGTGGCGCTTCTGCAGCTTCACCGCGTTGGCGCCGCACAGCTTCGCCACCCGGAACAGGTCTTTGGCCTTCCGGACATCCCCCTGGTGGTTATGGCCGATCTCCGCGATCACATAGCAGGGCTCGTCGTCCGCAATGCGCACGCCGTCTATCAGGAACTCTCGGTTCATAACGTCAGTATCGCCTCTTACTTGGTCTCGACGTGGGCTGGTCCTTGCGGTCGTCGTCTCGGCGCGACGCCTTGTGGGGTTCAAGCCCCACCCCCGCAAGAGACGACCAGCCGGCCTTTCCGATGGACCGCTCTCTCGGCCCCATGAAAACGCACATGTTAAACGATCCCGGGGCAGGGCTCGATGCAACTGTCCGACCCAGCTCCCGCCTATCCCCGATCGGCACAGCCCTTAACGGTCGAAGACGCAGAAGGACACCGGTTGTGTGCTCTTCCTGCGTCGCTGGGAGCTGAGATGAAGCCCCGCCGCCTCGATCCGCCGGATCACCTCCCGGTCCGAGCCCGCGGCGTCCTCGCTGAGCTCGATGAGGACCGAGCGCAGCCCCGGGTTTGCCAATGCCCGGGTGGCCCCCTGGACGATCTCCAGCTCGGTGCCATCCACATCGAGCTTGATCAGGTTGGGACAGGGGACGCCGAAATCCTCGCACAGCTCATCGAGACCGTAGGTCAAGACGGGTTGCTGGTAGACGGAGGTGCCGACCGTCGCCGCCGTCTGGTCCCCCAGGGTATGGAGGGCGGCACCCGCGGCGAGGCTACTGTAGTGAAAGGTGGTGAGCCCCTTGCCCGAGTGCAGCCCGATCTGCAGGGGGACGACGGTCTCCTGGCAGCCGTTGTAGGCGATGTTCCAGCAGAGGGACGCGAAGGTGGGAAAGCCGGGCTCGAAGGCGAACACCCGCGCCTGCCCCGCGCTGAGCTTGGCGGCGATCAGGGAATAGGCGCCGACGTTGGCGCCGATGTCGAACAGCACATCGCCTGGTCGCAGCCGGCTCTCGAGCCATTCGACGGTCCAGGGCTCCTTGTGGACGGCGTCGGTGCGGCCGATCTCCGCGGGAGAGCTGACCCGGATGTAGAGCGGGTGGCGGGGATAATCGAGGCGCCGGACCAAGGACGTCCAGTCGTGGAGCTTCAGCAGTATCCGCGAGGGGACACGGCCCACCCCTTGGAGGAGCTTGCGTACCGTTCTTGGGAGCTTTGCCATAGCGACACCGACGAGGGGAGGCTCAGGAGGAATGGATAGCCACCAGGGACTCGGTGTCCGACTCGCAGCGCGACCAGAAGGCCAGCGCCGTCTCAACCCCCAGTCTGGACAGGGCAGATCCGGGCTAATTATCATGAAAATCTTATCTTGCAGTCCATTTCGATTCCCGCCGGCACCGTTCGGCCGGAGATTCGAGGAAGCGCGGCAGGGCAGCCCTTCAGGTGGCCGAACCTAGCAGGGCGGGCCGAGGAGTATCCGTTGGCCAACAGACCACCGCTCATCATCCCCGTGGAGAACCAGGTCCGAGAGCTGGACCCCAAGCTCCTGCTGGCGGTGGTGGCCGCCCGCCACGGCTTCACCTCCTACATCGGCTCCCACCGGGAGATCGATCTGCGCATCGATACCTTCCCGCGGGGTCTGTACCTCGACAAGAGCATGACCGCTCGCAACATCAAGATGTTCGAGATCATGCGGCGGGTCGGCCAGCGGGTGGTGAGCTGGGATGAGGAGGCCCTGGTGCACCTGCCCGACGAGGTCTACTACAGCCGGCGCCTCTCCCCGGTGGCCCTGGGCTACCTCACCGAGCTCTTTGCCTGGGGGGAGGACAACGCCGCCCTCTGGCACGCCTACCCGCAGATGCCCCGTGACCTGCCCATCCACGTCACCGGCAACCCCCGCACCGACCTGCTGCGGCCGGAGCTGCGCGGTTTCTACGAAGATGCGGTGGCAGAGATACGGGCCCGCTACGGCGACTTCGTGCTGGTCAACACCAACTTCAATCACGTCAATGCCTTCTTCCCCGGAGGGGGTCTGTTCCGACCCCCGGTGGCCGCTGGCAATCCCCCAGAGCTGGGCCAGGGCGGCGTTGGCATGCCTCGGCCTTTCGCCGAGGGGCTTCGGGACCACAAGCAGGCGATCTTCGAGGCCTTCCTCGACCTGATCCCACGGATCGCCCGAGCCTTCCCAGGGGTGCGGGTGGTGGTGCGGCCCCACCCGACCGAGAACCCCGAGGTCTATCAGCGCCTGGCGGCGGGGCAGGAGGGCATCGAGGTCACCAACGAGGGCAACGTGGTCCCCTGGCTGTTCGCCGCCCGTGCGCTGGTGCACAACGGCTGCACCACCGGCGTGGAGGCCTACGTGCTGGGCCTGCCTGGGCTAAGCTTCCGGCCGGTGGTGAATGAGGTTTACGACGAGGGCTTCTACCGCCTGCCCAACGGGCTGAGCCACCAGTGCTTTTCCGCAGAGGCGGTCCTCTCGACCCTGCAGGGGGTGCTCGCCGGGCGCGTCGGCGCGCCCGAGGGGGAGGAGCGGCGCGCCCTGGTGTCCCGCCACCTCGCCGGCCTGGAGGGGCCCCTGGCCTGCGAGCGGATCCTGGAGGTGGTGGAGGGCATCGCCTCGGATTCCGGGGCGATCCCGCGGCCTTCACTGCTGGATCGCCTTCGGGGCAAGTACAAGGCGAAGAAGCGCTACTGGTCGCGCAAGGCCCGGGAGCGCCGGCCCGGTCCCCACGCCCCCCCGGAGTTCCACCGCCATCGTTATCCGGGCATCAGCCTGGAGGAGCTCGGTCGCCGCATGGACCGCTTCCAGGGGCTCCTGGGTAACCCGATATCCATCCGGGTCCAGCCGGTCCTGCCTGACGTCTTCCGTCTCACCCCCGGCTAGGCTGGTACCTCTCCCCGAACAGGGACCTCAAGCCCTGCTGAGCTTCCGCCAGGCGCTGAGGTCCCGGGCGGTGATGGCCTCGATCTTGCGCACCTCCCCGGCAAACTCCGCTACGAGCTGCTCGCGAAAGGCCGGCGGAAAGGGGGTCGGCTGCCGCATCACCCAGTTGAACCTGGCCAGCTTCTTGTGGAGCTGCTTGATCCGGGTGGGGCGGACCCCGCGGCGCACCTCCGAGCGGGCCACGGCGCTCAGGACCGCCGTGGGCGGCTTGTAGAGGAGCTGCTGCAGCCAGCGCCAGCGATAGGTCCGGCTCTTGAATTTGTGGGGGAAGGGGTCCTCGCCGCGGATGCTGGGGATCGCCGCCAGGTCGTCGGTCACCCCACAGAAGCGCAACAGCCCCACACAGGTATTGACTGGGTCCCTGGTCATGTCGTCGGCGATGAGGATGTGGCAGCGCTCCGGGCCCGCGACCTCCAGGAGTCGCTCCACCTGGGTCCCCAGGCTGGCGAGGTCGCGGTAGCGCAGGCGCCGGGGATCGGTGCAGCGTTTGGGGATGCGCTCACCGCGGGCGCGGGCCTCCTGCAGACCCCAGGCGGTGGGGAAGTCCTCCTCGTCCTCTTCGAGCAGATAGAGGAGGCGGAAGTGGTAGGAGCGGAGCATGTCTACCGGATTGCGCAGGGTGACGATGAAGCGGGCCTCCGGCTGGATCGCCAGTATCAGTCGCAGGGCCTCGGGGTGGTAGAGGTAAGAGACCGACCCCTCGGCCACCAACCGGTGCTGATCCGGGTCGTAGTGGGGGAAGTAGCGGTTCAGGTAATCGCCCTGGATCTGCCCCAGCCGGCCCGGTGCCACCCGGTCGAAGTAGTAGATCTCCTTGGGGCGGGAGAAGCAGATCTCCGGGTGGCGCGAGAGCAGCTTGGCGATGGAGGTGGTGCCGCAGCGGGGTGCCCCCACCAGGAAGACCCGGGGGAAGAAGGGAAAATCGCTGGCGCGCGGTGTAGTGGTCATGTTCAGGAGGTCCCCAGGGACGACCGCTCAGTGAAGCGGCCGGTCGTCGACAGTCACAAACTTGCCCTCGTGCGGGGCGTACTGGCGCACCGAGAGACTCAAGCGCGGTACGCTCGAGGGGGCGCGGATGTGGAAAACATGGTATTGGGCCAGGCGACCCGGGCGCTCGGTCAGGGCGGAGGCCGAGCGGACGCCCACCGCCGGTGCCCGCCCGCTGGGGGTGGGCAGCCAGTGCTGGCAGGAATGGTGGCCGTGGCCGTAGACGACCAGCTCCACCCCCTGCTCCGCGATCAGGGCCGCCAGAGCCGGGGCGTCGGTGAGGCGCTTGCGCCACTGGATGCTCCCTGGCACGGGAGGGTGATGGAGCAGCAGCACCCTGAACAGTCCCTTGGCACCGGTCTCGGCCAGGAGTTGTCCGAGGGCCTCCATCTGGCTCGATCCGACGCGGCCGGTGGCGAGCCAGGGCGCGGAGGGGACGGCGGTGCTCAGGCCGATGAGGGCGATGCCCTCGCGGATGCGCAGGCTCGGAAAGATCGCGGCGGGGTCGCCGTCCTCCTTCACCCCGTCCGAGCGCAGGTAGGGGGCCCAGAGCGCGAGGGTCCCCTGCCAGGGCTCCGCCACGTAGGCATCGTGATTGCCGGGCACGAGGGTGACCCGCTCGGGCGGGCCGACCCGCGGCAGCCAGTGCGCGGCCTCCTGGTACTCCCCTTGGGTCCCCAACTGGGTGAGATCCCCGGTGATGGCGACGTGGTCGGGGGCAAGGACTGCGAGGTCGGCGAGCAGGGCGTCCAGCACCTCGGGGCGATGCACCCGGCATCGGCGCCGCCGCCACGAGAGATACCCCAGGAGGCGCTTGTTCATCAGCGCCCCCGCGGGCAGGCCCTCCAGATGGGTGAGATGGGGGTCGGAGAGGTGCGCGAGGACCCACTCCGCGCCTCTGGCGGTGGTCGGCATGGGAATCTGGCTGGTTCGAGGGGGCGAGGTCAGCCCAGGACCATACGGTAGACACGGGAACGGCGGAACCAGACCTGCTCGAACTTCCCCCAGATGCCCGTGACCGTGGTGTTGTGCTCTAATTCGCGGTTAGTTTCCATGTAGCGCACCCCACAACGGCGCAGGGTATCGTACATGGCCACGGCACTGAGGGCGATGATCAGGTTCGAGGGCTCCCCGGGCTTCGCCCCGGCAAGCAGGAAGTCCACCGTCTCGGGCCTCTTGAAGGCACGGAGGATGTGCAGGAAACCGAAGGGCAGGAGCCGACCACCGGCTTTTCGGAACGCCGCGCTGAGGTTGGGTATGCCGATGAAGAACCCCACCAGCTCCCCCTCTTTGGAGAAGGTCAGCTTGACGAAGTCGGGGTCCAGGAACCCGAAGTACTTCTTGGTATAGAAATCCTTCTGTTTCTCCGTCAGCGGCATGACCCCATAGAGGTGGGCAAAGGCGGCCTCCAGGACCTCCCAGACCCCTTTCGTATGGGAGAGGAGTTCCTTGCGGCTGCTGCAGGTGACCACCCGATAGGCGTCGTTGCGACCATAGCGCTGGCGCAGCCGCTCCAGGACCCGGGAGTCCTCGGGGAGGCGCGAGCGGAACTCCACGTAGTCCACCGCCTTCTCGAGCCCGTAGTCCTCGAGGAGCCGCTGATAGAAGGGCGGGTTGTAGCTTCCGCTGATGGTGGGCAGATGATCGAAGCCCTCCACCAGCAGGCCCTCGGGGTCGAGGTCGCTGAACCCCTGGGGTCCGGTCATCTCCACGCAGCCCCGGGCGCGGAACCAGTCCCGGGCGCTGTCGAGGAGCCGCTCCGCGACCCGCTGGTCGTCCACGCATTCGAACCAACCGAAGCGGCCTCGAGGGTAGCCGAGCTTGGTGGTCTCCAATCGGTTGACGTTGCAGCAGATTCGCCCCACCACCTGCTCGCCCTCGATCGCATACAACAGCCGCACCTCGGCCACCTCGAAGGCAGGGTTTTTGCGCCGGTCGAAGTAGGCCAGCTCGTCGGAGTAGATCTGGGGGACCCAGTAGGGGTGGTCCCCGTAGAGCCGGTACGGCACCCCGACCCAGGCCTTCAGGCCCCGCCGATCCGCGACTTCATGCACTTCGATAGCCATAGGTACCCTTCCCGATGAGAGACCCGGAGAACCACCGGCCCCCCGCCTTCACCGCGCTCGTGCTCGCGGGGGAGCGCGGGGCACACGACCCCCTGACCGAGCCATCCGGCGTACCCTGCAAGGCCCTGGTGCCGGTGGGCGGCATCCCCATGATACTGCGGGTGCTGGACGCCCTCGGCCACAGCAGGGAGGTGGGACCGATCCTACTCAGTGGCCCGGCGCAGGCGCAACTGGAGCAGGCATCCGAGCTTCAAGAGGGCATCGCGGCGGGGCGTTGGGGCTGGTGCCCACCAGAGGCATCCCCCAGCGCCAGTGCCTTTGCCGCCCTGGGTACCCTGCCCCCCGACGCGCCGGTCCTGGTGACCACGGCGGACCACGCCCTGCTTCGACCCGAGGTGGTCGACTACTTCTGCTCCGCTGCCCGCTGGGCCGAGTGCGATCTGGCCGTGGCCCTGGTGGAGCATGAGCGGGTCCTCTCCGCCTTTCCCGACGCGGCCCGCACCCGGCTGCGATTCCGCGGCGGGGCCTACTGCGGCTGCAACCTCTATGCCTTCCTCACCCCCGGCTCGCGTGCGGCCGCGGCTTTCTGGCGCCAAGTGGAGCAGGACCGCAAGCGCCCCTGGCGCATGATCCGCAAACTGGGCTGGCTGCCCCTGCTCGCCTACCTCATGGGGCGGCTTTCTCTGGACGACAGCCTGGGGCTGCTCTCGGAGCGGTTGGGACTGGTGATCCGACCGGTGCTCTTGCCCTTTGCGGAGGCGGCGGTGGATGTGGACAAGCCGAGCGACCTGGAGCTTGCGGAGCGCATACTCGGGGAGGGGCCTGGACGGCTCGGACCCTGATTCCCGCTAGGTGCCCTGGGGGAAGGGCGCCCGCCAGCGGAGGTCTCGACCTGCTTTGGAGGAGGATCGGGAGCCGGGTTGGTCCCGGCTCCCGCGATTGGGCGCTACGCCTGGTCGGGAGACCTGGACGTCTCTTATCCCGTGGCCAACAGCTCGGCGGATTCCTCGGCGAGCTGGGCCGCGTACCAGCGCCCGACCATCGCCGAGGCACGCAGGAGATCCAGCGGATAGTCGACCTCAGACCAGTCGAGTCCGGAGATGGACTGGGTCCAGACGTGACCGGCCTCGGCGATCTTACCCACGATGGACAGGTACCACTGCTCCAGGGCGGCGGGCTGGCGCACCGCTTGCTCCAGCGCGGCACGGAACAGTGCGGGGCCAGTTCCCCGGAACACCATCAGCCCGATGGACTCACCATTGGTTTCGTCCAGAGGCAGGTTCTTGCCCACGCGCAATAGCCGACCCTCGGCGGTCTGCACCTTCATGTCGTCCGCGTCATAGGTCGGCTTCTCATCGGTGGCCAGGGTCACCGGCCGACGGGGCGAGGCCAGAAGCCGCTCCAGAACCGCCGCCTCGAACAGGGTGTCCCCGTTGAGGAGCACGAAATCCTCGCTCATCACCCCCCGGACCAGCCAGCAGCTGATGAGATTGTCCGCCAGCTCGAAGAAGGGGTTGAAGTAGGTCGAGGCGCGCGCGATGCCCACGCGCTTGGCGAGGTGCTCCTGGACCTGCTCGGCGCCAAAGCCCGTCACCACGGTGACGTCCCGGATCCCGCAGGACTCAAGGGCCTCGAGCTGCCACTCGATCAGGGGTCGGCCCTGGATGGGCAACATGCACTTGGGCCGCCCTGCCGTCATGGGAAGTAACCGGCTCCCCTGACCGGCACTGAGGATGATTGCTTTGGTCATGGTTAGGAATTCCCCCCTCGGTAAAAACCCTAATATATCAGCTTTCCTTGGAGTGTCCCAGTGATTCTCTGTGTCTCTCTTGATCGGTTTGCGCCCCCGCAAGGCGCTGGTGCGGGGCGTCAAAAACTCCAAGGGAGGTGCGGCGGAATCCCGTGGAGCTGCCCTCGGGTGGCCCGGGGGAGCCGCGCTCGATGCAGTGCCGGCCGCCACAGGCTCAGGTCTTGAGCCTGTGGCGGGCGCAACATGGGCTCCAGCCATCACAACCCGGAGGCCCCATGGACACGCTCATCGACCTACTCCTGCTGCTCGGCCCCCTCTCGGCGATCTTCCTGGTGCTGACCCTCATCGACGCCTTGCTCGAGGGACTCGACCGGCGGATCGTCGCCGTGAGACGGCGGCGCCTGCGACCCAGCCAGCCCGCCGGCCGGGGTCGCCGGCACCGCCTCGCGACCACCACGGGAGGAGCATCCCATACAGCGGTCGGCTGACCAAGGCCATCCTACCGGCGGCTTATCGCCGCGACTGCTTCGCCGGCCGAGGGGCGCCCGATCCCGGGCGCACCGGGGCCGGGGCGACCCTGGGACATCAAAAAAGAGCCCCGCGCGGGTTCCCCGGCGGGGCCTGAGGGGAGGAGGCAGCGTCCCTGCCGCCGCACGCCTTTACTAGTCAGACGATTTATGGCAGGTGGCGCACCCGACGGGCTGCCCCTTGGCGACGGGCCCGCCACCCTCGAGGCCGGTGAAGTCCCGGGCCGCTTTGGCGACCGAAAGCACGGTGCCGACGTTCTGATTCCTGCCCGATTCGGTGGCATTGGGCCCGTGGCAGACCACGCAGTTGTTGCCGCTCACCAGGTGCTCATGGCCACCCTCGGCAAAGGTGGTGCTACTGCCCACGGGGTGCATGCCGTGGGGCCCGTCCAGGGTGTTCTGGCTGTTCATCTCGGTGCCGTGACAGGTGGTGCACTCGATGATCACACCCGTATGGCTCTGGAGCTGCTTGGCGGTGAGGTTGTCGTTGGCGTTGGGGTTGGCGTTGGGCCATTCGGCATGGGTGGCCCCGTGGCAGCCTTCGCACATCACCCCGCCGTGGCCGGTGCTGACGCGGTAGAGCTTGGGGTTGCCCGCACCGGGGTTGGCGAAGCCGTTGAAGCTCGCGGGCACCAGGGGCTCGGAAAACTTCTTGTTGCCGGGGACGATGGGCGTGGCCTTGATGTCGCCCGTCTTCCAGGCCTGGAGGAGTCGGATGTTGTCCAGGTTGCCGTAGACGTCGCGGATGTTCTTGATGACGCCAGTGGTATTCGCCAGGTTGCTGGTGGCGTCGCCCGTGTGGCAGGAGCCACAGCCAGGCTCGTTGGCCCAGGGGACCCGTGGCTGGTTGGCCTTCGGGTTGTAGAAGTTCCCCAGACCCGTCAGCTTGAAGTTGCCGGGGTTGGTGGGGGATACCGGCTGGGAGCCCGGGACCGGATTGCCGCTGGCGACGTCGATGACCGGTCCGCTGAAGTCCGCGCCCACCTGAATCATGCTGCCATGGCAGTCACTGCACAACATGTCGCCGTTGAACATGGCCCCGCGCAGGCACTTGACGTTCTTGCCCGGGTGGCACTGGTAGCAGCTGTCTTCCAGGGCGGTGAGCCGGGCGGACTGGTTGATGATGGCCCCGTTGGCGTCCTGGTTGGGCGGGGGGATCTGGGGGAAGAGACCGGGGAATCCGGCAGTGCCCAGTGTCCCGTGGTGGTTGTGCATCACCCGGGAGTTGCTCTGATGGGCGATCTGGTTGCGACCATTGGCCTCGCTGCCGGGGGCGCCGGCCTTGGGACCCACCTGGGCCAGGTCCAGGGCCGGGGTGTAATGGCAGACCTGACAGACCACGGGCCGCTGCTGAACCAGGGCCTTGTTGGTAAGGCAACTGGCGGTCCCATTGGGATTGGCGCTGTTGAGGGTGCAGGGCGCCGCCGCGGTGGTGAGGCAGTTCTCCCCAGCGGGGACGTTGTCGCAGGCGGTGCTCACGTACTTGGCCCCGTGCTTGAGGTCATGGAGCCGCAGCACGTTGATGTCCGAGGCGTACTCGATGCTCACGGCGTCCGGCATGGCGGCATCCGGATCGCTGAGGCTGGTCTCCACGGGCAAACTGGCGTTGGACAGCCGGGTGTTGGCCACCCCCTTGTTGGGTGAGCTGGGGACGTCGATGGCGGCGGCGTGGCAGTTGACGCAGCTCGCCTCCCCGGAGATGGGTAGCACCGTGTCGACGGTCGAAAGTACGGTCCCCGAGGCGTTCCTGGCCTGGACCCGCACCAGCGGATAGGCGTTCTGGCGCCCGAAGTCATCGAAAGCGGCGAAGGGGATGCCGGCCCCCTCGAACCAGTTGACGTCGTTGGCCACATAGCCGAAGGGGAAGTTGACGAAGAAGGGCTTATCGGCGTAGCGCTCCTCCACCAGCTGCGGGCTGTTGGCCCGATAGGGGTTGGCGATGCCTGGCATGGCGTGCTGCACGGCGGTCAGGCTCTCGTCACCGCTCTTCACCTGGCCGTCGGGACCGATGTAGAGGTTCTCCACATTCGGCACCGGGAGCCCGATATCGTCCGTGGTGGGGAAGGCGCCGGTTGCGAGCGGGGTAATCCCCAGACCACCGGGGTAGAAGGGGTCATAGGCGCCCCGCGCCACCGCATCCCAGAAGTTGGTCTTGTAGGTGGTGCCGTTGCTCTTCCTGCCCTCGAAGAGGCCTTGGCTCAGGATGGGGTCGCTCGGGTTGGAGGCCGCCGAGTAGTAAAGGCTCACGCCTGCGGGGTTGAGAGTGGGCTCGGCCCCCTTCTGGATCACCTGGGCCAGGAGCACCTGGAAGGGCGGCAGGATGCTGGCGATACGCGTATCGAGGTCTCCACAGTGCATGCCGAGGTCGTTGATCGCCAGCACGCTGTACTGGGGGTTGATGACCTTGCTCTGCTCCGGCACGGCGGCGGTGACGGGGGTCGTGGAGTCCTGGCTGGTGGAGTTGATGGAGATATTGGGCGGCGTGGCAGCACTGGCGATGTTGGAGTAACCACTGAGGTTCCCCGCTGCGTCCGTGGCCCGCACCCGATAGCGGTAGCTGGTGGCGGCGGTCAGCCCGGTGTTGGTGTAGCTGGTCGTGGTGGTGGTGGCGATCTGGGCGAAACTGGTGCAGCTCGCACCCGTGCAGCGCTCGACCCTATAGCCCGTGACGCCCCGGTTGTCCGTGGAGGCGGTCCAGGCAAGATTGACCTGGGTGGTGCTCGCCGGCGCGGCGGAGAGGTTGGTCGGCGCCGTCGGGGCCTGAGTGTCAGGCACCTGTACGCTGATCTTGGTCGAGCAGGTGGCAGTGGTGGCACTTTGGGTCAGGCGCAGGCTGGTGGTGAAGGTCCCTGCACTAGCGTAGCTCACCGTTCGCGTACTGCTGGTGCTCGAGCTCGGATTGCCGCCCTGGAAGGTCCAGCTATAGGAGGGCGTGCCCGAGAAGCCGGTATAGGTGGCGGACCAGGTCACCGACTGGCCGGTGTTGACGGTCGGGTTCTGCGGCGAGATGGCGCAGCTCGCGGCCTGACTCAGGCCGGGCCAAGCCAGCAGGGCGCCGGTCAGTAGCAGGATTCCCCGGGGCAAATCGCTTCGGTGCGTCATCGCATGGTCTCCTGGCGTGGACTGTCACAAGGGCGAGGTTCTTGACTTCCCGGGCCCCGGGATCCGACTCGCCGCCGGAAGCGGGAGGGGGCCGGCGGCGAGCGGATCGGCGGACCAGGGCACCTCGATCCGACGACCAAGAGCGGGGGCGGGCGACGAAGCTTAGGGACCCTCGACCCACTCCTAGCCGAGAGGGGAGACTAGGGCGGGAACCTTAAGGGAACCTTATGCCGGTATCGAAACTCGGTCGCAGAACGGGCGATAGCTGGAAGGTGCCGCTGCGAGCCCGCGCTGGGGCTAGAATGCTGCTGGCGAATCGGTCTTTTTCTGGCGCCGAGCCTGAAGGGGGATCTCGCGGATGCGGGCGCTGTTGGTCGAAGACGACGAACTGCTGGGCGACGGGGTGCGCACCGACCTGACCCTCGGGGGCTGGACGGTGGAGTGGCTGCGCGATGGGTGCGCCGCGGAGGCCGCGCTGGCGGGGGATCACTTCGACGTGGTGATCCTCGACCTCGGCCTGCCCCGCAAGTCGGGCCTGGCGGTGCTGCGGGAGCTGCGCCAGCGTGGAGCCGCGGTCCCGGTGCTGATCCTCAGCGCCCGTGACCGAGTCGCCGATCGGGTAGCGGGCCTGGATGCGGGGGCGGACGACTATCTGATCAAGCCCTTCGATCTCGACGAGCTCAGTGCCCGGCTGCGGGCCCTGGTGCGGCGCGCCCAGGGCAACGCCGAGCCGGTCCTGCGCTTCGAGGGGCTCCTACTGGACCCCGCCGGCCACTGGGTCAGCGCCGAGGGCCAGACCATCGAGCTGGCGCCCCGGGAGTTCGCCTTGCTGGAGATCTTGCTTGGCGCCTCGGGTCGGGTGGTGTCGAGAAGGCGGCTCATGGATTCCCTTTACGGCTGGGACGGCGAGGTGGAGAGCAACGCCCTGGAGGTACACATCCACAACCTGCGCAAGAAGATCCCCTCGGTGCCGATCAAGACGGTGCGCGGCGTCGGCTATCAACTGGGCTGAGGGGGGATCCTCGGGTGTCGCTCAGACAGCGT